>CAVJIP010000138.1:8075-27021 GCA_963649625.1 Bacteroidaceae bacterium
GACAGCAGAGCAATGCGGCCCTGGTGGCCCCGGTGGTGGCCCTGGCGGCCCGGGCGGTGGCCCTGGCGGTCCCGGTGGAGGCTCTGGCGGCCCGGGCGGTGGCCCTGGCGGTCCCGGTGGAGGCTCTGGCGGCCCCGGTGGAGGCCCTGGCGGCCCTAGCGGTGGGCCTGGCAGCCCAGGTGGTACAAAGGCAGCGGATTCCGAAAAGGTTCCGGCCTGCATTGCCCACCGTCCCAAGAAGGATCCCCCCAGAACGGACAAGGAAAAGCTCCATTGGCAGTGGTCGCTGACCCAGACGGTACAGGACAGCATCAGCTGGCCCGTACCCTATGAAACTCTGGACGATGCCAATTCCTATGCCCCCGGGCATAACGATCCCCGCAAAAATCTGGAGCAAAATCAGGCCAAATTTATGTGATAAAGGAGAATTTTGAAATGAAATCAAGAATTGCCGCAAGCACGCTGGCCATGCTGATGCTGGTGGGTATGCTTTGCTCCTGCGGTACCCCCGCTGCCGAGAGCAGCACATCGGCAGCAGTTATAGCCCAGGCCCAGACTTCCCCACAGCAGACCGAAGTGTCTGCTGCGGCGGAGGTATCCTCAGAGATTTCCGTCCAGGAAGCTGTCTCTGCGCCGGAGGCGGTGTCCCTGCCTCTGACCCAGGAGCCGGTAACGCTGACCTACTGGACCACCGTCTCTCCTATGTTCGCCGACGTAATCACCAGCTTGGATCAGTGCATCCTCTGGCAGGAGGTGGCGGAGCGTACCGGGGTGACGGTGCAGGGAACCCTGGTCAACGCCCAGGCCGGCGCAGAGCAGTTTGCCCTGATGGTTGCCAGCGGAGAATACTGTGACCTTTTGGACAGCCCCGGTGCCAACTACACCACCGGCTTGGCCGGTGCTCTGGACGATGATGTACTGGTGGATCTGACCGACATTGTGGATACCCTGATGCCCAACTATCAGGCGATTATCTCCTCCAACGAGGAGTATGCCAAGGGCACCCGGATCGACGATGGCCGCATCGGCATGATCTACGGCCTGAATAACGTGGACTACAAGCCCACGGAGGGGCCGGTGATTCGTCAGGACTGGCTGGACGCTCTGGGTCTGGACACCCCCAAAACCTATGACCAGCTCCACGACGTTCTGGTGGCTTTCCGGGACAGCTACGGCGCCACCATGTGGATTCCCTACAGTGGGTCGCCCTTGGGCAACTATCTGGGAGCAGGCTATGGCATCGCCACCACCTATCTCACCCATATGTCCGGCCGGGAGCCCTTCTACCAGGTGGACGGCACCGTAAAGTTCGGGCCCATGGAGGACAGCTATCTGGACTACCTCACCATGCTCCATCAGTGGTATGAGGAGGGGCTGATCTGGAGCGATTTTGTCAGCTACACCGAGCGGTTTAATCAGCCCCCGGAGGGCGGCATCACCAGCGGGCAGTTCGGCGTTTGGTTCAGCAGCTACGAGAACTTCCCGGTTTGGACCGCATCGGCGGAGGATCCCGACTTCCATATTGTGGCCTTCTCCGACCCGGTGCAGCAGGAGGGGGATGTCAACCACCTTCGGGCGGAGAACTTCCTGGTCACCAACGGCGGCGTAGGCATTTCCACCAGCTGCGAAAATGTGGAGCTGGCGGCAAGGCTCATTGATTATTGGTTCTCTGAGGAGGGACGGTATCTTCTCACCTTCGGCCTGGAGGGCACCACCTATGAGCTGGACGGGGACGGTCATCCCCAGTACACGGATCTGATTCTGCACAATCCTGACGGCCTGTCCCAGGCGGCGGCCAAGGCCCTGTATCTGGGAGACTTCGGATTCCATACGGTAGACCATGACGACTATGCATATCTGGACACCGGCCTTACGGCGGATCAGGCGGCTGCCTCCGACATCTGGACGGAAACCTCCGACAACGCCTATGGCATCCCCAACGTGGTGTCCATGACGGTGGAGGAATCCACTCAGAACGCATCGCTGCTGTCGGACATTGGAACCTACGTTTCCACCTGGACGCTGCAGGCCATTACCGGGACCCAGCCCCTGACCCAGGAGAGCTTTGCAGAGTTCCGCAGCACCCTGGAAAATCAGCTGCACATTGATCAGTGCATCGCCAATAAGCAGGCGGCTATGGATCGCTATAATCTCAGATAGGCGCAAAAAGAAGCGGGGCTTGGAGCCGATTGGTTCCAAGCCTCGCCCTTCTTCCGTAGTTACCGCTGGTTGTACCGATCCAGGGCGTCCTGGAGGATCTGGGTGCAGTCGTCCACATTCATGGACTTGAGCTCCTCCACGAAGGTGTCGTATTCGCTGATGGGCCGGGTGCCGGTGATAAAGGCCAAAATGTTCTGCTGGGCATGGGTACGGATGTCGCTGAAGCCTGCGGCAAAGCTGGAGGCCTCGTCGGCGGTCAGGCTCAGGCCGCTGGTGGGCAGCACATCCCGGGTGTCGCACTGGCCGTCATTCCACACCTCAATGAGATGCATTTCCTCATCGCCGTAGTTGGCCAGGGTGCGGGAGGAATCAATGCGGAAGGAGCCTGCGCCGAAGGTGTACCGGCTGATGCACCAGGAATAGGCCAGGCCGTCCGGGTTGTTGACCATCAGATCTGTCCAGACATGATTGCCCTCATCGTCATAGGTGAAGGTCTCTCCCTCGATGCCATAGTTAAACAGTTCCGAGCCCTCATCGGTGTAGAGATAGTCCAGCATGGAGCAAACCGCCTGGAACTTTTCGCTGTCTGCCTCCAGGGCCGTGCTCAGGGAATAGCCCTTGGGGGAAACGTAGTCCACCAGTCGGCCCAGATGGCCCGGCTCCCCGGTCTCCACGTTTACCGGCACCTCCACCGGGGTGAGCTTAAAGCTGCTGCCCGCCTCCACCTGGCTCATCAGGGTGGTGTAGGAGGCCGCATTGTAATAGGTCACGCCAATGTCCCCCCGGAGCAGAATGTCCGCACTGGGAATGGCATCCGACGCAGACAGGAAATCCGCATAAATCAGGCCCTCGGAGTACCACTGGGCCATGGTTTCCAGATAGTCCCGGAAGCCCTCCTCCAGGGGACTAAAGGTTACTTCCTCGCCGTTTTTCGCCAGATAATAGGCGTAGCTGCTGCTGGAGGAGGCGTTGCCCACCACCCCGAAGCACTGGGCAAAGGAGTTCACCGGGTCACTGGAGTCCTGATTCATATAATAGGTGGCGCCGTATTTGGCCTTCATCTGGGTCAGGGCCTCATAGAAGTCGTCCAGGGTCTGGGGCACCTCCAGGCCCAGCTCGTCCAGATAGTCCTGGCGCACCGTCAGTCCCACATCCACCACCGGGTTGGTCCAGATGCCGTTGAACACGCCCACAAAGCCCTCGTCGGTATAGGCGTTCTTGCCATAGATGGAGAAGTTGTCCAGGATATAGAAGTAGGAGGGCAGATTGTCCTTATACTCCGCCAGATCCCAAATGATCTCCTGCTCGATGGCATCGGAGATACCGGCGGTATAGTAGGAGCCAAAGCCCGACCAGATCTCCGGATAGTCCCCGGAGGCCACCTGGAGGCTGACCGTATCCGCCGCACTGGTGATGGCGGTGCTGGTAATATTCAGGGTGATGCCGGTGCGGCTCTGCAGCTCCTGAATCACCAGGTTGTCGGCCATTCCGTTGGGCATGGCGTTAAACAGCGGCGGAATCAGGTCACACCACATGGTCACGGTCATTCCCTCCTCCACCAGAGGGAAGGTATAGGGGTTTTCCAGCTCCAGGGCCTGAACGGCGGCAAGCTGCTCCGCCTGGGAGGCCTCTCCCGCCTCCTCCGTCTCCTCCGTCTCCTCCAAGGTGGATTCCTCCACCGGCTCCGTCTCAGCGGCGTCGGTCTTTTCCGTGGTCTTGGCCTCTGTGATCGTCTCCGTGGCGGTGGAGGAAGAACCGCCTGTGGAGGAGGCTGTCTTGTCCCCGCCGCAGCCGGACATCAGCACCATGGCCAGGGACAGGAAAATTGCTATCATTTTTTTCATAATACGCTCCGTTTCTGTAAAGCTGGTGCCGGCAGAAATCTGCCGGCACCAATGGTTATCAGGGCTTCTTCTTGGGTACTGCGCCCTTATTTTCTCCAAGGCCGACCACATAATGGGTCTTTACGTCATCCAGGGTCACAAAGGGCTCCGGCCAGGGAGTGGAATCCTGCGCAGGCTGGATCGGGGACCAGGTCTTATGAGAGGCAGGGAGTCTGCCCTGCTTGGGGCCTGCGGCCATCTTGGAATAGGCCTGGCCCTTCTTGGGTGCCGCACTGGGGCCGCCGGGGCCGCCTGCTGCGGGCTTGCCATCGGGGCCGCCGGGGCCACCCTTGGCATTGGGGCCGCCGGGGCCACCAGGACCGCCGCCAGGGCCACCGGGTCCGCCGCCCTTGAACTTGTTGTAGCAGTCAATGGCGAAGTTGGTCACGTCCTGAGCGCCGCCTGCATCGTTGAGCACGCACTCGTGGAGAATCTTCCAGAAGCCGTCCTCCCGGACATAGTCCTCTCCGTAGCGCTCCAGCATCCAGACGGCCATCTGCTTACCGCTGGTGGAAATGCGCCGGTAGAGCATACCTGTGGAGTAGTACAGGGCCCGGGCCGTTTTCAGGTCATCGCCCACCTCCACAATGGGGGTGCCGATGGCGTGCAGGGAATACTCGCTCAGGGGCAGAGGATCCATGTCCTTGGTCTCGGGATACATCTCGTTAAAGACCTCGAACATTCTCCGGCCGCCGCCCTCCAGGCCATTTGCCCAGTTGGTCATGACCTCGTCCCGGCCATAGTTGCCGGTCATGTTATAGCCCCAGTACAGGTCGTCCCGGTACTTGGACCAGAACACCTCAATTTCCTCTGTGGTATGGCCGGAGGCATGGAGAATTGCGTGCCAGGCGTGAACCTTTTCGCAGTTCTGGCCTCCCTCGATAATGGCCAGCTTTGTCTCTAGATCAATATTTTTTCTCATGTTCGTCCCTCCTTAGCCCTTCTTGTAGTTGGGGTTGCCTTCGGGGCCATTGCTGATGGCGTCGGCAAAGGTTGCGTGCTCCATGGTAAGCTCCGGATAGGGGAAGTAGTTGTAGAAGGAAGTATAGGCCTCCAGCTTCTCCGTAGGCTCGCCGAACTCTTTTTCCAGATACTTATCGCAGGGCGTTGTCTCCTCGGTTTTCAGGAACGCATAGGGGAAGCCGGGCTTCAGGGCAAAATCCGTGCCCGCAAAGTAGTGCCAAATCTTCCACTGGCCGTCCTCCAGCACCAGATCTGCGCCGCAGCGCTGGTTGTCCCAGTAGCAGTCCACGTCCTTGCCGGCGGCGGGGTTGATCTCATAGCCGATGGAATACCAGGTAACCTGAGCGGTTTTGTTGTCGTCGGCAATGACGATCATGTAGGTGGTAAAGGGATGGCAGATGTCGGTGCCTGTGCCGCCGAACTTGTTGCCCTCCACATAGCATTTACGGATGTTGTCTAGGCCCACATAGTAGCCCCAGTTCCGCCCATAGGAGGCGGTATCTGCGTGCTCCTTTGTCCAGAGGGTGTCAATGATCTCGGCCCGGCGGTTGGCCTGCTCCAGATAGGAGCGGATGGAAAGCACCTTTTTCACTTCCTCCACCTGATAGGCCCGCCAGGCCCGAACCTCCGGGGTGAAATCCTCGGGCTTGGACTTGCTGGGCTTCATGTGGATCATGGACTGATACTCATATCTCTCATAGGTGCCCCCAAAGGCCTCATGTGTGGTGTACTTAAATTCCATGGAAAAGCCTCCTCTCAAATGCCATAGCTGAAGGTCTCAGCCAGGGTGGTGTAGGGAACGGGCATTTTGGGTGGCTCCTGATAGGGCCGATCCACGGAGTACGCCCGATAGACCTCCATGGGTACGTTAGGCTGGGGCTCGGGAATGTCAAAGGCGGCGAACTCCGGCAGCTGGGGATACTTGGAGGGCTCCGTCCAAGGCTCGGCGCAGGGATGGTCAATGTCTATGGCGTACAGCAGATTTTTAATCTTCCACTCGCCCGCCTCCTCGATAAGGTCGGCGGCCATATAGCCGATCTTCCAAATACTCAGGGGGCCCCGGGTGGTGATTCGGGTATCCGCCGCCTGGAACTGCCACAGAGCCTTGGCACTTTTCATGTCCTCCGCCACCTCAATGATGGGGGTGTGCATATCCGTGCCCTTCACATAACCGGCGCCGAACATTTCCTCCTCGGTCTTGCCCTTTACGTCCTTGTGGTCGGCCCACTTTTCCATGACCAGCCGGGTGAGCTTCTTGGCCCCGGCCAGCTTCTGGTCGTAATAGTCCTTTACCGCTGCGGCACCCTTAAAGTAGCCGTTGTTAAAGCCCAGGCACACGTCCTCTCCCTTGCTCCAGAAATTGGAGTAGACCAGGTCGTAGTCCGCCAGCATATCGCACTGGGCCACCTTGCCGACGATGTTCTGCACCTCACGGATGATAAGGCAGCGGTCCGCCATCTCCTCAGGTGTGTACTGTTTACGCAATGTGATTCCTCCTTTTAGCTGCTTGGCAGGGGAAGCTCCCCTGTTCCATCTGCCTGCAATGTACCGTTTTTTTGTGCCGCCGTCAAGAACACACATTTTGATGACAATAGGCGCTTTCCCCCGATTTCCGGGAAAGTCCGAACTTTTTGACATATTTGAAAAGTTTAAGCGGGTATTGCAAAGTCCAAAATCAGGGATTTGGCGGTATACTAGAGCCACAAGGAAGGAGGCGGATGTTATGGATACATCCCTTGCCGCTCTAAGCGGCAAATGGAAACTGGAGCTGCTTTACCGGCTCCGGGAGGGAGAGGTGCGCTGGGCCGCCCTGGTTCACAGCATTCCCCAGGCCTCGCCCAATGTGCTCACCCGGCAGCTCCGGGAGCTGGAGGCGGACGGCTTGATTCTGCGGCAAGTCAGCGCACCCAAGCCGCCCCAGGTGATTTCCTACGCCCTTACCCCGGCGGGGCAGCGGCTCCAGCCTCTTCTGGAGGCCCTGGCGGATTGGTCCGAGGCACAGGAGGTACAGCATGACGCATCCTGACATGGCGGACTTTTCCGCCGTCCAGAAGGTGCTCTCCGGCCGGTGGATGCTCCCCACCCTTCGGGCGGTGGAGCGGCCTCTGCGCTTCGGCGGCATTCAGCAGGCCCTGGGCGGTCTGGCCCGGGGGCCTCTGTCCAACCAGCTCCATCAGCTCCACCAGCTGGGGCTGGTGTCCCGCACCTGCTATCCCGGCTTTCCCCCCAGAGTGGAATACTGTGCCACGGAGCGAGGGGCGGCACTGCTGGAGATTCTCAGGGAAGAAAAGCCCGCCGCAGTCTCCCTAGACCGCAGCGGGCTGTAAAGAATATTCCGTTAGTCGTGGAGCTTGTTCTGCCGGAGCTTTCCCGGGGCCACCCCCTCCACGTTGGTAAAGGCCCGATACATGGTGGCAAGGCTGCAATAGCCCACGGCCTGGGCAATGTCCTGCACCGGGGCGTTGGTGGTCAGCAGCAGTTCCTTGGCCTTTTTGACCCGGGTCTTGTGGATAACATCGTTGATGCTCTCCCCGTAGTACTGGCGGAAAGTTTCCGCCGCCTCCCGGGGCTTGAGGCGGAACTCCCGGGCTACCGCAGTCAGACCCATGTTGATGTCCGTGGCGTTGTCCACCACATAGGCCCGAATATCCCGGAGCAGGGTGTCCCGGCGATCCACTTTTCGCTCTCTGGCGTGCTCTACCAACTCCCGGGCAATCTCCCGGCTTTTGTCCAGATACTGCTCCAGGCTGCCGCAGGAGACCAGGCTCCGGCTATAGTCCGCCTGGGCAATATGCCGCCAGTTGGCCAGATCCTGATCCACCAAGCGATATTGTAGAAGGGACAGAAAGCGGTTAATTGTAAGATTCATGGCCGTGGGATAGGGCAGGCCGATGGAGTTTTGGGCGATTTTCCAAAGCTGCTGCCGGATATACTGGGCCGCTGCCTCCTCGTCCTCTGCCCGAACCGCTCCGCAGATCCGCTCGGCGGTCTGGAAAAAGGTCTGCTCAAACTCCATTCGCTGGCCTGCGTCACCGATTCTATCCAGAGCCTGGGGCGGAATAATAAACACCCGGTCAATGGCCCCGGTAAAAAATTCCCGGCTGTTTTCAATGTCCTGGAGCATCCGATAGGCCGTTTCCGCCTTTCCAATGCCCTGCCACAGGCTGCTGATGGTCACATGGACGGAGAAATCCAGCTGCTCCCGGGCATAGTCCACCGCCTCCCGGCATTTCTCCGGAATCATGTCCCCCTCCGGCTCCGTGTATAGCACCGCAAACAGCCCGCCCATCATCATCACCAGAAAGCCGCCCCGGCTCTCCGACAGGGCCTCCGCCAAATGGGTCTGCAGGGCCCGGTACATATTGAGCCGGCAGTAGTGGCGAAATCGCCCCTCCAGCCGGAGGATTCGGGGGTCATCCAGGGCGAATTGGGCCACCCGGTAGGGCATATCCGGCAGGGTCAGCCCCTCGTGGGCCAGGGCATCCTGAAGATCCTCTCCCATTTCCGAGCCTTGCAGCAGCAGGGCCGCCATCATTCCGTCCAGCTCCTGGGGGATGTTTTGGGCCTTTAGCCCTCCCACCGGCACCAGGGCCGACACCATTCTGCATTCCCCACACCAGCGTTCCAGTTCCATACGCCGCCTCCCACGAAACAGATACCTTAATTATATCACAATTTTTTCGGAATGGAAACATTTTCTTTTCCGTTCCTCAAATCCCCCTGTCCTTTCTCATTTCAGGCAAAAATCCCATTGTCACGGATTTGTACCCTCTTGACGATTGCCCCGGAGTGTGAAATCATGGAGGCGTAATCCCCCAACCATACGTCCAATTTTAGAGGAGGAACCTGTTATGTCAGAAATCAAACGCTTTAATTTTAACGACATTGCGGCAGATCTGGGCTATGTGGCGGAGCAGCCCGCAGGCGGCCCTGGCGGCCCCGGTGGAAAGCCCGGCCCCGGCGGCCCCGGTGGAAAGCCCGCAGGCGGCGCACCCAACTTCAGCGATCCTGCGCTCATCAAGAAGAACGCCCAGCGGTTTAAGGTCATGTGGCCCGACGAGCGTTCCATGCGGCTGCTGGACTACTTCGACGACTATGTAGCCTCCGGGGAGCCCATCGACTTTGAGGGCCATTCCATCTGCTGGGCTATGATCGCCCTGCAGCAGAAGCTCCGGAAGAATCAGGTGCTGATGTTTATGCCTCCCTTCGGCAAGAGCCTGGAAATGCTACCTATGAAGCGGGTGGAGCATCCCAAGGATAACCCCATGATGAAGTTCGACATCACCGAAAAGGGCAACGACGTCCGCATTGTTGTGACCCTGCTGGGCGGCGGCAACCCCGATCCCTTCCAAATGTCCCTGGGGGATGTGGAAATTCAGGAAATCGGCTCCGGGAAGAACATCTGGCTGGAGCTGGTAGGCGGCCACTTCCTGTTTATGTTTGCCATGCCCAAGACCTTTGGTGACGACTGCAGCACCATGTACTACAAGGAGGGCGGCGACACCTGGTACTGCGTGGCTTCCAACGACCCCAGCGTAAAGGTGGGCGACAAGCCGGAAAAGAGCCCCTTTGAATAATCCTTTTCCCGGGACGGCAGGCAGCCTTTGCTTGCCGTCCTTTTTCTGCCCCAAGGGGCCCTATGCCCATGGTTAGGGCCATCCTGCCGCAGCCCCCGCAGCCCTCCAGGGCGTGATCCAGATTGTAGGCCATTCTGGGAAGATAGCCCAGATCCTCCAGCAGGGTAAACAGGGGAAAGAAAATCCCCATAGGCGGCAACATCACCGACACCACCCGTCCTGTAGTTAAGAGCATTCCGTCCAGTAGCGCTCCCCGCAGCCACCAGGGAGCCGAAGCCATCGGCCCGGACAGGAGCCCGTGGAGCCATCTAACCCCCTGCCAAAGCCACCGGGAGGGCAGATTGGCCCCGGCAATGGTCAGCCACAGAAGGAAAAACAGCAGCAGCAGTAAAATGGGAATGCCGGTATACTTCCCCGTGAGGATTTTGTCCAGACGCTGCCCCCGGCTCCTCTCCCGCTGGCCCCAGGTCACTGTCTCGGCAGTCTCCCGGGCCAAGGCGGCCCGCTGCCGGCCATTGGCGGGAAGGGCGATGCTTCGGGGCTCCCTTCCCCGGGCGGCAGTCTGGCGGATGGCCTCCCGCAGCTCCTCCAGGCCCTGGCCCCGGGCCGCCGACAGAGACACCACCGGCACCTCCAGCCGCCGGGACAGCCCCTCCACGTCTACCCGGATTCCTCGCCGCCGGGCCTCGTCCATCAGGTTCAGGCACAGCACCACCGGCACCTCCAGGGCCAAAAGCTGATACACCAGAATAAGATTCCGTTCCAGCAGGGTGCTGTCGCAGACCACCGCCACACAGTCAAAGTCCCCCGCCTCCAGAACCGCCCGGGCCTGCCCCTCCTCCCGGGAGCGGGTATCCAGAGAATAGGTTCCCGGCAAATCCACCAGCCGATACCGGCGGCCTTTATGGGTGTAATGTCCCTCCGCCGTCTCCACGGTTTTCCCGGCCCAGTTGCCGGTGTGCTGCCTCAGGCCGGTCAGGGCATTAAACAGGGTGGACTTTCCCACATTGGGGTTCCCTGCCAGCAGCACCGTCACCTCCCTCATGTCTCTGCCTCCCGCACTATGATCTGCTGTGCATCCCGCCGCCGGAGGGCGATGGCCGCACCTCGAATTTCATAGGCTCCGGGGGTGCCTGCCGGGGCCAGATGAAGGCACGCTACCCACAAGCCGGGGGTCAGCCCCAGATCCTCCAGCCGGGCAGCCAGGCCGGGCGGGCAGCAAAGGGCCTCCACCAGGGCCCTCTGTCCCGGCATCAGCTCTGATAACCCAATGGTTTTCATGAAATTCCCTTCCTTTCCGTGATGCCGCCGATGGGCCCACTACCCCAGGCTATGACCGTTTCCCCCTGCCGGTGTCTCCCTTTTGATAAGAAATCTATCGAATTGATACTGAAAAAACCGGTTCCATGTGGTATACTGGAGCTGTCACTTTAACCATTCCAGGAGGAATCTATATGAATCGCAACCTAGACAGCGGCGCAATCATCCGCTTTCGTCCATCAGAGCCCCAGGTTCCCTTCGCCCAGCCGGAGGTGACCCACGCCGTCCTTTGGGCGGAGGCAGGCAGCCTTCGTCAGGATCCATCCTTTCCCTGTGCCGGGGACATGACTCCCCAGACCATCCAGGGCCTCCGGCTTTCCTCTGACCAAAAGGAGCTAAACGCCCTGGTGGTGCGGGAGCAGAGCCTCACCCTTACAGAGGGGGACATCCGCCTGAGCGGCTATGGGTGCAGTGATTTCACCTGCAAGGGTACAGGGGTGCTGGCTGACCGGCACAGTGACGTGACCCTGGAGGACTGCCATATTGAGACCCACGGCTGCACCCGGGCCGCCACCATTGCCGCAGGAGGCAGCACCCTGCGGGTTCGCCGCTGCACCCTGAACACCACCGGCGGCCCTCTGCCCCCGGACTATACTCCGGTGATTGGCCCTGGCATGATGGAGCCTCCCGCTCCCCTGGGCCTGGGCGGCAACTGCCGCACCCATCTGTCCATGGACAATTCCGAGTCGTTTTTCCAGGACTGCCACATTCAGGCCGCAGCCTGGGCCGCTCTGTCCACCGATGCCTCCGGCGGCTATGTGTATCTGGAGGCGGAGCGCTCTAAAATCGACATATCCGGCAACGGCTACTGCGTCTACGCCGACAACGGCTGCCATGTCAGGCTCAAAAACTGCACCATGACCAGCGGCAATATGGCGGTGATTCAGGACGGCAACTCCTCCGTTGTGCTGGAGGATTCCACCGGGAAATGCCAGGGTATCGGTTTCCTGCTCCATGGGGGAATGCCCGAGGACAAGGACACCGGCATAATCCGGCTCCAGGGAGGAATCTTGGAAAGCAAGCTGGAAATGTTCCGCTGCAAGTCCACCAACGTGGACATCTATGTAAAGGAAACCGCCCTGTCCCCGGGAAACGGCATTCTCCTGCGCACCATGGTCTCCGATGACCCCTTCTATTACAAGACCCGCTCCCAAGGACAGGGCCTGTACGGGGTACAAATCACCCTGGATTCTCTGGAGGCCAAGGGCGACCTGATTCGGGACGACCTGGAGCGGCCCCTGCGGATCAGCCTGGACAGTGCCAGTCTGACCGGCTCCATTTCCGGCGGTGCGGAGCTGTATCTCTACGAAAACAGCCGCTGGTTCGCCACCGGAAACTCCACCGTCACCCTCCATACCGAAAGTCTCAGCGGCATTGACGCCCCCGCCGGGGTGCAGATTACCGCCATTGCCGGGGACGGCATCCCCCTGTCCGGGGTCTTTCCCCTGCCCTCCGGGGGCGTGCTGTCTGTGGCCCGGTATTGCCCTAAGTAGTCCATTGGGCCGAAAAACGCCTGCCGAAGTTATGGCTTCGGCAGGTGCTTTGCTTCTTAGGAATCCTTGGTGCTGTCCGGATCTACCATGTCCTTCGCTCCATCGGCAATATCCTTGGCGGCATCTCCTACCGCATCGCCCACGTCCTTGGCAGCGTCTCCTGCGTCCTCTCCGGCCTTCTTCAAATCGTCCCCCACGGAGCCACTGTCCTCCTTCCGGCTCTCACCCCCGGGTGTCTGGCCGGAGCTGGGAGATGGGCTGAGGCTGGCGGATGGGCTGGGGCTGGGAGAAAGGCTAACACTGGCAGATGGGCTGACGCTGGAAGTCGGACTGGCACTTACATCCCCTCTGCCGCCGCAGGCGGCCATGGTCAGCAGCAGCGCCAAAATCAGGCCAAGAAGGCCGATCAGATTTCGTTTCATGTCTGTTCCTCCTGCATATTTCTTCGGGGCTAGTTTGTCCAGCCTTTTGAAAAATACCCGGAGAGAATCTTGTAAAATATGGAAATCTTGGCAATGCAAAAGAGAGAGGCAAACCTCTCTCTCCTTGCAGATCAGCTTTCCGATCAATCAGCCTTTACCGTGATAACCTCGCGTCCCTTATAGAATCCGCAAGCTTTGCAGGCTCTGTGGGGGAGCGTGTACTCTCCGCACTTGGGGCACTTTGCGAGACCAGGCAAATCCAGCTTCCATACGTTGCTACGGCGCTTATTGCGTCTTGCCTTGGACACTTTACACTTAGGCACGGCCATGTGGTGACACCTCCTTGGTCGAAATTGCCTTGCGGCAATGGGTTTACTCCTTATCCTTTAACAGCTGTCCCAGGACAGCCAAACGGGGATCAGGCTCAGGCTTGCAGCCGCAGGGGCCCTCATTGAGATTCTTCCCGCAATGGGGACACAATCCCTTACAGTCCGGGCTGCACAGGAGCTTGGAGTCCATATTCAGCACAAAGGCGGTGGTGACGATCTCGTCCAAATCCACCATGTCCCCTTGCAGCAGGAACGTCCAATCATCCTCATTTTCCTCATGCATCAGCTCCCGCACCAGCACGGCCTTCACCTCCTGATGCAAGGGGCGGGTAAAGGGCGTGGCGCAGCGGTCACAGACACAGTGGAGGGTGGTATCGACAGCGGCAGTGAGCACCAGAACCCCGGCCTCATTGCGAACCCTTCCCTCTGCCCGTACCGGCTCTGCGGCGGGACAGCCGTCCCCGAACCGGAGCTGAGAAAAGTTCATTTCCGCTGAAAAGGGCACCAGGCCGCCGGGCTGGGCAACAATCTTCCCAAGGTCTAGCAGCATAGTCTGTCCCCCTTCATAGTCTGACCAGGCTATTATATCCGTTTCCCCGGGGAATGTCAAGAAAAAATCCCGGGGCAAATCCGAATACCTCCCCCGGCGTGAAGGCACCCGCAAATGACCATCATCTGCGGGTGCCTTCGTTGAAGAAAATGTAAGGAGTAAAAAAGAGGAGAAAAAGGAAGGGTATCAAACAAACTGTGGAGGTTTTGTTTGATGGTTTCATGATACCCGGTACTTATGGACGATTTATAACGAAATTGTGGACAAATTGTAAATTCTAACGATCTTTTGCGGGGCTTTTCTTACCGCTCCACCACCAGGGTAAGAAGCTCCAAGTCCAACTCTCCGGTGTTTTCGATGCTGTGGGTGGAGTCCTTTTCACAGATGTGACAGGTGCCCGCCCGCAGGATTTCCTCCTGACCGTCGCAGACCGCCCTGTCCTGGCCGGAAACCACATAGCTTATATCGTCACTGGTTCATGGCGGTGAAGCCCAATGGAACCGCCAGGACAGCCCGGAGGCTTTGTACGGTTCATTTTGTCTCCGGATTTTCCGGCTCCTCCTGCTCCTCCGGCGGCTTCTGCTCCTGCTGACGGCGGCGTTCCGCAGCCCGCCGCTGGGCCTCGGCCAAGGCCGCCGCCTGGGCCAGCTGAGCCGGTGTGGCCGTCCGGCAGGCAATGGTAATATCCATAAAATGCTGGGTCAAAATCAGTGCTGCGTCTTTGGGCACCTGCTTCACAATGCTGTTGTAAAACACCGACACCGTCTCGGCAATGGCCCCCACGTTCTGCACCAGATTCTCTGCGTTCTTTTCCATAGCAACCTCCCCTCCGGGGAATCGCCCCGGGTACTTTTTCATAGTATAGCACAGGCTCCGGTGGAATGCAAAGCCCTGAAAAAGGTTCTCGGGGCAAAGCCTAAACAGGGCCAGTGAAAGAACCCCCGGTGAAATGGCAGGGCTGCTGTCGAAGGGAGGACACCTTCCTGAAACAATCAGCGGGAGAAACCACACTTCTTTGTGATTTCTCCCGCCAAGCTGTTAGGCTCCATTGGAATACCGCAGGTGCTGGGACTTAGGCACTGGTTCTCTCCACATAGCGATCCAGGGCCGCCTGGTAGATTTCGCAGCAGTCCTCCAGGCCCATATCCTCCAGCTGTGCCACAAACTGATCCCACTCGCTCATTGGCCGGGTTCCGTCAATAAACCGCACAATGTTCTCCGAGATCATGGTGGTAATGTCCGAGGACAGCAGGCTGAACTGCTCCATTTCGTCCGCCGTCAGGCTCATGGCGGCGGGCAGGTTATAGGCCCCGTCGCTGGGCGTTCCATCTCTACCCCAGACCTCCCGGGCCTTGATGCCCACCTGGCTCCACATCTGCTTGGTGCTGGAGGTGCAGTAAATGCCGATAAAGGAGTCGGAAATGGCACACATCCGAACCGCCTGGCTCCAGCCCTCCGGGGCGTTCACCACCGCATCTGTGAAAGAATAGGTACCATCGTCATTTTTCACATAGTTCTCTCCCTCCAAACCGTAGTTCATCAGGGCGTAAACATCCTCGGTGTACCAGCAGTCCATCCAGCGCACCGCCAGCTCCGGGTTTTTGCAGCCGGTGGACACGGACATGGATTTGGCCGCCTGCACAATGCTGCCGTCATAGCCGATATGAATCACATCCCCCTCCTTACGGACAGGATGGGCCATAGGCTGCAAATCGCAGTTGGTGTCTGCGCAGGCGGAGGGGTACTGATCCAGCTGGCGAGGGCTGCAATAAAACATACCAATGTTGTTGGAGGCGAACATGGTAGGCTCCATCTGATTGATTACAGAGCTGGTCATACTTACGAAGTCAGAGTCGATCAGGCCCCGCTGATACCAGTCGGCCATCATCTCAATATAGTCCCGATATTCCTGGGTGGTCAGGCTGGATGTAACCTTTCCGTCCATCTGGAACAGGTGGGAATCCGGGTCGTCATCGGTGTACCCCGGAACTCCAAAGGCACTGATCAGACCCGTTTGGCTGGCCACCCCGTTGGAGCCGATAAAAATCGGTGCCGTGCAATTATAGCTCTGCCGGAAGGCCTCCAGCACCTGGGCGGTTTCATCAATGGTCTTGGGAACCTTCATGCCCAGAGCGTCCAGCCAGTCCTGCCGGATGGCAAAGCCGTTGGACTCGATGTACTTGTCCTTGAACTGATAGAATGCGGCAATGTTTCCCTCATCGTCCACGCACTGGGGATAGATGGAGGGATCCGAATTCATAATGGCCGTGTAGTTGGGGGCGCAGTCCTCCATATAGGGGTTCAGAGAAATCAGCACATCGTCCTGAATTGCCTGCTCTCCGCTGCCGTAGTAGTTCACGGCGCTGGAAATCAGGTCGTAGTAGGACTCAGAGGCCACCATTAGGTTAAACTGCTCTGTGGCCACCCAGGTGCTCACCTGGACAATGTCCAAATGCACCCCGGTACGCTTCTCCATCTCCTGGAAAAACAGATGCTGGTTCACGTCCGAAATCAGTCCGGCAATATCCGTAAAGGGCAGCCAGGCAGACAAGGTCTCCTGCTCCTCCACCAGGGGGAACACCGCCGTGGGGCGGACATACTCCGCAATGGCCGTGGTCTCCTCCTGGGCGGAGCCCTCCTCCTGAAGGGATGCCGACTCCTGCTGGCTCTGGGCCGTCGGCTGGCTGGCCTGGACGGTGGGAGCTGCAGAGGCGGCGGACTGAGAAGCCTGCGCCTCCCCGGAACCGCTTTCCCCGCCGCAGCCCGCCAACGTGCCCAATAGGAGCACCCCGCTGAGCATCAGCGCAATGATTCGTTTCATGTCTTTCTCCTTTCCTTGTGTCATAGCACAGTGTTTCTTCTTGTAATTATATGGATCGGCAACCATATTGTAAACTGCATTTTATAGGCGACTAGCATAACCCGTTTTGCATACTTCTCTCCCGCTCCCCCGCCCCCTTGAAGTATACGCTTTAGAGCATGGTAGGCCATTGAAATCGGAATTTTACAATATACTGCCCATCCAATATAATAGAATCGCATCATACAAAACAGCAAAAGGAGTGTATTACATGACATTAGAAATGCAGGTCAAAAAACTGTTGGGCATCAACGCTGTGCAGAATATCATGGCAAAGTTCCAGTATTACTACACCGTCAGCGATTATGATTCCATCGTGAAGCTGTTCTACCCTGACAGCACCAGCTCCGCCGAGGTTCCCGGCGGCAAATACATCGGCATTGACGCCATCAAGAAAAGTGCCTTCGGCGGCTTCCCCGGCGGCCCCATGCCTGCCCCTGAGGGCGGCGAGGGCGAGGGCCCCGGCGGGCCTCCTCCCGCTGGAGAAGGCGAAAAGGGTCCCGGCGGGCCTCCTCCCGCTGGAGAAGGCGAAAAGGGCCCCGGCGGGCCTCCCACTATGGGCGGCGGACGGCTCCAGGTTCACACCCTGACCACTCCTCTGGTGGAGGTTGCCGACGACTGCAAGACCGCCAAGGCTCTGTGGCTCAGCCCCGGTCTGGAAACCGGCGGCCATGTGGGCGATCTGGCCGGCTCCTGGGCCTGGGAGAAGTTCTATGTGGAGTTTATCTGCGAGGATGACAAATGGTATATCTGGCACTTCCATCAGATCGACATTCTCTGCTCCTTCTTCTACAAGTCCTGGACGGACGACTTCTTCACCCACAGCCTGATGCACGTCCCCGAAGAGTATCAGACCTTTGACCAGAAGTGGGAGTTCATCAACAAGAACAACCGCTCCGGCAATCCTCTCACCAAGACCTATTTCTACGACCAGGACATTGCGCCCTTTATGGACGTTACCCTGCCGGAGCCCTACGAGAGCTACTAAGGAGGACTAGAGATGAACAGAGAATTTTTTACCACCAACGCCCCCGCACCCCTGGGTCATTACAGCCAGGGGGTAAAGCAGGCGGGCTCCACCCAGGTCTCCATGCAGTTTCCCATTGACCCTGCCACCGGCAAGCTGGTGCCCGGGGGCATTCAGGAGCAGACCGCTCAGGTACTGAAAAACTGCGATGCCGTGATGAAGGAGGCTTTTCTTGGCCTTCATGTAATCGTCAAGACCACCGTTTATCTGAAAAACCTGTCGGATTTTGAGGCCTTCAACGAGGTCTATAAGACCTTCTTCCCGGAGATCAAGCCCGCCATGACCGTGGTGCCGGTTTCCGATCTGTTGGTGAAGGATGCCCTGCTGATGGTGGATATGGTGGCCTGCAAATAGTGGAATGAAAGAAAGGAGATGCATCCTTGAAACGGATGAAAAAGATCGTTACCCTGCTGCTTTGCCTGAGCCTTTGCGCCAGTGCTCTGGCGGGCTGCGGCGGCTCCGAGAAATCCGCCGCTGAAAGTGCCGCCGAAACCAATGCGTCTGCGGCCGTCTCCCAGGCTCCCGCCCCGGAGCAGACCGCCGAAGCCCCGGATTCCCCTCTGGAATCCGCTGTAGAATCTGCCCTGGAGGAACCGACCAGCTTCCAGATCGCAGACAATGTGACCCTGCCCATTGTGGACGAGGTGATGACCTTTACCATGTGGTGTACCGCACCGCCCGGGGGCCTGACCGTGGTGGGTTCTCCCATTATGGAGTACATCACCCAGCAGACCAACATTTCCCTTACCCTGCTGGAGCAGAACATGATGACCTCCAATGAGAAGTTCAACCTGATGGTGGCCTCTCAGGACTATCCTGACATCATCAGTGCCTTCGATGAAAGCTATGCCGGCGGTGCCATCAAGGGCTATCAGGACGATGTGATTCTCGACCTGACCGACCTGATTGAGGAGAACGCTCCCAACTATCTGGCCTACATCCAGCAGGATCCCCAGGATCTACGGGATGCCTACAACGATGAGGGGCAGATGCTCTTTATGAACGGCTACAACGACAACTACGTTCTGGCCCGGGGCAATGTGATCCGGCAGGATCTTCTGGATAAGCTGGGACTGGACATTCCCGAGACCTATGAGGAATACCATGACGTGCTGAAGGCCTTTAAGGACGACGGCATTCAATATCCCGTGTGGCTCCCCAACACCATTCAGAACGGGGCCATGCTGGCCGCCGGTTTTGGGGTTTCGGGCTATAACCAGGCCTCCGGCAGCCATTTCTTCCAGAAGGACGGCAAGGTTTATTCCAGTTTCCTTACCGACGAGTACAAGGAATTTCTGCAAATGCTGAACCAGTGGTATACCGAGGGCCTGATTTTGAAGGACGCACCCCTGACCAATGTTC
>CAVJIP010000139.1:0-1416 GCA_963649625.1 Bacteroidaceae bacterium
TGCGCTCGTCACTCAAAAGGACTGTTCCGGTTGGTTTGCTGCGGATGGATACTGCTCGGCTTTTTGAGAAGTGCTATAGCACATACATAAAAAAAGCGGCATACAGGCGAAGCCGGGTTGAGTATAGGACTTTTGAAGTGCTGCAGCTCCTGGTTGCACTTTTCCCGGCGGCGTGGTATACTTATGCCAACTGAATAGAAATAGTATGGTGCCTTTTGTCGGGGGAGCTTCGGCCGATGGAAAGGGTAAAAGGGAAGCGGGTGTGAGTCCCGCACGATCTCGTCACTGTGATAAGGGAATCCGCTGCCAGGATGCGCAGCATCGGTCACTGGGTCTCGGTCTGGGAAGGCGGCAGTGGGTGATGAGCTTTCAGCCAGGAAACCTGCCTGCTATGGGTACGGGAGCGTGCGCTCCAAATCACGAGGAATTGGTTGTACCGGGAGCCGTGGGCAGGTCTGTTCGGGGTCCTTTTGTGTTGCCGTTTTCCAATACAGAAGGGTCTCGTTTTTTTGACTGTGTTCAGGGCGGGGGTTTTGTGCGCATTTTTCAGTATCCTCCTGTTCTAGTTTGTCCATAAGGGTCAAGAAAGGAACGAAGAATCATGAAAAAAGCAACGATTTTACTGGCAGCCCTGATGCTGGCAGCGGCAGTGACTGGCTGCGGCGGCACTGCGGCCTCCGAGGCTCCGGCGGAGACGGAGGCCGCACAGGAGGAGACTTCTCAGGCAGAGGAGAACCCGGATGTGGCGGCGGCAAAGCAGGTGGCGGAGCTGATTGACACCATCTATGTGCAGCAGCGCACCGAGGACACCGATGCCCAGTGCCAGGCCGCCAAGGAGGGCTGGGATGCCTTGACGGATGCCCAGAAGGAGCTGGTAGAAGGGGAAAATGCAGACCCTGACTACTTCGGTCGGGATACCGGAGATGCCGGAAAGGACGACCCCCGAAACGGAGATGACATTGGGGAGAAGGAGCTTCTGGTGGTGAGCTTTGGCACATCCTTTAATGACAGCCGTGTGGCAGACATTAAGAGCATTGAGGATGCCCTCCAGAAGGCCAACCCCGACTGGTCTGTGCGCCGGGCCTTTACTGCCCAAATCATTATCAACCACATTCAGGCCCGGGATGGGGAAAAAATCGACAATATGGAGCAGGCCCTGGAGCGGGCGGTTTCCAATGGGGTCAAGGAGCTGGTTATTCAGCCTACCCATCTGATGCATGGGGCGGAGTATGACGAGCTGGCAGAGGCCGTGGAGCAATACAAGGACAAGTTTACATCCGTGACCATTGGGGAGCCGCTGCTGGGCGAAGTCGGCGAGGATGCCGGGGTGATCAACAACGACAAGGAGGCCGTGGCAGAGGCCGTTACCGCCGAGGCGGTGAAGGCCGCAGGCTATGACAGCCTGGAGGCAGCGGC
>CAVJIP010000139.1:1426-14993 GCA_963649625.1 Bacteroidaceae bacterium
GCCTTTGTGTTTATGGGCCATGGTACTGCCCATGTGGCAAAGGTCAGCTACAGCCAGATGCAGACGGTGATGGAGACGCTGGGCTATGACAACGTGTTTATCGGCACCGTAGAGGGTGAGCCGGAGGACACTGCCTGCCAGGCCGTCATTGAGAAAATCAAGGCCGCCGGTTACACCAAGGTGGTGCTGCGGCCTCTGATGGTGGTGGCCGGAGATCATGCCCATAACGATATGGCAGGAGAGGACGAGGACTCCTGGAAGAGCCAGTTTGAGGCCGCCGGCTGCTTTGACAGCGTGGACTGCCAGGTGGCGGGATTAGGTGAGATTCCGGCTATCCAGGAGATCTATGTGGCCCACACCAAGGCTGCAGTCGGTGAATAAGGGACGGTTGCCGGAGGGAAATAGGCCCTCCGGCAAAGCCCGAGCGATAGGGAGATTATCATGAAGAAGCTAACAGCCATTTTTGCCGCCCTGCTTCTGGCCCTTTCTCTGGTGGCCTGCGGCACAAAGAAAGAGGCCCCTCTGCCGGACGGAACCTATTCGGCGGAGTTTGTGACGGACAGCAGTATGTTTCAGGTCAACGAAACCAGTGACGGCAAGGGAATCCTTTTTGTAGAGGGCGGAGAGATGACCCTGCATATTGTCCTGCGCTCCAAGAAAATCGTAAATCTTTACCCCGGCTTGGCAGAGGAGGCCCAGAAGGAAGGGGCGGCACTGCTGGAGCCCACCGTGGAGTCCGTGACCTATCCCGACGGCCTGACGGAGGAGGTCAATTCCTTTGACGTGCCGGTGCCCTATCTGGAGGAGGACTTTGACCTGGCGCTGCTGGGAACCAAGGGGGTATGGTACGACCACAAGGTCAGCGTCAAAAACCCCCAGCCCATGGAGGAGGACTCGCAGATTTCCGATGGGGACTATACCTGTCAGGTGCAGCTGGAGGGCGGCAGCGGACGGGCCACTGTAGAAAGCCCCGCAAGGCTTACGGTGCAGGAGGGCAAAATTACGGCAACCCTGGTCTGGAGCAGCTCCAACTATGACTATATGCTGGTCAATGGGGAGAAGTACCTGCCGGTCAACACAGATGGAAACTCCACCTTTGAAGTTCCGGTAGAGGCCCTGGATACGGCGCTGGAGATGGTGGGAGACACCGTGGCCATGAGCCAGCCCCATGAGGTCAGTTATACCCTGACCTTTGACAGCAGCACTCTGACCCCGGCGGCATGAGAGCAAGGCTGACCGCAGGCCTGCTGGCCATTCTGCTGCTTCTGACGGCGGGCTGCGGAGGGGAGCAGGAACAAACGGCCCTGCAGTTTGACCACAGTCTGACCCTGGAATATGCCCGACAGTACACCGTGGACTATTATCAGGGGGGCTATGCCCTGGTGACCATTGGAGAGGACAGCCAATATCTCGTCATCCCGGAGGGGAAGGACGTGCCGGAAGGGGTTTCCGGCGACACAGTGCTGCTGCGTCAGCCGATGGAGAACCTCTATCTGGTGTCCACCTCGGTGATGGACTTCTTTTGTAAGCTGGATGCCCTGGACGCCATCGCCCTGTCGGGAACCGATGCCGGGGGCTGGTACATCCCCCAGGCCAGAGAGGCCATAGAGCGGGGGAAAATCACATACGCCGGGAAATACAGTGCCCCGGACTATGAGCGTATTCTTGCATCGGACTGCGGCCTTGCCGTTGAAAACACCATGATCTATCACACCCCGGAGGTCAAGGAGGAGCTGGAGCGGCTGGGTGTCCCTGTGCTGGTGGAGCGTTCCAGCTATGAAAGTGACCCCTTGGGCCGGATGGAATGGATCAAGCTCTACGGTCTTCTACTGGGCAAGGAGCAGGAGGCGGGGGCACTTTTTGCAGAGGCAGAGGCACAGCTTCAGCCTATCCTTTCCCAAAGCCCCACGGGGACCAGTGCGGCCTTTTTCTCCATCACCTCCAACGGACTGGCCACCGTGCGGAAAAGCGGCGACTATGTGGCGAAAATGATCGAAATGGCGGGGGGAACCTATGTGTTCGGGGATTTGGAGGACAACGGGAACAACCTTTCCACTATGAATCTACCCTTGGAGAATTTCTACGCCGGGGCCAAGGGCGCAGATGTGCTGATTTACAACAGTACCATCGAGGGTACCGTGGAGACCATAGACCAGCTTCTGGAGAAGTGCCCCATACTAGAGGATTTTCAGGCGGTGCAGACCGGGAGGGTATACTGTACCAGTCAAAGCCTGTTTCAGCAGACCATGGAGCTGGGCGGCTTGATTTTGGATATGCATCAGGTGTTTACAGAGGAAAACCCCGGAGAGCTGAACTATCTCACCAGGGTGCAGTAAGGAGGAAGCCATGGGAAGCCGGACACGTCTTTGGTGCAGCTACTGCTTGCTGCTGGCGGCGGGGCTGGTGCTGTTTGCCCTGAATCTGTTCTGGGGCAGCCTGGAGGTGGCCCCGGGGGAGGTGCTGCGGAGCCTGACGGGACAGAGCGGGGATGAGATTAGCCAGACCGTCATTCTCCAGCTTCGGCTGCCCCGGGCCGTGATGGCGGCACTGCTGGGGGCGGCACTGTCCGTGGCGGGGTATCTGTTGCAGACCTTTTTTCTCAACCCGATTGCCGGCCCCTTTGTGCTGGGAATTTCCAGCGGTGCCAAGCTCACTGTGGCCCTGGTGATGATTCTCCTGTTGGAGCGGGGGCGAACCATCAGCTCCCTGGGTATGATCGCCGCCTCCTTCGGCGGCTCCATGGGGGTGATGTTTTTTGTTCTGGCGGTGTCCCGGCGGGTGCGGCGGATGAGCGTACTGGTGATCTGCGGGGTGATGATTGGCTATATCTGCTCGGCAATTACGGACATTGCAGTGACCTTCGCCCAGGACAGCAATATTATTAACCTTCACAACTGGTCCATGGGCAGCTTTTCCGGCATGACCTGGGCCAATGTTCGGGCGGCGGCCTGGGTGGTGCTTCCGGCACTGGGGGCGGCCTTTCTCCTGTCCAAGCCCATGGGGGCCTATCAGATGGGGGAGAGCTATGCCCGGAGCGTGGGGGTCGCCATCCGTCCCTTTACAGCGGCTCTGATTTTGCTGTCCAGTCTGCTGTCTGCCTGCGTGACGGCCTTTGCCGGGCCTATCTCCTTTGTGGGGATTGCGGTGCCCCAGCTGGTAAAGGGACTTTTGAAGCGAACCAGGCCCATCGTGGTGCTGCCTGCCTGCTGTCTGGGAGGTGCGGCCTTTTGCCTGGGTTGTGATTTGCTGGCCCGGAGCCTGTTTTCGCCCACCGAGCTGTCTATCAGCTCGGTGACGGCGGTGTTTGGGGCCCCGGTGGTGGTGGCCGTGCTGATTCGCCGTCAGAGGCGGGAGGTGTAGTATGTTCTACTGTGACATGGACAATATCACCGTGGGCTATGACGGAAGGCCGCTGCTGCGCAAGGTGCGGCTGGGGGTGGATCGGGGAGAGATTTTGACCTTGATCGGCCCCAATGGCGTGGGAAAATCCACCCTGCTGAAAAGTCTGGCCGGACAACTGAGCCTTTTGGGAGGCACGGTGCTACTGGATGGAGCATCCCTAATCACCCTGTCCCAGAGTCAGCGGGCCAAAAGCATGGCCCTGATGCTGACCCAGGCCCCCCGGACGGAGCTGACCAGCTGCTTTGAGTTGGCCGGTGGGGGACGCTACCCCTACACCGGCAGACTGGGACTGCTTTCCCGGGAGGATCGGGAGAAGGTCTGGGAGGCACTGGCCCTGGTGGGGGCGGAGGAGCTGGCGGAGCGGGATTTTTCCCGAATCAGCGACGGACAGCGGCAGCGGGTGCTGCTGGCCCGGGCCATCTGTCAGGAGCCGGACATGATCCTCCTGGACGAGCCAACCTCCTTCCTGGACATCCGGGGCAAGGTGGAGCTGTTGGACATTCTCCGGCGGCTGGCCCGGGAGCGGAATGTGGCCATTCTCATGAGCCTCCATGAGCTGGAGCTGGCCCAAAAGGTGTCGGATCGAGTGGCCTGTGTCTCAGAGGGGGAAATTACTCTGGTGGGGCCGCCGGAGCAGGTGTTTACCTCAGGGCAAATACAGCGGCTCTATGGCATGACCCAGGGCAGCTATGACCCGGTATACGGGAGCGTTGAGCTGGCCGCCCCCAAGGGAGAACCGGAAGTGTTTGTAATCGGCGGCGGTGGCAGGGGAATCCCCCTGTACCGGCTGCTCCAGCGGCAGGCCCGGCCCTTTGCGGCAGGAATTTTGTATGAAAATGACCTGGACTATCCTGTGGCCCGGGCACTGGCCGCCCAGGTGATTGCCCAGAGGGCCTTTGTTCCCATAGAGCAGGAACAGGTGGAAAGGGCACGGCAGGTCATGGCCCGGTGCCGGGAGGTCTGGTGCGGCCCCCAAAGCGATGGAGAGCTGAATCGCTGGAACCGCCAGCTCCGGCAGGAGGCCCAGGAAAAGCTCACGAAAATACCGATAAAATACGGCGAATAATAGGCCGCCCGCCTCCTAAAGTGGAGACGGGCGGCTTCTGCTCAGAGATAGGGATTACAGCTCTCCTTCGTAGGCCTGACGGTAGATTTCGATGATCTGATCCTTCTTGGCCTTTCTGGGGTTGGTCAGGGCGCAGGCATCCTTCATGGCGTTCTCGGCCATGATCTCGAAGTCCTCCGGCTTGACACCCAGCACCTTCAGGTTGGCGGGGATGCCCACAAAGTCAGCAAAGCTCTTGATGCCGCCGATGACCGCCATGGCCTTGTCCGGGTAGAGACCAGAGCTGAAATGGTTCTCCATGTTCATGGCCTGGCCAATTTCCACAATCCGGTCATAGTTGCCGATGATGTTGAACCGCTCCACATAGGGCAGAAGCAGGGCGTTGCACACGCCGTGGGGCAGGTCGTAGAAGCCGCCCAGCTGGTGGGCCATGGCGTGGACGTAGCCCAGAGAGGCGTTGTTAAAGGCGATACCGGCCAGGTACTGGGCATAGGCCATCTTGTCACGGGCCTTCATATAGTCGCCGTTGGCCACAGCCTTGGGGAGATAATGGCCAATCATGTCCATGGCCTTCAGAGCGGCGGCATCGGTCAGGGGGTTGGCATCGGTGGACACATAGGCCTCAATGGCGTGGGTCAGCGCATCCATGCCGGTGGCGGCGGTAAGGGAGGCGGGCATACCCTTATGCAGCTCCGGGTCATTGACGGCCACCTTGGGGGTCACACGCCAGTCAATGATGCACATTTTTACCTTTCGGGCGGTATCGGTGATAATGCAGAACCGGGTGATTTCCGAAGCGGTACCGGCGGTGGTGTTGATGGCCAGCAGGGGAGGTACATCGGTATGGAGCTTGTTGACACCCTCATAGTCCTGAATTTTTCCCCCGTTGGAGGCCACAATGGCAATGGCCTTGGCGCAGTCGTGGGAGGAGCCGCCGCCCAGGGAAATCAAGCTGTCGCAGCCATGCTCCTGGTAGAAGGCAAGACCGGCCTCCACGTTGGTGTCCTTGGGGTTGGGTTCGGCACCGCCGAATACTACGGATTCAATACCGGATTCATTGAGAATGTCCTGGAGCCGGGCCGCCATGGGATGGGTAGCCAGGAAACTGTCGGTGACGATCATGGTGCGCTTGCCGCCCAGGCTACCCATCAGCTCGCCGACCTCGGATACAGAGCCAGCACCAAACACGTTACGGGTAGGAAGATAGTAATAAGTTGACATAATTCAGTCCTTCTTTCTTAAAGTTGAGGTTAGGATAGATTTTGACGGAAGCCCCGGTTAAGCCGGATAGAAGCCGGAGGGAGCGGTGTTCAGGTTGATGAAGATGTTCTTCTTCTGGGTGTAGGCGTCCAGAATGCTCAGGTCGGTTTCCCGGCCAATGCCGGAGTTTTTATAGCCGCCGAAGGGTGCGCCTGCGGGAAGCTGGTTGTAGGTGTTCACCCACATCCGGCCTGTCTCTACGCTTCTGGCCACCTTCAAGGCCCGGGTGATGTCTTGGGTCCAGACTGCGCCGCCCAGACCATAGGTGGAATCATTGGCCATGGCAATGACCTCATCCTCGGTCTTGAACTTAATGACCACAGCCACTGGTCCAAAAATCTCCTCCTGGGCAATGCGCATTTTGTTGTCTACGTTGGTAATCAGGGTGGGCTGGAAGAAGCAGCCGTTTTTCAGGTCGCCCTCTGTGGCACGCTGACCGCCGCAGGCGATGGTAGCACCCTCCTCCTTGGCAATCTCCATGTAGGAGGTGATTTTCTTGATTTGCGTCTCGTTGATCTGGCTGCCGATCTGGGTGGTGGGATCCAGAGGATCGCCCTGCTTTACCTTTTCAAAGGCGGTCACGGCGGCATCCACGAACTTGTCATAGATGTCCTCCTGGACGAATACCCGGGAGCCGGCGCAGCAGACCTGGCCCTGGTTGAAGAGGATGCCCAGCTGGAGGCCGTCAATGGCCTGTTCAAAGTTACAGTCACTGAAGTAGATGTTGGCGCTCTTGCCGCCCAGCTCCAAGGTGGCGGGAATGAGCTTTTCTGCGGCGGCTGCGGCAACGCTGCGGCCTACCTCGGTGGAGCCGGTGAAGGCCAGCTTGCGGAAACCGGGATGCTCCAGAATATACTGGCCGGACTTGGAGCCCTTGCCGGTAATGACGTTAATCACACCTGCGGGAACCAAATCGGAAATCAGCTCCATAAACACCAGCAGGCTCAGAGGCGTGGCGGAGGAGGACTTGATTACCGTGCAGTCGCCGGCGGCCAGCACCGGGGCCAGTTTCCAGGCGGCCATGCAGAAGGGGAAGTTCCAGGGGACGATTTGCCCCACCACACCGATGGGCTCCCGCAGTACCATGCTCAGGTAGCCGCCGTCCAGAACCGTGGCACTGCCCTCCTGGGTGCGGATGGCACTGGCGAAATAGCGGAAGTGGTCAGAGGAAAGGGGCACGTCAATGGCCATGGTCTCCCGGATGGGCTTGCCGTTGTCCAGGGTTTCTACGGTGGCCAGCAGCTGGGCGTTTTCGTCGATTCGATCTGCAATTTTGTTGAGAATTTCCGCACGCTGAATGGGGTCTACGCTTTTCCAGGCGGGGAACGCCTTCCAGGCGGCATCCACGGCGGCATTCACGTCCTCCCGTGTGGCCTCTGCACAGTAGGCCAGATGCTTGCCGGTGGCAGGGCTGGTGGTTTCAAATTCTTTCCCGTCGGAGGCGGGAACAAATTTTCCGTTGATGTATAGGCCATAGTGTTCCTTCAACTTGACATTCATGATAACTCTCCTTTATGTGACCGAATGCCTTTTCAGGATCGCTAGCAAATCCGGATCAGGGTCGGAAATGGACTTTGCACTGGGAAAGCTGTCCAGGCATTTCCCTATGCCTGCGTACATTATATCGGGGGTACCCGGTGAAGTCCTCGTCAAAAGTTATGAACATAAGTATTTGATATGTGCATTATGACAGGAATTAAAAAGGCGAACTGGGGAGCGGTTTCCTTGAAATCAGAGCCTGTCAGAGGGATGAAATGTATGCAATGACTGATTAAAATCCACAAGTTGTATTCCTCTTTTTGGGAAGTGCTTTGTACCAAGTAAAAATCCCCCAAAAATGCTAGACGAAAAAATACAATATGAGTGCTTTGATTTGTGAGATTTGACATTGCAACAGGTATCACTTTGTCATAGTATGAATCTATCAGACCTACCTATAGAGATAGAGGGAGTGACATTATGAAGCTCAAAGCGCTGCTTTGGCAAAGCCCGGGAACCTTGGTGCCCCACCACAAGGAGACGGCGAACCTGGCTACGGAGCAGTTGCCCATTCCCCAGAAAATCATACTGCCTATGTCACAGCATGTGGGTGCTCCCTGTGAACCCTGCGTAAAAAAAGGGGATAAGGTTTTTTGGGGAACGATGGTGGGCAAATCGTCTAATGCTCTGGGCATGCATATCTACTCCAGTGTGTCCGGTACAGTGACAGGTGTGGAGCAAATTCTCTACCACGCCGGAGCGGGGGACACGGTGGTGGTGATTGTCCCGGATGGAACTCAAACGCCGGATCCGGCCATCTGTCCCCCAAAGGTTTATGATCTGGAGAGCTTTCTAAGTGCCCTGGAGCATTCCGGCATTGTGGGTCTGGGCGGCGCAGGCTTCCCCACGGATGTAAAAGTACACCCGAAGAACCTGACGGAGATCGACACTCTGCTTATCAACGGCGCAGAGTGCGAGCCGTATCTGACCACGGACAACCGGGAGTTTCTGGAGTGCAGCGAAACGGTGATTTCCGGGATCAACGCCTGCCTGGACTATCTGGGAATCCCCAAGGCGAAGATATGTATTGAGGACAATAAGCCGGAGGCCATCCGGCTGATGAGGGGGCTGTGCCGGCATGATGAGCGTATCTCCGTGTGCGTGCTGGAGTCCCGCTATCCCCAGGGGGCTCAGAATGTCCTGATCAAGAATGCCACAGGCCGGACAGTCCCCAGAGGGGCACGGCATACCAGCGTAGGGGTGATGATGCTGAATGTGACCACGGTGTCCACCATTGGAAAGTTCCTGAAAACCGGTATGCCCCTGACCTATAAGCGGCTGACGGTGGCGGGAGACGCAGTGGAGCATCCGAAAAACCTGGAGGTGCCCATCGGCACACCCATTGAGGATATTTTGAATTTCTGCGGGCTTCGGGAGGAGCCGCAAAAGATCATTGTAGGCGGGCCTATGATGGGCAGCGCCCAGATGGATGTAAACTATCCCATTACCCGGCAGAACAACGGCCTGTTGGCCTTTGGGAAAAGGACGGCGGAGCCGGTGCGCTCCACCGCCTGTATCCGCTGTGGCCGGTGCGTCAACGCCTGTCCTATGGGGCTTAGCCCTCTGGACATCCGAAAGGCCTATTACGACCTGAATGCCCAGCGGCTGGACAGCCTGATGGCAGACCTTTGCATCGGCTGCGGCACCTGCTCCTATGTGTGCCCGGCCAAAAGGCCCCTGACCCAAAGCGTGACCCTGGCGAAAAGCTATCTGAAGCGAAACAAGGGAAGGGAGAAGGTATAGTATATGTATGTGCATTCCAGCTTTTTAAGCGTCTCTCCCGTTCCCCATATCCATGCGACGGTGACAACCAGGAAAATTATGGGCAACGTGATGCTGGCTCTGCTTCCGGCCCTGATTGCCTCCACGGTGATTTTTGGCCTCCGCAGCCTTCTGGTGGTGGCGGTCACGGTGGCATCCTGCGTTTTCTGGGAATATCTCTGGTGCCGGCTGCGGAAGGAAGGGCAAACCGTCTCTGACTTGTCCGCTGTGGTAACGGGGCTGCTGCTGGCCTTTAATCTGCCGTCCACCGTGCCCCTGTATCTGCCGGTGATTGGAGCCATTGCGGCGATCATTGTTACCAAGGAGCTGTTCGGGGGCATTGGCTGCAATTTTGCAAACCCTGCCATTGTGGGGCGTATCACCCTGGCGGTGTCCTTTCCGGCCCTGATGACCAGCTATCAGTATCCCGCCAACGGCTGTGATGCCCTCAGCTCCGCCACGCCCCTGGCGGTCAAGACCCAGGAGCTGCCTCTGACCACGCTGCTGCTGGGAAACCACGGAGGGGTGATCGGCGAAACCTGCGCCCTGGCGCTGCTGCTGGGCCTTGTGTGGCTGCTGGCGACCCAGGTCATTGAAATCACCATTCCGGCGGTGTACATCGGCTCTGTGGCCCTGCTGTCCTGGCTGGCAGGAGAAAATCCCCTCCAGGCGGTGCTGTCCGGGGGGCTGCTGCTGGGGGCCATCTTTATGGCCACGGATTATACCACCTCCCCCTTTACCCGGAAGGGAAAGGTGATTTTCGCCCTGGGGCTGGGGGTCATTACTTTTCTGATTCGCCAGTTTGGAAATATGAACGAGGGTGTCAGCTATGCCATTCTGCTGATGAATCTGACCGTCCCCTACATGAACCGGGCCACCCGGAAAACGCCTCTGGGAGGTGGCAAGACGGCATGAAGCGAGAAAAAATATCCCTTCGGCCCACCCTGATTCTGACGGTGGCCTGCCTTCTGGCAGGGCTGCTGCTGGCAGGGCTGAACCGGCTGACCACCCCGATCATTACGGAAAAAGGGGCCCGAACCGCCAACGAGACCTATGCGGCGCTGTTGCCGGAGGCAGACGGATTTACCCAGCTCTCCTGTGACATCGACGGGGTTACAGCGGTGATGAAGGCCGATAACGGCGCAGGCTATGTGATTCTTGCCCAGGCCCGGGGCTATGGAGGGCAGGTTCCTGCGGCGGTGGCCTTTTCGGAGGATGGGAGGATTTTGGGCGTTACCATGATGGAAAACAGCGAAACGCCAGGACTTGGACAGAAGGTCACGGAGGAGGCGTTTTCCGGCCAGTTTGCCGGAATGGTTCCGGAGGCCTTTACCGTTGAGGACATTGATGCCGTGACCGGGGCCACTATTTCGTCCAAGGCGGCGGTTTCTGCCGTCAATCTGGCCATAGAGGCGTTTTGGGAGATTGGAGGGACAGACCGTGCAAGCTAGACTTGGAATCGTATGGAACGGGATTTTCAAGGAAAATCCATCCCTGCGGCTGGTGCTGGGAACCTGTCCCACCCTGGCGGTGACGACCCTTGCCATCAACGGCCTGGGCATGGGTCTGGCGGCCACCTTTGTGCTGATTTGCTCCGGTGCGGCCATTTCTGCCCTGCGCCATGTGATCCCGGAGCAGGTGCGGCTGCCTGCCTATATCACCATTATCGCCGCCTTTGTGACGGCCCTGATGATGCTGGTGGAGGCCTATCTTCCGGCCCTGAATACGGCCCTGGGCGTATATCTTCCCCTGATTGTGGTAAACTGCATTATTCTGGGCAGGGCGGAGATGTTTGCCTCCAAGCACGGAGTGCTGGAATCGGCCCTGGACGGCTTGGGTATGGGCCTGGGCTTTACCCTGACCCTGGTGCTTATGGGCACGGTTCGGGAAATCCTGGGCAGTGGAACCCTGTTTGGAATCGATCTGCACATTCCCATGGAGCCTATGATCCTGTTTGTGACGCCTCCGGGGGGATTCCTGGTGTTCGGCCTGCTGATGGGCGGCGCAGTGCTGCTGGAAACCCGGCGGGGAATCAAGCTGTCACGGAGCACAGGCTGCGGCAGCTGTCCGGCCAAGGAGGCCTGCGGCGGGAAGGAGTGTGAGGAATGATGGGCGCAAAGCTGGCAGCAATCTTTTTCAGCATGATTCTGGTCAACAACTATGTGCTGGTGAAATTCCTGGGAATATGCTCCTTCCTGGGGGTCAGCAAGCGGCTGTCCCCAGCGGTGGGCATGAGCCTGGCGGTGACGGTGGTGATGGTGCTGGCCACCCTGGTGACCTGGCCCCTGCAGCAGCTGCTGGTTCGGTTTGAGCTGACCTATCTCCAAACCATTGTGTTTATCCTGGTGATCGCCATTCTGGTGCAGCTGCTGGAGATGTTCCTGAAAAAGTTCGTCCCGCCGCTCTATGTGGCCCTGGGGGTCTATCTTCCCTTGATTACCACCAACTGCGCAGTGCTGGGCGTGACCATCCTCAATGTGGAGGAGGGGTACAACTATCTGGAGTCTATCGTCTGCGCAGCGGGGGCCGGGTTGGGCTTTCTGCTGGCCATGGTGCTGTTTTCCGGAGTGCGCAGCCGGGTGGAGGAGGCCAACCCGCCCAAGTGCATGGAGGGACTGCCTATCACCCTGATTGCGGCGGCCATTGTGTCCTTGGGCTTTACCGGCTTCGGCGGCATTGTGGAACACATTTTCGGCGTGTGAGGGGGCGATGAGATGACAGAAATACTCCTGGCTGCCCTTGTGGTCTGTGTGGTGGGGCTCATTGGCGGACTGCTTTTAACGGCGGCTTCCCGAATCTTCGCCGTAACGGAAAACCAAAAGGCCAAGGAGGTGGAGCTGGCTCTGCCTGGGGCCAACTGCGGTGCCTGCGGCTTTGCGGGATGCAGCGACTATGCCAAGGCCGTGGCCAACGGTGCCCCGGTGAACCAGTGCATGGCCGGCGGTGTGACAGTGGCGGAAAAGCTGGCGGCCATTATGGGGGTAGAGGCCGGAGAGGCCACCGCCTATAAGGCCATGATCGCCTGCCGGGGCGATGAGAGCTGCACCAAAAAACGCTTTGACTATCAGGGCATTCCCACCTGTCAGGCCTGCAACGTCCTGTACAACGGCCATTCCTCCTGCCCCTATGGTTGCCTTGGCTTTGGAGACTGTGCCAAGGCCTGTAAGTTCGGAGCCATTGAGGTGAAAGACGGCCTGGCCAAGGTCAACCCGGAAAAATGCACCGGCTGCGGGGCCTGTAAGGCGGCCTGTCCCAAGCGAATCATTTTCCTCTATGCCTATCAGGAGCGGCCCAAGCCCATTGTGATGTGCTCCAATCACAAAAAGGGGGCGGACACCCGCCGGGAGTGTACCGCAGGCTGCATTGGCTGTGGGAAATGCGTCAGAGACTGCCCGGTGGGGGCCATGACCGTCCGGGGCAATGTGGCCCGGGTGGACTATACCAAGTGTATCGGCTGTGGGAAATGCGCTGCCTCCTGCCCGGTGGGAGCGATTCAGATTCCCAAGAAATATGAAGCAATTTAAGAAAGGAAGATTTATAATGAAGCAGCTTAACGAAAAGGTAGCCATTATCACTGGCAGCGGCCAGGGCATTGGCAAGGGAGTAGCCCTTTGTATGGCAAAGCGGGGCGTGCGAGTGGCCTGTATTGGCCGCCGGCTGGGGCCGGTGGAGGAGACTGCCAAGGAGATCGAGGCCTTGGGCAGCAAGGCCATTGCCATTTCCTGTGACACCTCTAATCGGGAGGGCGTAATGGCGGCGGTGAAAAAGACCGTGGAGACCTTCGGCTCCGTGGATATTCTCATCAATAACGCTCAGAGCCTGCCCCCCTCGGCTCCGGTGGAGGACACCCTCTATGACAGTATGTTCCTGGCCTGGTCCACAGGCACCATTGGCAGCCTGAACTTTATGCAGGCCTGTTTCCCCTATATGAAGGAGCAGGGAGAGGGTCGTATTATCAACTTTGCTTCGGCTACGGGTATGTTCGGCTATGCGGGTCAGCTGGCCTATGCCTGCAACAAGGAGTCCATCCGGGGCCTTACAAAGATTGCGGCCAAGGAGTGGGCCAAGTACGGTATTACCGTCAACGTGTGTCTCCCGGGGGCGGAATCCCCGGCGGCAAAGGCCTGGAAGGAGAAGTTCCCGGAGCTTTATGAAAAGCAGATGGAGCAGCTCCCCATGCATCGGCTGGGCGACCCGGAGACGGACATCGGTGCGGCCCTGACCTTTCTGGCCGGGCCGGACAGCAAGTTCTATTCCGGTCAGAGCTTCATTCTGGACGGAGCCAACAGCATCATGCCCTGAGAGAATTTTGTCATCACAAGGCGCAAAAGAGGAGGGGGTACCGGGCGGTACCTCCTCCCCTTTAGGGTATTCAGGTCAGTGCGGCTATTTTCGATCAGATACGCATGGCCAGGGCGTAGGCGTCCCGGATGGCGTTGCGCATATTCCCGTTCTGACGGCAGTCGCCGATCATGTAAAACTCCGGCGCAGCATCCCGGAAGGCCACGGCAGCGGCACTGTTGGGCTCCATGCCGCCGC
>CAVJIP010000140.1:0-17371 GCA_963649625.1 Bacteroidaceae bacterium
CAGAGCGGCGGGCTCGTCCACTGCTCCATAGACGGCCTTCAGATCGGCCATCAGTCTTTGTACCCAATTTTGTCCCCATTTCCCGCTGTCCGCCACCGGCGGACAGTATTTGCAGGCTCCCTTGCCCCCTCCTGCATAAAAATTCCCTCCCGCCCCAGTCGGAGCAGGAGGGTTTTCCCTTTTCTTATTCCACCTGGGCCAAATTGGAGTAGCCCATCAGGTATTCGTCCACCTCTCGGGCCACCTCCCGGCCCTCTCGGATGCCCCAGACCACCAGGGACTGGCCCCGGCGCATATCTCCGGCGGCAAAGACCTTTTCCACATTGGTTCTGTGGGTTCCGGCCTCCGTGGCCACGCAGGTTCTGGGGGTCTGGCTGACCCCGAAGGCATCGGCCACATAGCCCTGACAGCCCAGGAATCCCGCCGCAATCAGCACCATGTCCACCTCCAGGGAGTAGGTGTCCAGCTTCTGCATTTTGCCCCCCTCCCAGCTCAGGTTGACCGCCGTCACGCCGGTGAGCCTGCCGCTCTCGTCCTGGTGAAACGCCTCCACGGTGGTGTTATAGACCCGGGGGTCGGCCCCCTGGAGGTAGATGGCCTCCTCCTGGCCGTAGTCGGTTTTCAGCACATTGGGCCACTGGGGCCAGGGATTGGAGGGCAGACGCTCCAGCGGGGGCTTACCCATCATCTCAAACTGGACGACCCTTTCGCAGCCCTGGCGGATGGCGGTGCCCACGCAGTCGTTGCCGGTGTCGCCGCCGCCTACCACCAAAACCCGCTTGCCCTTGGCGTTGATATAATTTCCGTCTCTGTGGCCGGAATCCAGCAGGCTCTTGGTGTTGGCCCGGAGATAGTCCACGGCAAAGTGGATGCCCTGGGCCTCCCGGCCCGGTGCGGTCAAATCTCTGGGGTTGGAGGCCCCGCAGCAGAGAATCACCGCATCATAGCCCTCCAGAAGCTCCCGGGCCTCCACGTTGTCTCCCACGTTGGCCCCGGTGATAAACTCCACTCCCTCCTCCTCCATCAGGCGGATGCGGCGCAGAACCACGCTTTTGTCCAGCTTCATATTGGGGATGCCGTACATCAGAAGGCCGCCGGGTCGGTCAAACCGCTCGAACACCGTCACGGAGTGTCCCCGGCGATTGAGCTGGTCCGCCGCCGCCAGCCCGGAGGGGCCGGAGCCCACCACCGCTATCCGCTTCCCGGTGCGCACCTTGGGGGGCTTTGCCTTTACGATACCCTGCCGGAAGGCGTTTTCGATAATGGCCAGCTCGTTGTTGTGGCAGGTCACTGCCTCCCCATAGAGATTGCAGGAGCAGGCCTTTTCGCAGGGGGCCGGGCAGACCCGACCGGTAAACTCCGGGAAATTATTGGTCATGCGAAGCCGGTAATAGGCCCGCTTCCAGTTGCCCTCATAGACCAGGTCGTTCCACTCCGGAATCAGGTTGTGCAGGGGGCAGCCGGACACCGCATTGCCAAAGAGCATCCCCGCCTGACAGAAGGGCACCCCGCAGTCCATACACCGGGCCGCCTGCCGCTGCTGCTCCTCCCGGGAAATCAGGGGCTTAAATTCCTCCCAGTTGTGAATGCGCTCCTCCGGAGGAATCACATGGCAATCCTGCCGCTCATACTCTAAAAAACCTGTAGGCTTTCCCATTTGTGATTCCCTCCTCAGTTGGCCTTGGTGGCCGCATAAAAGGCTTCAATCTGGGCTTCTTCACTGTTAAAGCCCTTTTCCTCCATGCGGACGATCATGTTCTGCATCTTTTTGTAGTCATTGGGAATGACCTTTTTGAACTTGGGCAGATAGGCCGCAAAGTTCTCCAAAATTTCCCTGCCCCGCTTGCTGCCGGTGGCGGCAACGTGCTCCTGTATCATGGTTTTCAGCTCCGTCACGTCCGCCTTGCTGGTGACGGTCTCTAGGGCCACGATCTCCTTGTTGGCCCGGAGATACAGGTCGCTGTTTTCGTCAATCACATAGGCGATGCCCCCGGACATTCCGGCGGCAAAGTTCTTGCCGGTGCCTCCCAGCACCACCACCCGGCCTCCTGTCATGTATTCACAGCCGTGGTCGCCCACGCCCTCCACCACCGCATAGGCCCCGGAGTTTCGGACGGCGAACCGCTCTCCCGCCACACCGGCAATAAAGGCCTTGCCGGAGGTGGCCCCATACAGGGCCACGTTGCCCACGATGATGTTTTCATCGGCCTTAAAACGGCTCTTTTTGGGAGGATAGAGAATCAGCTTCCCCCCGGACAGGCCCTTGCCGAAGTAGTCGTTGCTGTCTCCCTCCAGCCGCAGGGTCAGGCCCTTGGGAATAAAGGCCCCGAAGCTCTGGCCGCCGCCGCCGGTGCAGCTGACCATAAAGCTGTCCTCCGGCAGAGTTTCCCCGAAGCTCTTGGTGATCTCACTGCCCAGAATGGTGCCCAGGGTACGGTCTGTGCTGGAGACCTTGAGGCTGACCTGCTTTTTGTCGCCGGTTTTCAGGTTTTTCTTAAATTCCTTCATGAGCACCTTCATGTCCAGGGTGTTCTCCAGCTGGAAGTCAAAGGCATCGGCGGGGTTATACATGGCCTTTTGCCGGTCGGAAAGATAGGGGTTATCCAGAATCTCATGAAGATCCAGCAGTCCCGCCCGCTGGCCCCGAAGGTCCTCCCGGACACCCAAAAAGTCGCTCCGTCCCACCAGCTCCGCCACGGTACGAACTCCTAACCGTGCCATGATCTCCCTCAGCTCCTGGGCCACAAATCTCATAAAGTTTGCGATATACTCCGGCTTGCCCCGGAAACGGCTCCGCAGCTCCGGGTTCTGGGTGGCGATGCCCACAGGGCAGGTGTCCTTGTTGCACACCCGCATCATAATGCAGCCCATGGCAATCAACGCCGTGGTGCCGAAGCCGAACTCATCCGCCCCCAGCATACAGGCAATGGCCACGTCCCGGCCGGTCATCAGCTTGCCGTCCGCCTCCACAATGACCCGGCTCCGCAGGCCGTTCATCATCAGGGTCTGGTGGGTCTCGGCCACCCCCAGCTCCCAGGGCAGGCCCGCATTCTGAATGGAGGTCTTGGGGGCTGCGCCGGAGCCTCCGTCAAAGCCGGAAATCAAAATCAACTGGGCCCCGGCCTTGGCCACCCCTGCGGCCACGGTTCCCACCCCTGCCTCGGACACCAGCTTTACGGAGATTCTGGCATCCCGGTTGGCGTTTTTCAGGTCGTAGATCAGCTGGGCCAAATCCTCAATGGAGTAGATGTCGTGGTGGGGCGGCGGAGAAATCAGGGTCACGCCGGGGGTGGAATATCTGGTCTTTGCCACCCAGGGATAGACCTTCTTCCCGGGGAGATTTCCTCCCTCGCCGGGTTTGGCCCCCTGGGCCATTTTGATTTGAATTTCCTTGGCGTTGACCAAATATTTGGAATCCACCCCGAACCGGGCAGAGGCCACCTGCTTTACCGCAGAGCAGCGGTCCAGCCCATCCGGGCCGATTTTATATCTGCTCTCCAGCTCGCCTCCCTCGCCGGTGTTGGACTTGCCCCCGATGGAGTTCATGGCAATGGCCATACATTCATGGGCCTCCTGGCTCAGGGAGCCGAAGCTCATGGCCCCGGTCTGGAACCGCTTTACAATGCTCTCCACGCTTTCTACCTGCTCCAGAGGGATGGCTCCCTCCTCCGGGAAACGAATCTCCATGGCCCCCCGCAGGTTGATAATATTATCGGGGTCGTTGACCAGGGCCGCATACTGCTTGTACTTTTCGTAGTCGCCGGTCTGGGCGGACAGCTGGAGCAGATGCACCACCATGGGGCTGTAAAGATGCCGCTCCTTCCCGGCCCGGTACTTGTGGAGCCCCACGGAAGGAACCGCCACATCGGTATACAGCTCCAGCGGGTCAAAGGCCTTGTCGTGGAGGGCGTTTACGTCCGCCTGAATTTCGTCCAGGCCGATGCCTCCCACCCGGCTCACCGTGCCGGTGAAGTATTTGTCGATCACATCATGATTGATGCCGATGGCCTCGAAAATCTGGCTGCCCTGGTAGGACTGAATGGTGGAAACCCCCATTTTGGAGGCGATCTTCACGATTCCATGGAGGACTGCGCTGGTATAATCCTTCTCTGCGGCGTAATAGTCCTTGTCCAGAAGCCCGTCCTCGATCATGCCCTGAATGCTCTCCAGAGCCAGATAGGGGTTGATGGCGGAGGCACCATAGCCTAGCAGGGTGGCAAAATGGTGTACCTCCCGCGGCTCCGCACTTTCCAGAATGATGCCCAGGGCCGTGCGCTTCTTGGTGCGGACGCAGTGCTTGGCCACCGCCGACACCGCCAGCAGGGAGGGAATGGCCACGTGGTTTTCGTCCACCCCCCGGTCGGAGAGAATGATAATATTGCTCCCCTCCCGGTAGGCCCGGTCTACGGAGTTGCAGAGCTGATCCAGTGCCTTGGCCAGACTGGTGTTCTTGTAGTACAAAATGGAAACGGTGTGAACCTGAAAGCCCGGCTTGTTCATATCCCGAATCTTCAGCATATCCACACTGGTGAGAATGGGGTTGTTGATCCGCAGCACATGACAGTTGGATTCCTTCTCCTCCAGCAGGTTTCCGTCCGTGCCCACATACACGTTGGTGGCGGTGACGATCTCCTCCCGAATGGAATCAATGGGCGGGTTTGTCACCTGGGCAAAGTGCTGCTTAAAGTAGTTAAACAGGGGCTGATGGGTCTGGGACAGGCAGGCCAGGGGTGCGTCAATGCCCATGGCCGCAGGCTGCTCCGAGCCGGTCATGGCCATGGGAAGCACCGACAGCTTCAAGTCCTCATAGGTATATCCAAAGGCCTTCATCATTCTGGCCCGCTCATACTTTCCGTATTTCGGCACGGCCCGGTTGGGAATGGGCAGCTCTGACAGATACACCAGCTGATTGTCCAGCCACTGGCCATAGGTGGCCGCCCCGGCATAGTGCTCCTTCAGCTCATCGTCCTCAATGACCCTGCCCGCTCTGGTGTCCACCAGCAGCATTTTCCCCGGGGTCAGCCGTGCCTTTTTCAGGATTTTCTCGTCGGGAATGTCCAGCACCCCCACCTCCGAGGCCAGAATCAGCCGACCGTCATCGGTGATATAGTACCGGGAGGGGCGCAGCCCGTTTCGGTCCAGCACAGCGCCCATCTGGTCGCCGTCAGAAAAGAGTATGGAGGCTGGGCCGTCCCAGGGCTCCATCATGGTGGCGTAGTACTGATAAAAGTCCTTCCGCTTCTGGCTCATGGCCCGGTTGTTCACCCAGGGCTCCGGAATAGTGATCATCACCGCCTTGGGCAGCTCCATGCCGCTCATCACCAGAAACTCCAGGGTGTTGTCCAGCATGGCCGAATCGGAGCCGGACACATTCACCACCGGCAGCACCTTTCCCAAATCCTCCTGGGTAAAGGCGGAGGTCTCCATGGTCTCCTCCCGGGCCAGCATACGGTCTGCGTTGCCCTGGATGGTGTTGATCTCCCCGTTGTGGACAATAAAGCGGTTGGGATGGGCCCGCTGCCAGCTGGGGTTGGTGTTGGTGGAGAACCGGGAGTGTACCATGGCAATGGCGGACTTTACCCGGCTGTCCTGCAGGTCAAGATAAAACCGTCTGAGCTGCTTTACCAGGAACATCCCCTTGTAGACAATGGTACGGCTGGACATGGACACCACATAGGTGTCCTCATGGCTCTGCTCAAACTCCCGGCGGAGCACATAGAGCTTTCGGTCAAAGTCCAGCCCTCTTTCACAGGCGACGGGCCGCCGGAAAAAGGCCTGCATAATACAGGGCATACACTCCCTGGCCCGCCGACCCAGCACCTCCGGGTCGGTGGGAACCTTGCGCCAGGCCAGCAGATTCACCCCACGGCGGGCGGCAATGGTCTCCAGCATCTTCTTGGCCTGATTCCGCAGCAGCTCGTCCTGGGGCAGGAAAAACATTCCCACTCCATAGTCCCGCTCCTGGCCCAGCTCCACCCCGGCGGCCCGAAGCTCCTCCAGGAAAAACTCATGGGGGATTTGCAGCATAATGCCCACGCCGTCACCGGTTTCCCCGGTGGCGTCCTTTCCGGCACGATGCTCCAGACGCTCCACAATGGCCAGGGCATTGTCCACCGTGGCATAGTCCTTTTCGCCGTTAATGTTGACAATGGCACCGATGCCGCAGTTGTCATGCTCAAAGGACGGGTCATAGAGCGGCGGGGTAAGTGGTTGTTTTGTTGTCATGGGGTAACACCTCTCCGTGAAAAAGTCATGGATGCCTCCGGCACTTCGGGGCAAAATGCCGACAGGGATAAGCCTATAATTATTGAACATTATAGTTTTGAATCTTGCATATGTCAATACGGTTTTTTGATTTTCTCCTGGTTTTTACGGATTTTTTGCTGGATTCGTTTTATAAAGTTGCATTTCTCAAGGCGTGCTTTCCCGAAATTTGCAAGGTGCACTGCATGAAACTGTGCAATATTATCAAATACCCACACCTATTTACACTTTATCTGGTTAAATTGCCGTGAAGCCTACATTTTTTTGCCCCGCCGGAAATCATAGGAATTTCTGCATCAAATCCGGCAAAAAGGTGCCAGCCCCCTGGACTGACACCTCTTACCGGAATCATACGATGTATTGTAGGCTCTCCACCTGCTCCCCGCCTCGGAAATACAGCCGGGGAACCCGTTTGTTGATGCCGCAGAGCAACTCATAGGAGATGGTGCCCAGCTGGTTGGCCCAGTCGTCCCAGGTGACGCATTGGTCTCCGTCCCGGCCCACCACCGTGACCGTATCTCCCACCTGGGCCTCCGGCACCTGGGTAAGGTCTACCATGCACATATCCATGCAGATTCGCCCCACCACCGGCACGGCCCTTCCACGGAGGAGAAAGGACGCCTGATTGCTCAGCCGCCGGGGCAGTCCGTCGGCATAGCCAATGGGGCACACCCCAATGACCCGGCTGTCCGGTGTGGTGTAGGTTCGGCCATAGCTGACGGTGATACCCGGGGCAAAGGGCCGAATGGCCGCAATGGTGGTTTTCAGGCTCATCAGAGGGCGAAGCTCCGCCATGCCGTGAAGCTCCCCGGAGGGGTCAAGGCCGTAGGTGGCAATGCCCGGGCGCACCATGTCATGGGCCAGCTGGGGGTAGGCGATGGTTGCGCCGCTGTTGGCGCAGTGGACGATTCCCGGTGCAATCCCTCGGGCCTTTAGTCCCTCCACGACCTCTAAAAACCGCTGATGCTGCAATCTGGTATATTCCTCCTGGGCCGGAGTGTCCGACACGGCGAAGTGCATAAAAATGCCGGTGATATGAAGCCCCGGCAGGGCGGCAAGTTCTAAAAGCTCAGGAATCGTCTCCTGCTGGTCATAGCCGAAGAAGCCCAGGCGGCTCATGCCCGTGTCGATTTTTATATGGATGTCCAGGGTTCCCCTGTCGGCCAAGGCCGCCGAAAGCTGCCGTCCGTATTCCAGACTGTGTACCTCCTGGGTGATGCCCAGGGCCGCCTCCTCTCCGGCCAGCTCCGGGGGCGTATACCCCAAAATCAGGATGGGCAGACCAATGTCCCCCCGCCGGAGCTGCACCGCCTCCTCAAAATTGGAGACCGCCAGAAACTCCGCCCCCAGCCCCTCCAGCTCCCGGGCAATGGGCACGGCCCCGTGTCCGTAGGCATCGGCCTTTACCACCCCCAGGAATTTACATCCCGCCGGGAGCTTCTCCCGGAGCACGGCCACATTGTGGGAAAGGTTATCCAGGTTCACCTCCGCCCAGGTTCGTTTCAGTATTTTCTTCATGCTGTTTCGCCTTCTTTTGTAGGGTAAAATTGCTGATCTCACAGGAGATCAAAAGGTTTTTTCCGTCTGAAATTTCTCCCCGCCGGGGCTCCTGTCCCTCAAACCAGGTGGTGATCTCCAGCTGCTTCTGGCCGTAGCCCAGCAGATACCGCACCTGCTCCGTCTCTCCGTCCTGCCCCCAGGAGGCCATATAGCCCCGGCTCCAGGCCTGGGTCAGAAGATAGGGGGCCGCCATAGGAGAGATTTTCCGGGAGGAAAAGTCCTCCACTGCCAGAATGGTGTCCCCATAGGAGACGTTGGCCTCCTCCCCGGACACCGTCCCGGTGATTCCCGCTGCAATCTCCGGGGCCGTCACCGTAAGATAGGCGGGGCCGTCCGCCTCCCCGCTGCATTGCAGGGTGAATTCCCTGGTGTAGCTGCCGTAGTCGGCCCTTAGCTCCAGGGTAAAATTGCATTGTCCCGCCTCCGTCAGTGCCCTGCGAAACCCCACCGGCATTTCCCCGGCGGTCTCCCCGCAGGCGCAGAGCAGAAGCAGGCATATCATTGGTACGGCAAGCCCTCGCCGCACAGTCCCTTCCTCCGTTATCTCAGAATCTCAGACAAGGCCCCAATCATATCCGTTGGGAGCATACTCCGAAGGCCCAGCCGCTCCCTGGCTGCGTCCCCGGCGGCTCCGTGAATCCAGACTGCTGCGGCGGCGGCCTTTACCGGCTCCATCCCCTGTCCTACCAGACAGGCCAGAATCCCGGAGAGCACGTCTCCGCTGCCGCCGGTGGCCATGCCCGGGTTCCCGGTGGAGTTGACGTAGACCTGGCCCTCCGGGCCTGCAATCACCGTGCGATAGCCCTTGAGCACAATCACCGCTCCTGTTTTCTCCGCCATTTCCCGGGCGGCGGAAATGCGGTCCTTGCTAAGGTCGCCGCCCAGCCGCCGGAACTCCCCCTCATGGGGAGTCAGAATCACCGGAGCCTTGTCCAGTCTATCTATATGACCGGCCAGGACGTTTATGCCATCGGCGTCCAGAATCACCGGGCAGGCCGCCGCCTCCAAAAGTCCGAACACCAGCTCCTCCGTGTCGTAGCACCGGCCTATGCCCGGGCCGATCAGGCAGGCATCCATGTCCTTCATGCGGTCCTGCAGCTCCGGGATGCCGCTGCGGGCAAACCGTCCGTTTCCCGTGGCAGGCATGGGAAACACCACCGGCTCCTCCAGCCTTCCCGCCACAATGGGATAAACCGGCTCCGGCACCGCCAGATAGACCAGCCCCGCCCCGGTTCGCAGGGCCGCCTGGGCCGCCATGGCCGCCGCCCCGGTAAAGCCCGTGGAGCCGCAGACCATCAGGATTTTTCCCATGTCCCCCTTGTGGCTCTCCAGCCTGGGCTTCGGCAGCCAGGAACGCACCATCTCCCCGGTGACATACTCGCCGTCCAGCTCCACCTGCTCCCGGGCCTTCGCCGGAATGCCAATGTCATGGACGACCAAGCGGCCGGTGTACTCCGTGCCCGGCGGCAGAAGCTGCCCGGTTTTGGGAAGGTGAAAGGTCACGGTCACATCCGCCCTTATGGCACAGCCCAGGACTTCCCCGGAATCTGCGCTGATTCCGCTGGAAATGTCGCAGGACAGCACCGGGATACCGCTTTGGTTCAGTGCCTCCGCCAGGGCCCTGTAGTCCCCGCTCAGAGGCCGGGACAGCCCGGTTCCGAACAGAGCATCCACCACCAGGGCCCAGGAGCCCAGGAGCACCTCCGTTCCCGGATAGGGGGTCAGCTCTCCCCCGGCGGCCCGAAGCCGCTCCAGCATGGCCTGGCTGTCCCCGGAGAGCTTTTCCTCCGTCCCTACCATACAGCACATGACCTCCTGCCCGGCCTCCCGAAGGAGGGCCGCCGCCCCAATGCCGTCGCCGCCGTTATTTCCGCTGCCGCAGAGCACCAGCACCGGGCCGGGATGCTCCCGAAGCAGCTTCTCCGCCTCCCCGGCGGTGCCCTGGGCGGCCCGGAGCATCAGAACCTCCCCGGGGATTCCCAGCTCCTCTATGGCATACCGGTCCATTTCCCGCATGGCCCCTGCTTTTCCGAATTTCATGCCTCCATCCCCTTTATCCGGGAGCGAAGATACCGTTGCATGGCCTCCCGCATTTTCCTGGAGGGCTGCATCACCACAAAGGCATAGCCTCCCTCCTTCCGCTCACAGATCAAAAACCAGCGTCCTGCGGCGTTTTTGGAGGCGGAAAAGTCCAGCACCTGAGAGACCTGATACCCCTTCGTCTCGGCTTCATACTCCGCCGTATAGGGGGCCATCACCTGAATCTGCTTCTGATTGATTTCCAGTGCCCGCTTCCGCTTCCGCTTGGCCATGATCTTGTCCACGTCCAAGTCTCCGTTGGTAAAGGAGTATTCATACTCCACATACTGGAATTTAATGCCGATGTACACGGCGAACCACACCAGGAGAATCAGCACCGTGTTGATAAAGGGCACCACCAGCCACAGCAGCACGCTCAGGGCCGCCGCCGCCGCCACCATCAGAATGCTCAGCAGCAGGTTCCAAAGGCTTTTCCGCCGCACCACCATTTCCTCTACAAAAATATCGTCCTCAAACATATTGTCTGCCCCTCAAATTTCACAGGATTTACCGCCGTAATCGGGCCGTATTTTGTTATTATATGCGATTTTTTCCCCTCCGTCAATTTTTATGTTGCGAGAATCCAAAAACTGTGCTATGATTCCCTGTGAAATAAGAAATTGCAATGATCGGGTTGTCCAAAATCTATCGGGCGGCAAAGAGAGGACGGGGCGCTGAGAGCCGTCCCCGCCGGGATGCGGGCCTTCCCCCGGGAGCTGCCCTCTGAACCTGAGTAGGATGGGCCGGGTTGTGCCGTTATCCATGAAAAGTGCGCCTTATCCAGGCGAATTGCGGGTGGTACCGCGGAAGTTCAGTCTTTCGTCCCCTTGTGGACGGAGGACTATTTTTTTGTAAGGAGACAGGATTATGAAGCAGCAGCTGTACGACATCGAACAAAAGGCCCTGGATGCCTTTGCCCAGGCCAAGGAGCCCCAGGAGCTGGAGTCCCTTCGGGTAAAATTCCTGGGCAAAAAGGGCGAGCTGACCGCCGTTCTGAAAAAAATGGGCACACTCTCCCCGGAGGAACGCCCGGTGATGGGCCAGCTGGCCAACCAGGTTCGGGCCCATATTGAACAGGAGCTGGACGAGAAAAAGCAGCATCTGGCCGCCATGGCACTGGAGCTCAAGCTCCGCTCCGAGGCGGTGGACGTGACCATGCCCGGGGCAGAGATTCCCCTGGGCCACCGGCATCCCATGTCCATTGTCTTAGACGAAATGAAGGAGATCTTCATCGGCATGGGCTTTGACGTGGTGGACGGCCCGGAGGTGGAGCTGGAAAGCTATAACTTCACCAAGCTCAACACCCCCGCCGGTCATCCCGCCCGGGACCGCCAGGACACCTTCTACACCACCGAGGACGATGGGGTGCTCCTTCGCACCCAGACCTCTCCCATGCAGATTCGGGTGATGGAGACAAGAACCCCTCCCATCCGCATTATCTCCCCCGGCCGGGTCTACCGGAAGGACGAGGTGGACGCCACCCACAGCCCCATGTTCCATCAGATGGAGGGCCTGGTCATTGACAAGGGCATCACCATGGCCGACCTGAAGGGGAGCCTGACCCAGATGGTCAAGCTCCTCTACGGAGAGGACAGCGTGGTTCGATTCCGTCCCCACCACTTCCCCTTCACCGAGCCCTCCTGTGAGGTGGATGTCCGCTGCTTTAAGTGCGAGGGCACCGGCAGCGTAGAGGGCCATACCTGCCCCACCTGCCACGGCGAGGGCTGGATTGAGATTCTGGGGGCCGGTATGGTGCATCCCAAGGTGCTCACCGGCTGCGGCATTGACCCGGAGGTTTATTCCGGCTTTGCCTTCGGCTGCGGCGTGGAGCGGATGACCATGAACCGATTCAACATTAACGACCTGCGTCTTATCTTTGAAAATGACGTGCGGTTCCTGAACCAGTTTTGAGAAAGGAGCGGACAGACCATGAACATTTCAAGAAAATGGCTGAACGATTATGTGCAGATTGACGTAAGCGATCATGAATTTGATGCCGCCATGACCATGTCCGGCACCAAGGTGGAGACGACGCAGGTGCTTTCCGCCCAGATCAAAAACGTGGTGGTGGGCAAGGTACTGGAGATCGTCCGCCACGGCAACTCCGACCATATGTGGATCTGCCAGGTGGACGTGGGCGAGGGTGCGCCGGTACAGATCGTCACCGGGGCCCAGAACGTAAAGCAGGGCGACCTGGTGCCTGTGGCAAAGCACAACTCCTATCTTCCCGGCGGCGTACACATCACCAAGGGAAAGCTCCGGGGAGAAATGTCCTGGGGTATGCTCTGCTCCCTTAAGGAGCTGGGCCTGACCAAAAACGACTTCCCCTACGCCATTGAGGACGGCATCTTTATCATTGAGGAGCCGGATGTCCAGGTGGGCCAGGACATTAACCAGGTCATCGGCACCGACGACAGCGTGGTGGAGTTTGAAATCACCAACAACCGCACCGACTGCTATTCCGTTATTGGCATTGCCCGGGAGGCGGCGGCCACCTTTGATAAGCCCTTCACCCTCCATGAGCCGGTGGTCAAGGGCTCTCAGGCCGGAAGCATCTTTGATAAGCTGGAGGTGGAGGTAGAGGCCCCGGAGCTTTGCCCTCGGTACACCTCCCGGATGATTACCAACGTGAAAATCGCCCCCTCTCCCAAGTGGCTGCGCCAGCGGCTCCACGCCCTGGGGGTTCGCCCCATCAACAACATCGTGGACATCACCAACTATGTGATGCTGGAATACGGCCAGCCCATGCACGCCTTTGACTATCGCTATGTCAGCAGCGGGAAAATCGTGGTGCGCCAAGCCAGGGACGGCGAAGTCCTTACCACCCTGGACGGCAACGAGCACACTCTGACCGGCAAAATGCTGGTGATTGCCGACAGTGACCGGGCCATCGGCCTAGCCGGGATTATGGGCGGTCTGAACTCGGAGATTCTGGAGGACACCACCACGGTGGTCTTTGAGTGCGCCAACTTTGACGGCACCTGCATCCGCCAGACCGCCAATGCCCTGGGGATGCGCACGGATGCCTCCTCCAAGTACGAAAAGGGCCTGAACCCGCTGACCACCTATCCCGCCCTTCAGCGGGCCTGTGAGCTGGTGGAGCAGCTGGGAGCCGGTGATGTCATGGATGGGGTCATTGACGTACTGAACTATGTGCCCCAGCCGGTGGATGTGGCCTTTGCGCCGGAGAAAATCAACGGTCTGCTGGGCACGGATTTGTCCCGGGAGGAAATGATTTCCCTGTTGAACCGGCTGAGCTTCCAGGTGGCGGGGGATGTGCTCCATGTGCCCCAGTGGCGCACGGACGTTCACCATATGGCCGATGTGGCCGAGGAGGTGGCCCGAATCTACGGATATGACAAGATTCCCGTCACCATGTTCAAGGGTGCCACCGCCCAGGGGGGCTACACCGATGCCCAGAAAAAGCGCAATCTCACCGGCTCCATCTGCCGGGGCATGGGCTATAGCGAAATCCTCACCTATTCCTTCGGCAGCCCCTCCATGTTTGACCTGATTCGCCTGCCGGAAAACAGCCCCCTTCGGAACGTGATTCGGATTATCAATCCCCTGGGGGAGGACACCTCCATTATGCGCACCACCACCCTCCCCTGCATGATGGACACCCTGTCCCGGAACAACGCCTATCGGAACAAGGCGGCAAAGCTCTATGAGCTGGCAAAGGTTTATCTGCCCCAGGCGGGAGAGCCCCTGCCCCGGGAGGACGTGATTCTCACCCTGGGCACCTACGGGGCCAACGAGACCTTCTTTACCCTCAAGGGGGAGGTGGAGGCCATTCTCCGGGCTCTCAACACCCAGCCCCGGGGCTATGCCGCCGTCACCAACAACCCCTCCTATCACCCCGGACGCTGTGCCAGGCTCACTGTGGGCGGCGTGGAGGTAGGCGTGCTTGGTCAGGTGCATCCGCTGGTGGCCGCCAACTACGGCATTGACAGCGAGGTCTACTGCGCCGAGCTGAACTTTACCACCCTGCTGACCCTTTTGGCTCCGGAAAGCGTGTATCATCCCCTGCCCCGGTTCCCCTCTGTGGAGCGGGACATTGCTGTGGTCTGTGACGAGGCCCTGACTGTGGCCGAGGTGGAGGCCTGCATCCAGAGTGCCGGAGGCAAGCTCCTTCGGCGGGTCAAGCTCTTTGACGTGTATCGGGGCAAGGGCATTCCCGAGCGGAAAAAGTCCCTGGCCTTCTCTCTGGAGCTTCGGGCCGATGACCGCACCCTCACCGACAGTGATTCGGAGGCTGTGATGGGGGCAATCCTGGAAAAGCTGGAGTCCGCCCTGGGCGCTGTGCTCCGCTGATTCCCGATTTTTCATCACACCCCTTGGATTGCAGCAGGCCCCTTGGCCTGCTGCAATTTTTCCTGCAAGTCCCGGCATAAATTCATGCAATTTGTTGTTTACAGTCCTCATAATATTTGGTACAATGTACCCACCAATTTAAGGAGGTTCCAATCATGAATCTGCAAACTCCCAATGCCAATGATGCCACCAGAACCGCCAACCGTTCCCGGAGCGTTGTGCCCTCCAGCGGGCTTTGCTCCCGCTGCATTGACGGATGTAAGGGCGGCTGCGAGGTGTTTAAGGCCACCTTCCGGGGCCGTGAGCTGATTTATCCCGGCCCCTTTGGGGACGTGACCGCAGGCGGCGACAAGGACTATCCCGTTGATTACTCCCACCTGAACATCCAGGGCTATGCCCAGGGAGGACGGGGCCTTCCTCTGGGGGTAGAGGCCGGCCCGGACACCGCCCTGTTCTCCAAGGTGGATACGCAGACGGAATACGGCTGGGACAAAAAGGTGAAAATGGCGGTGCCTGTGTTTACCGGTGCCCTGGGCTCCACGGAGATTGCCCGGAAAAACTGGGAGCATTTTGCCGTAGGTGCCGCCATCTCCGGCATTACCATTGTCTGCGGGGAAAACGTCTGCGGCATTGACCCGCAGCTGGAGCGGGGAGCAAACGGCCTTATCACCAAGGCCCCGGACATGGATCGCCGTATTGAGACCTATCGCCGGTATCATCGGGGCTATGGTGAGCTGCTGGTTCAGATGAACGTGGAGGACACCCGGCTGGGTGTGGCGGAGTACATTCTGGACAAGCACGGCATTGAAACCATCGAACTAAAGTGGGGCCAGGGGGCCAAGTGCATCGGTGGCGAAATCAAAATCTCCTCTCTGGAGCGTGCCCTGGAGCTGCAAAAGCGGGGCTATATCGTCACCCCCGACCCCTCCGACCCTATCAATCAGAAGGCCTTCCGGGACGGGGCCATCAAGGAGTTTGAGCGGCACAGCCGTCTGGGCTTTATCTCCGAGGAGAGCTTTGCCGCCGAGGTGGAACGTCTGCGGAAGCTGGGCTTCCAGCGCATCACCCTGAAAACCGGGGCCTACAGCCTCAAGGAGCTGGCCCAAGCCATCAAATGGTCCTCCAAATATCATATCGACCTGCTGACCATTGACGGGGCCTCCGGCGGCACCGGCATGAGCCCCTGGCGCATGATGGAGGAGTGGGGCATTCCCAGCCTGTACCTCCACAGTGCCGCCTATGAATTTGCAAGCATTCTGGCCTCCCAGGGAGAGCGAGTGCCTGACCTGGCCTTCGGCGGCGGCTTTAGCTCCGAGGACGGTGTCTTTAAGGCCCTGGCTCTGGGGGCACCCTACACCAAGGCGGTGTGCATGGGCCGTGCCCTGATGATTCCCGGCATGGTGGGCAAAAACTGCGCCCAGTGGCTCAAGGAGGGGACTCTGCCCAAGAGCGTTTCCGAGTACGGCTCCACCCCCGAGGAGATTTTTGTCAGCTACGAGCGGGTGAAGGATTTGGTCGGCGCAGAGGAGATCGGCAATATCCCCCTGGGTGCCATCGGCATCTACAGCTACGCTGACAAGCTCAAGGTGGGCCTCCAGCAGTTTATGGCCGGTTCCCGCTGCTTCAGCGTCCCCGCCATCTCCCGGAAGGAGCTGATGAGCCTTACGGAGGAATGTGCCAAGGTCACAGGCATTCCCTATCTGATGGACTGCTACCGTGAGGAGGCCCTGGAGATTCTCAAGGGCTGATGAAACAAAATGCCCCCGGTCTGCCATACACGCAGATCGGGGGTATCTCTATCGGCTGCCCAGCTGCCAGAAGGCCACGGCACTGGCCGCCGCCACGTTAAGAGAGTCCATGCCGTGGGCCATGGGGATGGATACGGTACAGCGGCATTGGGCAATGGTGTCCTCTCTCAGGCCGCTGCCCTCCGTTCCCAGAATCAGGGCCAATCGCTCCGCCCCGGCCAGCCTGGGGTCGTCCAGGCTCCAGGTGTCCTCCCCCAGGGCCATGGCCGCCGTCCAGAAGCCCAGCTCATGGAGGAAACGAAGCCCCTTTTCCGGCCAATCTCCCGGAGCCCTGCCGATTCTGGCCCAGGGAATCTGAAATATGCCGCCCATGCTCACCCGAACGGCCCGGCGGCTGAGTGGGTCGCAGCAGGAGGGTGTTATCAGCACCCCATCCATGCCCAGGGCCGCCGCCGAGCGGAAAATGGCCCCCACATTGGTAGGGTCTACAATGTCCTCCAGCACCGCAACTCGCCGGGCCTCCCGGCAAATATCCCGGGCCTGCCGGGGCTCTGGCCGACGAAAGGCACACAGCACCCCGCGGGTCAGGGCGTAGCCGGTGAGCTGGGCCAGCACCTCCCGCTCTGCGGTATACACCGGCACCTCCGGCCAGCGGGACAACAGCTCCCCTGCCCGGCCTGTCAGCTGCCGTCGCTCCATCAAAAAGGACACCGGCTCCAGTCCTGCGGCCAGGGCGTATTCTATCACCACCAGGCTCTCCGCAATGAACAGCCCCTTCTCCGGGGCCCTCCGGGAGCGAAGCTGCGCCTCGGTGAGACGGGCGTACACATCCAGCTCCGGGGCGTGAAGGTCTGTAATTTCAACCAATTTTCCCATGGCACACTCTCCTTGCCTCCCCATTGTAGCAGATGTTGCGAAAATTCTCAACTTAGGACGCATATTTTTGCCCTCTCAAGGCACACTATTCCCAGATGAAGCAAAGGAGACAACGCCATGATTGACGACACGGAGCTGCTCAACTACATTCGTAAGACCACCCTGATGGGCCGCACGGGCATTGACGCTGTGATGAAATATTCCGCCTGCCAGCCCCTGACCGATTCCCTTCGACAGCAGCGGGCGGAATACGGCGAGCTTTGCGATGCCGCCACAAAAATGCTCCTCCAGCGGGGCGGACAGCCGGAGCCTCTGCCTCTGGGTGCCAAAATGGGCACGGCCATGAGCCGGGCCATGAATGCCTTTTCGCCGCCCTCCGCCTCCCATATCGCAGAAATGATGATCTCCGGCAACACCAAGGGGGTCATTAAGTCCATTCAGCACCACCGGCAGTATCTGGGCCGGGATGAGCGGGTGACGGATTTAAGCAAAAAGCTGCTGGAAACGGAGCAGCGCAATATTGAGCAGAT
>CAVJIP010000141.1:0-3338 GCA_963649625.1 Bacteroidaceae bacterium
TTTCATAACCCCGTCGGTGCCTTTCGCAGAAAGGCGGATTATACAGATGAAAAAGCTGCTTTTTTCCCTGTTTTTTATATTTCTCTTTATGATTCCCGGTCTGGCGGATTTTCAGGTGGACAGCGTGGCCATCTCCGCCGAGGTGTCCGCCAAAGGCCAGGCCAAGGTCACCAACACCATTCAGCTGACCTTTGACACCGCCACGGAGCAGGTGTCCATCCCCCTGGCCAGCACGGACGTGAGCCAGGTCTCCGCCGGGGACTACCGCTTCTCCGTGGACAAAACCGATGCCACCACCGACGTGATTATCAAGAAAAGCGGCGGCTTTGTGGGCACCCAGACCTTTCTGGTGTCCTATACCGTCCCCTATTCCGACGATGGGGACACCCAGGGGGATTCTTTTTCCCTGGAGCTGCTCAGCTCCCGCTGGGCCAAGCCCATTGGCTCCTGCAGCTTTCAGGTGCTGATGCCCGCCGCCTTTGAGGCGGAGCCGGAGCTGACCAGCGGCTACTATGGGGTGCTTTCTCCGACAGACTGCGGCCTGGTCACAACGGACACCAGTCTCAGCGGTGCCCTCTCCGGCCGCATGGCCTATGATTCCCTGACCCTGTCTATGACCCTGCCGGACCAGTATTTTGCCGTGCGCAGGGCCAGGCTCCCGGGGATTTCCATGACCTATCTTACCCTGGCCATGGCAGCCATGCTGCTGCTGACCATGGTCTACTGGCATCTCAGGCTCCGTTTCCCCCGGCCCCAGAGCACCCCTCGGCTGCTGGCCCCTGAGGGAATCATTTCCTGCCAGCTCCCCATGGCCCTGGACGGCAGCTCCTGTCACATTCCCGCCCTGGTTCTGGAGTGGGCCAACCTGGGCTATTTGTCCATTTCCCTGTCCAAGGGGGGCGTTGTGGTGCTGACCCGGCTGATGGCCATGGGCTCGGAGCGCAGCCGGGGGGAGCAGGCCCTGTTCTCCCGCATCTTCGGACGGCGGAGCCGGGTGGCCGCCACCCCGGGCCGGTTTTCCCAGGAGGCCCAGCGGTTTCGCAGTGCCTCCCGGCGCAGCCTTTACCCGGTGATTTTTGACCCCAAGGGCGGCAACGTCTCCCTGGTACGGCTCCCCTGTCAGCTGCTGCTGCCCATTGCCGTGGGCTCCACGGTCTATCACCTGCTGCCGGAGGGCGGCGGCTTTGTGCTGCTGGCCGTGCTGGCCGGTCTGGCCTCCGCCCCATACAGTCTGGTGCTTCACAGCGGAGCCCTAGGGTTTGCCGCCCTGGGCACCGTGACCCCGGTTTTTGCCCTTTCCTGGGCCCTTTCCCCGGTGCTGCTGGCCCTGTCTCTGTTGGCCGGTACCCTGCCGGAAATTCTGGTGGCCCTGGGGGCCTGCCTGTTTTCCGCCATTGCCACCGCCCCCGGCCCCCGGCGCAGCAGCCGGGGCATCGACCTGATGACCCAGACCCGGGGCTGCCGCACCTTCTACCGGCGGGCCTCCTGGCAGCGGCTCCAGGTTTTTCAGGGGGAAAGCACCCGGTTTTTCCAGAGCCAGCTCCCCTACGCCGTGGCCCTGGGGGTGGACAGGCGGTTTGCCCGGCGGTTTGAGCGGCTGTCCGTGCCCACCCCGGAATGGCTCCGTCTGGGCAAAACCGGCCTTCAGTCCGCCTCCTCGCTCCAGCGGCAGCTCCGCCCGATTTTGAAGCAACTCCAAGAGGCTTTTCGGTAGTATATTCCATTTTCTCCGCCATTTTCGGAGATTTCCCTGAAAAACTCGCAGAATTTTGCTGGATTTTCCGGTTTTTTCGCATACCGTCCTTTACAGACGAGCCTCCTTGTGTTATACTAGCCAGAGCTTTGGTAATTATGTAAATCTTTCGCCGCAATACAGGCAGCACCTGTGCGGCATACTATAATGGTAAGAAGACTTGAGATTGTGAGGGTGCATTATGGCACAATATGTGATACACGGCGGGAGGCTGCTCCAGGGCACCGTCAACATCAGCGGCGCAAAAAACGCCGCCGTGGCGATTCTCCCGGCGGCTCTGCTGGTAAACGGAGTTTGCCGGGTGGAGAACGTGCCGGATATTTCCGACATTCAGCTGTTCTTTGATATGCTCACCCGGATGGGTGCCACCGTACGAATGATCAATAAGACCACCTTTGAGCTGGACTGCTCCTCGGTACACACTACCTCTGTGCCCCATGAGCTGGCCTGCAAGATTCGCGCCTCCTACTATCTGGTGGGGGCCCTTCTGGGCCGCTTCGGCAAGGCCACGGTGGCAATGCCCGGCGGCTGTGACTTTGGGGTTCGGCCCATTGACCAGCACATTAAGGGCTTCCACGCCATGGGGGCCGATGTGCAGGTGATCAGCGGCGACATTGTGGCCTCCGCCCCTGAGCCCCTGCACGGCGGACGGATTTATCTGGACATTGTCTCCGTGGGGGCCACCATGAACATTATGCTGGCCGCCGTGCTGGCCCAGGGCACCACCATCATTGAAAACGCCGCCAAGGAGCCTCATATTGTAGACCTGGCCAACTTCCTCAACGCCATGGGGGCCAGCGTCTCCGGGGCAGGCACCGATGTAATCAAGGTGCGGGGGGTTCGGCATCTGCGGGGCGGCAGCTATTCCATTATCCCCGACCAAATCGAGGCGGGGACCTATATGGCCGCCGTGGCCGCCGTGGGCGGCAGTGTGCTGATTCAAAACGTCATTCCCAAACATCTGGAGTGTATTTCCTCCAAGCTGCGGGAGATGGGCGTCCGGGTGGTTGACCAGGGAGATGCGGTTCTGGTGGAGTCCCAAGGTCGGCTGCAAAAGGCCAAGGTCAAGACCCTGCCCTATCCCGGCTTCCCCACGGATATGCAGCCCCAGATCGCCGTGTGCATGGCCCTGGCCCAGGGCACCAGCGTCATCACCGAGGGGGTGTGGGATAACCGTTTCCGCTATATCGGAGAGCTTCGGCGCATGGGGGCCAACGTCCAGGTGGACGGAAAGGTGGCCGTGATTGAGGGCACGGAGAAGCTCCGGGGCTGCCCGGTGAAGGCCTGTGACCTGCGGGCCGGGGCCGCCATGGTGATCGCCGGTCTGGCCGCAGAGGGCACCACCACCATCAGCGACATTAAATATGTGGAGCGGGGCTACGAAAACATTACGGAAAAGCTCCAGGCCCTGGGGGCGGACTTTCACCGGGTGGAAACGCCGGAGCCTCCCCTGAGCGTGATCCATGCAGGATAGGAACTTACGGTGCGGGTTTTTCCCGCACCGATTTTTTTGAGCAGTATTTTTCCCCAATGTGTATGTGCTAAAATGATGTGAACCAAATAAAAGATGAGAAGTCAGCCTCGA
>CAVJIP010000142.1:0-8673 GCA_963649625.1 Bacteroidaceae bacterium
GACGGAAACCTTGTCCCCGGCCTGGATGCCCTCTGCCGCCTCCGGGCACTCCATGATAGGAAGTCCAATGTTGATGCAGTTGCGGTAGAAGATTCGGGCAAAGCTGGAGGCAATGACCAAAGCAATGCCGCTGGCCTTGATGGCAATGGGGGCGTGCTCCCGGGAGGAGCCGCAGCCGAAATTCCAGTCCGCCACCATAATGTCTCCGGGCTGAACTCTTTTGGCAAATTCCCCGTCAATGTCCTCCATACAGTGGGAGGCCAGGGCCCCATGATCCGGCTCGTTGAGATACCGGGCGGGAATAATTACATCCGTGTCCACATTGGAGCCATACTTATGTACATTACCAGTGATTTTCATAGAAGCACCTTCTTTCTTAGAGATCGTCCGGGGTGCAGATGGTACCCTTTACCGCAGAGGCCGCAGCCACCGCCGGGGATGCCAGCACCACTTCACTTTTCACATGACCCATGCGGCCCACAAAGTTCCGATTGGTGGTGGAAATGGCCCGCTCCCCTGCATACAGCACGCCCATGTGGCCGCCCAGGCAGGGGCCGCAAGTGGGAGTGGAAACCACCGCTCCGGCGGAAATAAACCTCTCGATCAGCCCCTCTCTCAGTGCCTGCATATACACCTCCTGGGTGGCAGGAATCACGATGCAGCGGACATTTTCCGCCACCCGCCTCCCCTCCAGCACCTTGGCGGCGATTCGCAGATCGGAAATACGGCCATTGGTGCAGGAGCCGATGACACACTGCTGAATGTCCATCCCCGCCACTTCCTTGACGGTCTTGGTGTTGCTGGGCAGATGGGGCAGGGACACGGTGGGCTCGATGGCAGAAAGGTCGATTTCAATGGTTCTTTCATACTCTGCGTCCGGATCTGCCTCATAGGCTCTCCAGGGGCGGCTGACCCGGCCGGTCATATAGGCCACAGTCTGTTCGTCCACCGGGAAAATCCCGTTCTTGGCCCCGGCCTCAATGGCCATGTTGGCAATGGTGAAGCGGTCGTCCATGGACAGGGCCGCCACCCCAGGCCCCGTAAACTCCATGGACCGATAGAGGGCCCCGTCCACGCCGATCATGCCGATGATGTGCAGAATCACATCCTTGCCGGAAACCCAGGGCCGGAGGGTCCCGGTGAGATAAAACCGAATGGCCGAGGGCACCTTAAACCAGGCCCGTCCGGAGGCCATGCCCGCACACATATCCGTAGAGCCAATGCCGGTGGCGAAGGCCCCCAGGGCCCCGTAGGTGCAGGTGTGAGAATCCGCACCGATGCAGCACTCTCCGGCGGCAATCAGCCCCTTCTCCGGCAGCAGGGCGTGCTCAATACCCATGGTGCCCACATCAAAGAAATTGGTAATGTGATGCTTTTTGGCAAAGGCTCGTGCCTGCATACTGAGCTTGGCTGCATTGATGTCCTTACATGGGGTGAAGTGATCCAGCACAATGGCGATTTTGTCCTTGTCAAAGACCTTGGTAAAGCCTGCGTTTTCAAATTCCGTAATGGCCACCGGGGTGGTCACGTCATTGCCCAGCACCAGATCCAGCCTTGCCTCGATCAGTTCCCCGGCGGCAACGGTGTCCTTTCCGGCATGGGCCGCCAAAATCTTCTGGGTCATGGTCATACCCATCATAATCCCTCCTGTTTTTTCTTTCATTATGACACAGCTCTTGCAGAAAGAATGTAAAGTATGTTACAATCTATCAGAAAACTTTTGGCAGGTGAGCTTATGTATTATGACAGCTTTTCCGCTCCGGGCACCGGGCTGCCCCAAGCGCTGTTTGCGCCCTTTTTCTCCGTCGGCTCTGCCATCCCCTACCGGCGGGGCCAGCTGATCTATCTCCAGGGCCAGCAGCCGGAGTACCTCTACTGTCTCAAGGAGGGAACCGTCCGCACAGGGATTCTATCGGAGCAGGGCGGCGAAAAGCTCCTGACCCTCTATCGGGCCGGTAGCATCTTCGGAGAAGCCTCCTTTTTTGATGGTATGCCCCGGGTATCCACCGCCACCGCCCAAACTGACTGTCAGATCGTTCGGCTGGGTCACGGCACCGTGGACGCCCTGTTCCGGCAGGATCCCGCTCTGGCCTCCGCCATGATCTCCTATCTGGCCCGGACGGTTCGGCTCCTCAGCGGCCATGTGGACACCATGAGCTTTCAGCAGGCTGACCAGCGGCTGGCCCGGCTACTGCTCAATTATCCCTCCGACGGCAGTCCCATTCCCATCACCCATGAGGCTCTGGCCTCCGCCCTGGGGGTCAGCCGGGTCACAGTCAGTCGGATTTTGGGGCAGCTTGCCCGCCAGGGCCTGCTCCGCACCGGCTACGGCACCATTACCCTGCTGAATCGGGAGGGTCTGTCCCGGCTCACCTCATAGCAATCCAATGCCCCTTTTATATTGTGAATTAAAACAATGTTTCTACTTCGTTCACGGCCAGTTCACAACTTTCTTCTATATTGTAGTCATCAAGAGAACGGCGAAGGGGTGTCTGATCGCCGGGGAAATATTCCCGGATGTGCCGACAGCCCCCTTTTCCAGAGGAAAGGGAGGTGCTCTGTTAAGAAGCTGCTATCATACTTTTTCTTCCTTTCATGAGAATCAATTATAATTTTTTATATTTTAACAAATGGCGGTTTGGCTTGAAAATGCAGGCTTTTCCGCCATTTGCCTGTATTCTGGTTTTTCCCGCCCCTTGTTTTTTTCGCAGCTGTCCTGTATAATATAAGAAGAAAGAACCAGGGAAAAGGAGCGATTTCTATGGAAGCCGGGCCCCAGGGGTTTTTACACACCAAGCTGGACGTGAAGGTGCTGATTCTGTTTATTTTGGCACGCATTGACACGCCCCTTTCCGCCCAGGAGATTTATGAGGTGGCATATCAGGACGACAGCCTCAACTACTTCACCCTGGCCGAAAGCCTGCCGGAGCTGGTGCAGTCCGGCCATTTGGAGACGAACTCCGCCGAAAAATATCTTATCACCGAAAAGGGCCGCCAGCAGGGCTCCGCCGTGGAGGATTCTCTGGCGGTACCGGTGGTGCAGAAGGTTTCCGCTGCCATTGAGGCAAAGCTGACCCAACTCCGCCGGGACAGCTTTATCAACACCACCGTTGCCCAGGACGAGCAGGGCTACTGGATTGCCACCCTGAACTATCGGGATGACGGAATGCCCATGATGTCCCTGTCCCTGATGGCTCCCAACGAGGCGCTGGGCCACGCCATGGCCGCCAATCTCAAACGGAACGCCAACGCACTCTATAAGCAGAATCTGGATCAGGCCATTGAGGCCCCCAAAAAACGGAGGGAGGAAAATTGAAAGTTTCTCTCTATGCCGGGGATCGCATACGAATTGAAATGGTTCGATGCGGCTATACTGCGCAAATGCTCTCGGATCGTACCATGATCTCCCCCATGGTGCTGCGGGGCCTTCTGGCGGGCCGCGGCTCGACCATCAGCACCCGGAATCTTTGCGCTCTGGCCTCTGCCTTTGGCTATACCGCCGCAGACTTTGCCGATCTGCTCTCTGCCCCGGCAGGAAGCCACTGCTGGCCGTCCCCGGAGGCTCCGGCTATCCCAGAAACCACGGAGGAAATCCCATGACCACTGAGCTTACCATTGACGTGCGCTATCCCGACTGCGACTCTATGGGCATTGTACACCACGCCGTTTACCCCATCTGGTACGAAATGGCCCGCATGGATTTTTTTGAGAAAATGGACTTTTCCTACTCCGCCATGCACGCCCTGGGCATCAATCCCCCGTTGGTGGAGCTGGAACTGAAATACCGCACCCCGGCCACCTATCCCGGCAGCGTCACCGTAAAGACTCGCATGACCGCCTATGCCCCCAAAAAGCTGGAGCTGCAATATGAGGCCTGGTTTGAGGGCAGACTCTGCGGTACGGCCAGAACCTTTCACATTTGGACAGGCCCCGATCAGAAAAGCCTGAATATGCAGGAGACCCTGCCGGAAATCTATAAAAAAATACAGGCGGCCTGTGAGGCGCCATAGCTTGGGAGCTTCTCCTGTCACAGCCGTTTCGATGTCGTAATACCCCGGTCACGTCCCTTTGGGCGTAGCCGGGGTATTTGTTCCTTTTACTGATGCACCTGCTCCAGCACTGAGGCAAAGGCCGCCACCGCCGGATTCTCCTGGTCCTCATGCCAGAAGCAAAGCAGCTCCTCGGTAACACCGATGTCATAGCATTTCAGCTCACTGTGCAGGCTCATGCGGGAGAGCATGGTGGAAACCAACACGCCCTGGCCAAATTCCGTCGCCATATAGGCCGACTCCAGATTGGGAGAAATCACGATTTCCGAAGGGGTAAAATTCAGCTCCCGGCACTGCCGCCGTGCCCGGTTTTTGCTTTCCGACAGGGACTCCCGGCTGGATGCGGCCTTAATAAAGGGCTCATGGCGAAAATCGTCCACCGTGGCCTGGTCTGCGGCCTTTGGATTGTCCGGGGACACCAAAAGCACCAGGGGCGTGTCCATAATCTTCAGCTTCCGCAGCCCGGTTCCCTTGGGGGCAAACTCCTTGTAGGTGATGATCAGATCCAGCTTTCGGTTCAAGAACAGTTCGTTTAGCTCATACTGAGGATGCCGCTCTCCTACAAATTTCAGAGACGGATTCCCCTGCTGCACCAGCCGCAGAGCCTTCCCGATGCTGGAGGAAATCTCCAGCCATTCCAAATAGCCAATGTGCAGGGCGTTATACATATTGCTGTAGAACTGCTTGGTCTCCTCCATTACTGCGTCATATTTCTGGCTCATTTCCTTAAAAAAGCTATAAAACCGTTCCCCCGCCTTGGTGAGCATAACGTAATGATGGGTTCGGATAAACAGCTGAAATCCCACATCCTCCTCCATTTTTGCAATATACTTACTGACGGACTGCTGAGTCATATACATGATTTTGGCCGCCTCCGTAAAGCTCAGGGTCTGCGCCACGGTCAAAAAGCATCGAATCGCCGCTTCATTGAGCATTTTACTTTCCTCCCTTCCTCCTTGGCGTTTTCACAAAGCTCCCAGGACAGTATAGCACATATGCGCCCTTGTTACAACTATTTTTTCCTTTATCACAGCCACTGCAGGTTGTTACAAGTGACGAAATAAGTGCTTGCCTTTGCCGGGTGGAATACTATAATGATAAGCGTTACATGAAATATTTTTGATAAAGGAGCGTTAAATTTTGAAGGAACAGCGTCAAAAAATCATTTGCCTGGTTTCCGGCCTTCTCATCATGCTCTGTGTCGGCATCCTGTATATGTGGTCGGTTTTTCAGCCCTATGTGGTCAGTGAAAAGGGGTGGAGTGCCGGGGACGTGGCCATGACCTCCGCCCTGATGATCGCCTGCTTTGTGTTGGGAAACATCCTCGGCGGTCTGGTTCAGCAGAAAATCCAGCCCCGCATTATCTGCATTGTGGGCAGCACCATGTTTGCCCTGGGGATGTACCTGACCTCTCTGCTCCCCTCCTCTACTCCTGCGCTGATCTATCTCACCTATTCTTTGATTTCCGGGCTGGGCTGCGGCTTTGTGTACTGCACGGTGCTCTACGCCCTGCAAAAGTGGTTCGCCGCTCAAACCGGCCTGATTACAGGGCTGACCGTTTCCTTTTTTGGTCTGTCCGTGGTGATCCTCTCCCCCATTGCCGAGAAAATCCTGGCCTCTCTGGGTGTCTCCGCCACCTTCCGCATTTTCGCCATAGTATTTCTCCTGGTCTGCGTGATTTGCTCCTTGGGCATCACCCAGCCTGACCCCAAGTATTATATGCATGAGGCCCAGAAGGTGCTCCGGGCCGATGAGTTTAAGCAGTTCACCCCCAAGGAAATGGTAAAGACTCCCCTGTATTACTTCCTGATTTTCTCCATGTTCCTGTCCTCTGCCGCCTATCTGGTCATCATTCCCTACATTAAAACCATCGCCACAGAGCGGGCCATGTCCACCGGAATGGCTCTGGCCGCCGTTATGTGTACCGGCGTTGCCAGTGCTCTGGGCCGCATTCTGGCTCCCACCATCTCTGACCGCTTTGGCCGCACCAACTCCATTATCGGCTGCTGCGTGATTTCGGCGCTGGCCTGTCTGCTGATGATCCCCGCCACCGGGCCGCTGTACATTGTGGCGGTGTTCCTGATTGCCTTTACCTATGGCGGCACCTCGGGCATTAACCCGGTGATTTCCACGGAGCTGTTCGGTGCCGCAAACTCCGGCACCAACTACGGCCTGGTGATGATTTCCATTGCGGCCTCCTCGGTGGTGTTCGGCAAGGTGGCCTCGGTGGTGGGCGGAGCCGGTTCCTTTACCCCGGTGTTTATTCTCAGTGCCGCAGTGAATATTGTGCCAATCGTTCTTATGCGGGTCATGCACAGCTTCTGTATGTCCCACGGCGGAAAGAATATTTAATCTCCATGGAACAGGGCCGGGCCGCCGACCCTGTTTTTATTTATGCCCGGCTCAGGCTGCCCGCTCTCGCCCTGCGATAAATTCCGCCGCAAACCACCATCAGGATACTGACCCCGATGCCCACAAACAGCGGGTCAAAGGGCAGTCCCGCCAGCTTTCCCACCAGCACCCCCACAGGCCCCGCAATAATTGCCGCCAGGGCAAAGCGTGGCTCCACCTTCCCCGGGAAAAACAGGGCGGCACACATGGGCGCAAAGACTACTGCAGCCCGAAGCCCCATGGACATAAAGGCAAAGCCCAGAATCAAGTCCCCCAGGGAGCCACTGGAGAGAATGCAGGCAATCATCAAAATCAGCACGATCCAGGTTTTCCCCAAAAGCCTCTGCTTGGCGGCTCCGTCAAATTTGTGGGTCAGCCGGTCTACAATGTCCTCGTTGATAATAAAGGAAATGCCCAGAGCCAGACCTGCGCCGGTGCCTACCACCGCCACAAACAGAGTCCCCAGCACAACGCCACTGAACACCGGCGGCATATACTCCATAACAAAGCTGGTCAGGGCAGTCTTTGCCACGATCCCCGGATGGGTCGCCCGCATAAACAGGCCCACCAGAATGCCGCCAATGCCAATGGGTGGAATCAGGAAGGTGGAGATCAGAGCCCCAGTCCGGGCCGCCCGGTCAGATTTGCTCCAAAGCACCGCCTGGGCATAGGTCTGGGTGGTAAGCACCCCCAGCAGCAGGGACACGCCCGCCCCCAGATCCGTCCCTACCCCTCGGGCAAAGAGACTGAAAAAGTGGACGCCCTGGGGATTGTCAATGGTATTGACCATATCCACAAAGCCGCCTACCCCGCCGGTGAGCCGGAGCACCAGAAGGCCGCTGCCGATCATAGCCATATAGAGAAGCGCCAGCTTCAATATTCCCACCATGCCGGCTCCCTTCGCCCCGCCGATCACCACATAGAGAATCATAAAAACGGTTGTAACAATCAGCTCCATCATCAGGCCCATATCCGGAAAGAGCACCGCCAGCACGGCAGAGGCCGCAATCATCTGGGAAATAATGTTGATAAAGGTTCCCACGGCGCTGAGGATGGAGGCGGACACGCCGGCAGTGGGGCCAAATTCGTTGTTGATCATTCCCACCAACGTGTGGCCGCCATTGTGGCGGAAGGGCCCCACAAAGCCCAGGGCCAGCACCAGGCAGGAAATTCCCCCGCCCAGGGTAAACCACCAGGCCGACATTCCATAATCGTAGGCCAGCTGTGCCGTGCCAACGGTGGAGGAGCCGCCCACCAGAGTTCCCATAATGATACCGGCCACCACAACGGAGCCATTTTTCTGACCGGCCTTTTTGTTCTTCATGCCGGAATACACGCTAAGTCCCAGAATCAGCAGGATCGTCAAAATCATTCCCGCCAGCTGCAAAGGGTTCATTACCTACACCTCATTATCATTAAAAGACAAAAGCCGACCAGGGCCCAGACCTGCATCTGCGCCCAGCCGGCTTTTGCGCAAGGGAGACAGCCGGTGGATTGCCGACCATCTCTTGCCAAAACAGCATTACTATTTCATTTGGAATCTTTTGCTTTATTTCATCTCCGCATATTGGCTGCCGATCATGCGGATGGAGCTGGCCAGGGCCTTTTTCAGGTGTCCCTGATACTTATGCTCCAGTCGCTTCACCAGCGGCTCAATGCCTTGATTCATGTCATAGCCGATAATCAAATTACTGACAAATTCCTTGGCAAGACCTGTCACCATGGTACACTCGGCGTTGTGTACAACCCCCGTGTTCATGTCGATCACCATCACCAGGGCCAGCTCCTCGTAGATTTTCTGGGCCGTGGTATTGGTGGGCAGTCTTGCATAGCCCGAAAACAGGCAAAGGTCCATAGAGCTTTCCTTTCTGCGCACCGTTGCGGAAGGCACTCAGGTGAATGCGTCAGGGCCGCTGCGCATACCTAAGACCACGCCGTGCGCTTGCACGGGGCACCGTCAGACCGGGTCGTCTAAGAACTTTTTCTCCAGACGGAACACCTCAAAGAGCTGCTTATCCCGCTTGGCCTTCAACTCCTCAAGGTCCACATTGCTATAGTCGTAAAAGCCCTTGCCGGTTTTGATGCCCAGCTCATTTTTTTCCACCATTTCCGCAAGCACATTGGGCACCGTCTCGGATTTGGGAGGATGGGGCATTTCATAGCTGTGGTTGCGGAAATTATTGGCCGTCATGTCCACGCCGCCAAAGTCCATGCGTTTGCACAGGCCCAGCAC
>CAVJIP010000143.1:0-6828 GCA_963649625.1 Bacteroidaceae bacterium
TGACTGTTCTGCCGTGTTCCTCAGTACAACCTGATAGCTCTTTCTCTCAATCAAGTCAAAATAAGGGGTTTCCTCAATTTCCTGCAACCTGGTATTCATCGGAACGGACGTTATAATATTTTCGACACCGAGATAATCTTCTTTCACCTGCTTGGCCGCTATGTGGGCCTCAGTTAGGGCTTGCGGCATAGGATCATACCAAAAAAGTGCCAACAAACCATCGCCGTTGAGATACTCGCTGCATTTCTGGAATTTCACCGTTTTGTCCAACCAGTGAAAGGCTTGACCGCAGTAGATGCAGTCGTATTTGTGCTGCGGAGGAGACCAATCCTCAAAGGGGCATACCGATAGCGTCAGCCGATCCGTGGATGCTTTGCGCCGCAATATTTCTGCCATCTCTGGCGAAATTTCGTTGGCATCAATCGAGAAGCCTTACGAAAGGAAGGCGATTGTTGCTTTTCCCGTTCCCGCACCAATCTCCATGAGCTTCGAGGCTTCGGAAAGGTTCCCTGCTTCTACAATATCCGCAATCAAAGGCACCGGATAGCCGGGACGAATGGCATCATAGGTTTCCGCAATGGTATTATACAAACCCATATTGTCCTCCGAAAGTCCTTGCTGTTTTATGCTTACGATTATTCCAGCATAGCCAGAAATTCCTGCTCTGTGAGAATCGCCGTTCCCAGCTCCTGGGCCTTTCGGAATTTGGAGCCGGCACCCGGCCCGGCCACCAGATAGCTTGTCTTTTTCGAGACGCTGCCGGACACCCGGCCGCCCAGCCTTTCGATCTGCTCCGTGGCCTCCTCCCGGGTCATTTGCTCCAAGGTACCCGTTAGCACAAAGGTTTGGCCTGAGAGCCGCTGGTCGTTCTCCTCGGTCTGGCAGAGGGTATTGACCCCTGCCCGTTTGAGCTTTTCCACCAGAGCCTGATTTTCCGGGTGGGAAAACCAGGTCACAATGTTCGCCGCCGTGATTTCGCCAATATCCGGCACCTGGGTCAATGTCTCCTGATCCGCCGCTCCAATGGCCTCCAGGGAACGGAAATGATTGGAAAGTGCCTTCGCCGCCTTGGCTCCCACCTGGCGGATTCCCAAGGCAAACAGCAGCCGCCACAGGTCATTTTCCTTGGATGCGGCAATGGCGTTGACCAGATTCTGCGCCGACTGCTTCCCCATTCGCTCCAGGGGGATCAGCTGCTCCACCGTCAGGTCATAGAGGTCTGACGGATCCTTCACCAGCTCATGCTCTGAAAGCAGCTCAATCATCGCACTGCCCAGGCCATCAATGTCCATGGCATCCCGGGAGGCAAAGTGGGTCAGAAAGCGGATGCGCTGGGCCGGGCAGCTTTCGTTGACGCAGCGAATGGCTGCGCCATCCAGATCCCGGACGGTTTCCGCCCCGCAGACGGGACACACACCGGAGATGCGGTAGGGCACCGTATCCGCCGGACGCCGCTCCAGCTCCACCCGGAGAATCTCCGGGATGATTTCTCCGGCCTTCCGAATCAGCACGGTATCTCCGATTCGGATGTCTTTTTCCGTGATAAAGTCCTGATTGTGCAGCGTTGCATTTGTCACCGTAGTGCCCGCCAGACGCACCGGCGTTACGATGGCCTTGGGAGTAAGCACCCCGGTGCGCCCCACCTGAATGACAATATCCTGCACCACTGCCGGCTTTACCTCCGGCGGGTATTTATAGGCGCAGGCCCAGCGGGGGAATTTCGCCGTGCTGCCAAAAAGTGCTCTCTGCGTTAGATCATTGATTTTAACAACCGCACCGTCAATGTCAAAGGAAAAGGCCTCACGATTCTCCCCGATTTCCATGACTTTCCCCTCAATCTCCTCAATTTTGCTGCACAGGCTGTGGGGAATCACCTTAAACCGCTTCTCCTCCAGATAGTCCAAAGCCTGACCATGGGTAGAAAATTCTCGGCCCTCACAAAGCTGAAGATTAAATATCAGAATATCCAGCTTCCGTGCTGCGGCAATCTTGGGGTCAAGCTGCCGCAGACTGCCCGCCGCCGCATTTCTGGGGTTGGCGAACAGAGGCTTTCCCGCCTTCTCTCGCCGCTGGTTCAGCTGATGAAACACCTTTTTGGGCATAAATACCTCACCCCGGACAATCAGACGCTCCGGGGCATTGTCGATTCGCAGGGGAATGGAATGGATGGTCTTGAGATTCTCCGTCACATCCTCTCCCACATTGCCGTCTCCCCGGGTTGCGCCCCGGACAAACAGGCCGTCCACATATTCCAACGCCACAGAAAGTCCGTCCACCTTCGGCTCCACGCTGTATACCCGCTCCGGCGCAGTCTGCCCGATGCGCTGGTCAAACTCCCGCAGCTCCTCAAAGGAAAACACATCCTGGAGGCTTTCCAGAGGAACCGGGTGCCGCACCTCTTGGAACGCAGAAAGTGCCACACCTCCCACCCGCTTTGTGGGCGAATCCGCCGCCGTCAGCTCCGGATGCTGAGCCTCCAGCTCCTCCAGATGCCGGAGCTTTTGGTCATATTCAAAGTCCGGCATTCTGGGGTCGTCCAGTACATAATACCGATAGTTTGCCTCATTTAGCTCCGCCGTCAGGGCGGAGATTTCTTCCGCAGCTGTCATTTTTGTTTCCTCTCATTCCGATGCAAAATATTTGGCGTTGCCGGTGCTTACGCCGTTAAAATAGGTGTAGCTCTCCGGCACAGGCCCCAGCAGCACCGTCTCCGCCACGCAGACCTCCGTGCTGATTCGTTCTGTGGCCGTACCGGAGGGCAATAAAATCAGCACATCCAGGGCCACCTCCAGCATAATACGGTGTCGGGTCTGATTGATGCCCGCCTCTGAGAAGTCCCCTTGGAAGTTGGCATCCGCCGAGGAGGCCGACACCACACGAATCGGGATTCTGGGCCCCCGGCCAGAGAGGGGCTGAAAGCCCAGCAGGTTCCCCAGGGGAATACTGATCTCATCATCGTCCATCTCCTTCAGGGCCTGGCTCAGAGCCTCCAAAGTCCTGGTCTTGAGTCGGTTCATGGCCTGCATATTGGTGGTCAGCGCCATGATTCCCCCGGAGCTGTCCCGCTCCAGCGTCACCAGGTCGCCGTACTCCACGCCGCCTTGGGTGATCTCCCGATTCACCACCTGTACCACAATGTCCGAGGCTGCGTCACTGACGGTCATCCTTGCCAGCTGCTCCGTCAGAGGGTCTACCCTGGTGCGCAGCAGCACCGCCGCCGCCAGCAGCACCGCCGCCAGCAGCACCATCCACACACCCCATCCTCTGCGGCGGTGTTTCCCTCTCATATCCCGCACCTCCCCGGTACACTCTATGTGCGGGCTTCAAAATTATTTCCGCTTCAGGTGAGGCCCAGCCGCCTTGAGCATGAGACGCTTGGTGCCCACCTGGTCAAAGGCGATCTCCACCAGGGCGTCGCCGTTCATTTTCATAATATTCACCACGATTCCCGCCCCGAAGGCCGTGTGAATCACCTGATCTCCCTTGCTCAGCTCCAGCAGCGGCGCCGCCGACTTTGGCTTGGGAACCCCCCGATGCTCCGGATAGCTCCGGGTGGCGGCGGCGTATCCGCCGGTGCCGGAGGCCCTGTGAGTCTGCCGTCCTCGCTCCTGTAGGCACTCTTCCGGGATTTCCTGCAAGAATCTGGAGGGCCGGTTAAAGGAGGTACGGCCATAGAGCATTCGCTGCTTCGCATGGGTCAGGTACAGCCGCTCCTTGGCCCGGGTAATGGCCACATAGCAGAGCCGCCGCTCCTCCTCCAGCTCCTCCGGCTCGGTCAAAACCCGCATACCGGGAAACAGCCCCTCCTCCATGCCCACCAGGAACACCGTGGGAAACTCCAGGCCCTTGGCACTGTGCATGGTCATCATTACCGCCGCATCTGCGTCCTGGTCATATTTTTCAATGTCCGTATACAGGCTGACCTCCTCCAGAAAGCCCGCCAGGGTCGGAGCCTCTGCCTGCTCCACATAGGTGACAATGCTGGATTTCAGCTCCTGGACGTTTTCCTTTCTGGCACGGCTGTCCAAATCCCCCTTGGCCTCCAGCATGGCAATATAGCCGGTTTCCAGCAGCACCTGGTCATAGAAATCCGTCAGCTCCATGTTCGGGAGCTTCTGCCGCAGGGAGCCAATCATCTCCGCAAACCGCTGGAGCTTGGCCGCCGCCTTTTCCAGGGCCGGATAGCCCTTGGGGTCGGCGATTACATCATACAGCGGAATATTTGCCGCCGCTGCCTGTCGCTCCGCCACCTCCAGGGTCTTTCCTCCGATCCCTCTGGCCGGGACATTGATGATCCGGCGAAGGCGCAGGTCGTCGGTAGTATTGTTGATTACGCAGAGATAGGCCAGCATATCCTTGACCTCGGCCCGGTCAAAGAACCGGGTGCCTCCAACGATACGGTAGGGAATCCCATTTCGCTTGAAGGCCAGCTCTATGGCGTTGGACTGGGCGTTGGTGCGGTAGAGCACCGCATTATTCTTAAAAGGTGCCCCCTGGGAAAGTCCCCCCAGTATCTTTGATGCCACAAAATTGGCCTCCTCCGTCTCGTTATAGGCCTCGTAGACAGTGATTTTCTCTCCCTGGCCGTTGTCCGTCCAGAGCTTCTTGCCCTTTCGGCCCTGATTGTTGGCAATGACTGCGTTGGCCGCCGCCAGAATATACTTGGTAGACCGATAGTTCTGCTCCAGCCGGATGACCTGAGCTCTCTTGTACTGCTTTTCAAAGTTTAGGATATTGGCAATAGTGGCGCCCCGGAATCGGTAGATGGACTGGTCATCGTCTCCCACCACGCAGATATTCTCATATCCCCCGGAGAGCAGGGTGGTCAGAAGATATTGAAGGTTGTTGGTGTCCTGATACTCGTCCACCAGCACATAGCGAAACCTTCTCTGGTAGTATTCCCGGACATCCTCGAAGCTCTGCAAAATACGGACGGTCAGCAGAATAATGTCGTCAAAATCCACCGCATTGGCCGCCTTCAGCCGCTTTTGATACTCCTCATAGGCCCTTCCAATCCGCTCGGCCCGGAAGTCCGTGCTGCTTTTGGCCTCCGCCCGGTATTGCTGGGGGGAGATCATTTTGTCCTTGGCCGTGCTGATGGCACTGAGCACGGACTTGGCCGGAAGGGTCTTGTCGTCCAGGCCCATGTCCCGGATGACCTCCTTCATCACCTTCTCCGAATCGGCGGTGTCATAGATGGTAAAGCTCCCATCATAGCCCAGCCGCTGAATCTCCCGCCGGAGGATTCGGCAGCAGGCGGAATGAAAGGTCATGGCCCATATCTCCAGTGCCTCCGGCCCCAGCATGGCCTCCAGGCGGGCCTTTAGCTCGTTGGCCGCCTTGTTGGTAAAGGTAATGGCAATAATGCTCCAGGGCTTGGCGGGCTCCAGACTGCACAGCTCCTCCGCCCGCTGGGCATCCTCCTCCCGGGGCGTTTGGGCGTAGGCACAGAGAAAATCCACGTCCTCCGGCGTTATGTAATCGGGAATGTCCTCGCTGTCCGAGGCCCGTCCAAAGCGAATCAGATTGGCGATGCGGTGTATCAGCACCGTGGTCTTTCCGCTTCCTGCGCCCGCCAGCAGCAGCAGCGGCCCCTGGGTGGTCATGACAGCCTGCTGCTGCATCGGGTTCAGGGCATCATAGCACCTCCGGATTACCGTCTTCCGCACCCTTAAGAATCTTTCCTGGTCACGCTGTTCCATAATAGCTCCTTTTCCGTCCTATTCGATCTGTCCCGCCTATTTTATCACAGAATACCCCTATCGTCAAACCTCAAGGCGGCAAAAACAGGCCGGAGCAAGAGCGGCGCCCAGGTGATTCCCATGAAATCACCCGGGCGTAACTTTAGGTTAATGGTAGGCATCCAGAAGGGATTTGTCCTGATATTTTTCATGCATCCCCTTTGCGGCAGCCTGGCCGAACAGCAGGGCGTATGCCTCTATCAGAAGCTCTTCCAGCTTATCGACCTCCCCCTCCGAGCATCCTGCGGCTTTCCCTTCCCGGGAAAGTAGGCACATCGCCAGCAGAATACCAAAGCAGGTTTTTTCGGTTTTCGCAATGGCCTTCTCCTGTTCCTTCCCGCTCAGAATAACGGAGGCAATCTCTGTCCTTAGAAAATACAGCTCCGGGATTTGCGACAAATAGTGCTCAGCCATGGCGTTTTCCCCGAGCCTGTGGTAGGTCTGCGCCAACAACCTCAGCGCATCATACTTGATTGCATCATCTCTTGTGGCCTCAATCAGCCGCTCCCCAATCTCTATCCGCTCCCCTGCCCGTTCTTCTCCAATCGCCAGCTTGGGCAGCATATCCACATCCGGGCTGCTTTGGGCAGTTTCCCACTTGCTGATGGCCTGGGGCGAAATATGGAGATAATCCGCAAGCTGCTCCTGGGTCATTCCCCTTCCCTTCCGCAGTGCCTTGATTCTTTCCGCTAAGGTCATATTGTTCTCCAGCCTTTCCTTTTGATTCTCACCGGTGATACTTCTATTCTATCCCAATCCCCTTTTGTTTTCCATACACAATCCTTTGGACGCACCACAACCGGCGGATGATTTCCTGCCGGGTCATCCCGCTTTCCTACCCCTCGCTGAGGGCGGATTTTAACGCCTGCAATGCCTTTCGCTCAATTCTGGACACCTGCACCTGGCTGATGCCCAGCACCTGGGCGGTTTTATCCTGGGTCATGCCCCGGTAATACCGCATCTGAATCACCGCCCGCTGCCGTGGCTCCAGGCCGACAATGGCATCCCGCAGCGAAACCGATTCGATGATTTTTTCCTCAATGGCCTCCCCGGGCAGAAGCTGCTCCAGGCTGCACCCGTCCTCTCC
>CAVJIP010000144.1:0-2963 GCA_963649625.1 Bacteroidaceae bacterium
GCAGTCGCTGCGGCCAGGAGAAAGGAAGGGAAGGACATGGAACAACCTCTGCTGTCCGTAAAGGATGTACAGATGGTATTTCAAAGCCGGAAGGGGAATTTTCCTGCCGTAGACGGCCTGAGCTTTGAGCTGTCCCAGGGGGAAATTCTGGGCATTGTAGGAGAGAGCGGAAGCGGGAAAACCATGACCTCTCTGACGGTGATGAATCTGCTGCCCGGGCAGGGGAAGATTGAGCGGGGAGAGATTCTCTACCGAGGCAAGGATCTGCGAAGTCTCAGTGACCGGGAAATGTGCCGCATCCGGGGAAAAGAAATATCCATGATCTTTCAGGACCCTATGATGTCCCTGGATCAGGTATATACCGTAGGCAGCCAAATGATGGAGGCCATTCTGGCCCATGAAAAACGATCCAAGAAGGATCTGAAGAATCAGTGCCTTGCCCTGCTGGACAGCGTGGGGATCGCAAACCCGGAACGAGTATTCAATTCCTATCCCTTCCAGCTTTCCGGAGGAATGTGCCAGCGGGTCATGATTGCCATTGCCCTGAGCTGTGACCCTATGCTGCTGATTGCCGACGAGCCTACCACGGCCCTGGATGTTACGGTGCAGGCACAGATTCTGGAACTGCTGGAGAAAATTCGCCGGGAGCGGAATATCGGAATCATCTTAATCACCCACGACCTGGATGTGGTGGAGGATATGGCGGATCGGATTATGGTAATGTACGCCGGAAAGGTGATGGAGACGGCCCCCAGAGAGGTGCTGTTCTCCGATCCCCGGCATATGTACACCAAGGGTCTGCTCAGCTCCGTGCCCCGTATGGACAGCGAAGAACGACTGCACAGCATTCCCGGTGTTGTACCTGATATTCGGGCCATGCCGGAGGGCTGCCGCTTTTGCACCCGCTGTCCCCGGGCGGATGAGCGGTGCAAAACCCAGGCGCCGCCTATGCTGGAGGTAGGGCCGCAGCATTTTGCGGCCTGTTGGTACGGAAGGGAGGAGGAGCAGTGTGGCTGAGGCGCTGCTTGAAGTAAGAGATTTGAAGAAATACTTCCCGGTGGCCCACGGTATGTTCACATCCGGAAAGGGCATGGTTCATGCGGTGGACGGCGTTTCCTTTTCCATCAATCCGGGGGAGACCTTCGGCCTGGTGGGGGAATCGGGCTGCGGAAAAAGCTCCCTTTCACGGGTGGTGCTGGGACTTTTGAAGCCTGACAGCGGCTCCCTGACCTTTGATGGCCGCCCGGTGGAGCAGCTTGACCGGGTTAGCCGGATGCAGCTGCGCATGGTGTTTCAGAATCCCTACGGTTCTCTCAATCCCAAGGAAAAGGTGTTTGACATTATTGCGGAGCCCTACCGCATTGCCCGGGGCTACTCCAGCGAACAGATTCGCCAGGAGGTAACACGGCTGGCTGATCAGGTGGGACTGACCCGGGCCCAGCTGGAGTGCTATCCTCACCAGTTTTCCGGCGGCCAGCGTCAGCGAATCGGCATTGCCCGGGCCATTGCAGTAAAGCCCCGGCTGGTTGTGTGCGATGAGCCGGTGTCTGCCCTGGACGTGTCCATTCAGGCCCAGATTTTGAATCTGCTTCAGGATATTCAGAAGGAATACGGCCTGTCCTATTTGTTTATTTCCCACAATCTCAATGTGGTAAAATATATGGCCACTCGTATTGCGGTGATGTACCTGGGGAAGATCATGGAGATCGCCCCTGCGGAGCAGCTGTACAGCACCCCGGCCCATCCCTATACCAAGGCACTTTTGTCCGCCATACCGGGGATGCGCTCCCGGCTGAATATGGAGCGGATTGTCCTCTGCGGAGAGATCCCCAGCCCGGTGGAACCTCCCTCCGGCTGCCGGTTCCGCACCCGCTGTCCCTATGCCCAGCCCCGCTGTGCTCAGGATGAGCCCCAGCTCAGTCCGGTGGGAGAGGGACACATGGCGGCCTGCCATTTTTGCGGAGAGGAGGAACGGCCGTGACCAGATTTTTAATCAAACGGGTGCTGACGGCGGTGGCCCAGATTTTGATTGTCGTGACCATTGTGTTCTTTGCTCTGCACATGATGCCCGGCGACCCGGTGATGCTGATGCTGTGCGGCGACGGCGCAAACGTAGACCCGGAATCCTATCAGATACTCTATCATGAAATGGGGCTGGATCTTCCTCTGCATACCCAGTACTTCCGCTGGATACAGGGGCTGTTCCAGGGGGATTTGGGAACGTCCTACAGTGAGCAGATTCCTGTGGCGGAGGCCATTGCCCTTCGGTTGCCCAGAACTCTGGAGCTGGCCTTTGCAGCCCTGATTCTCTCCTGCCTGGTGGGAATCCCTCTGGGAATTATCTCCGCCAATAAGCGGGGTTCCTTTACGGATTTGTCCCTGACGGTGTTCTCCTCCCTGGGCAATTCCATCCCGGTGTATGTGTTCGGCTATATTCTGGTGGTGTTTCTGGCCCTAAAGCTAAAGCTGCTGCCCTCCAGCGGCTATGTTATGGCCGCCAAGGACATGGGGGAGCATCTCAGGCGGATGATTCTGCCAGCCTGCGCCCTGGCACTGAGTATGGCCTCCTCCACCCTGCGGATGACCCGCTCGTCTATGCTGGAGGCGATGGCCAGCGAATCCATTACCCCCTTGCGGGCCAAGGGCCTGTCCAGACGGTATGTGATTTTTAAGCACGTTATGCGAAATATGCTTATTCCGGTAGTGACCATTATCGGTCTGCAAATGGGCAACCTGATTGCCGGTACGGTTCTGTGCGAAGCGGTGTTTAACTGGCCCGGAATTGCCACCCTGCTGGTAAGCGCCATTACCAACCGGGATTATCCTTTGATTCAGGGCTGTATGCTGGTCATGTCGGCGATTTTCGTACTGATCAATATGGTGGTAGACCTGCTTTACGGGGTTTTGGATCCCAGAACAAGGTGAGGTGAGGGACGATGAATACATTCCAGCAACTGCTGAAA
>CAVJIP010000145.1:0-5018 GCA_963649625.1 Bacteroidaceae bacterium
AGCCTGCCGACCCGGCGCACCCGCCCAAATTCTGCCCGGAATGCGGGGATCCCTTTGACGAGGGAGACGTTCAGTAAAATCCCCTGAATCAGGGATTTTGATAGAAAACACCAACCACCACCTAATATTGAGGAGGAACGATTATGAACGGACATAAGTTTCTGAAAGTGACCGGTATCCTGATGATCATTGGCGGCGCACTGGCGATTGTATTTGGGGTCATTGCCCTGGCCGGTATGGCGGCCCTGGCCTATATGGCCTCGGCCCAGGGAGAAATGGGAATGATTTATCTCAGCCTCGGGCTGGCAGTGCTGGGCGGAATTGTGGAGCTGATCGCCGGAATTATCGGCGTGAAAAATTCCCAAAAGCCCGAAAAAGCCAAGGCCTGCATTGTCTGGGGCGTGCTGGTGGCGGTATTGAGCCTGACCAGCACAGTGCTGGGCGTTGTATCCGGCGGAGAATTTAGCCCCTCCAGCCTGGTGCTGGGCCTGGTGCTGCCGGTGCTGTACATCATTGGTGCCGTCATGAATATGAAAACCCCGGAGGCTGCGGCCTGACGGGCGACTCAAAGGAAAGAAGGACAACTGTTATGGGCTTGTTTGGAAAACTGTTTGAAAAGAAAACCTGCGACATCTGCGGCGGAGAGATCGGCCTTTTGGGCAACAAAAAGCTGGAGGACGGCAACTGCTGCAAGGAGTGCGCCGGAAAGCTCTCCCCCTGGTTCAATGAGCGGCGGCATTCTACCGTAGAGGATATTAAAGCGCAGCTGGACTACCGTGAGGCGAACCGGGAGGCCGTGGCGAAATTTAACACCACCCGCAGCTTTGGGGAGGACATGAATGTCCTGCTGGACGAAGATCAGCAGCTGTTTATGGTAACTCGGGCCCGCAACCTGAAGGAGGCCAATCCGGACGTGCTTTCCTTCTCCCAGGTCACAGGGTGTGATTTGGACATTGACGAGGAGCGCACGGAGGAAATGCGGGAGACCAAGGACAAGGACGGCAACACCAAGCGGGTAAGCTATGTGCCGCCCCGATACACCTACCGCTATGATTTCTATGTGGTCATCCGGGTAAATCACCCCTATTTTGACGAGATGCGGTTTAAGCTCAATCGCAGCAGCGTAGAGGTGGAGGTCACGGGCCGTCAGACCACCGGCGTTACCCCCGGCAAGCGAAATGTGGACTATCAGGGCTATGAGCGCATGGGCCAGGAGATCAAGCGTGCCCTGACATCCATTCGTACCCAGGTTCGGAAGGAGGCGGCGGAGGCGGCTGCCCCCAAAACCGCCCAGACCTGCCCCTACTGCGGCGCAACCACCATTCCCGATGCCAACGGCTGCTGCGAATACTGCGGCGGTGCGGTAAACGGCTGACCGGCCCAGGGAAGCGGGCAGGAGCCGCTATAAAAGGCGAGAGCAGTTGTCCATCCGACTACTGTGACAGGAGAAAGGAGAACTTATTATGGCAGGCTTTGCAGACACTTTGAAGGAAACTGCACTTGCGACCAGTATCCGTGAATTTGATCTTTCTTATTCTACCACACTCGAGGAAATCCAGAATAAGCTCAATGCTCGTGCGGCGGCGTTCCAGATGCCCTTCCAAATTAAGGGCGGTATTCCCGGCCAGCGTATATCCTTTGAAAAGGAGCCGAATCTGGATGTGGGCCTTTGGCTTTTCCTCAAGGACGGCACCCACATTCGCATCCAGCCGGTTATTTCGGAAAGCAAGACTTCCGTTGGTGGGGTGCGTGTGGATAAGAACAGTGCCCTGCGCAAGGGCGTAAAGGGCGCAACGGTGGGAATTGCGCAGGAGCGAGGCAGTTATATTGACACCGTAACCGAAACCGTGAAGAAGATTCTAAATGGGGAAGAGGTAGAGGACTATGTTGCGCCGGAGGTTCCCGTAGGCGCAGAGCCAGAGAAGGACTGGACGGTCACGCTGCTGCTGTGCCTCTTTTTGGGCGGCCTTGGCATACACCGCTACTATGTCGGCAAAATCGGCACGGGTATTCTCTACATGATTACCGGCGGCCTGTTTGGCATCGGCTACCTTGTTGACCTGATCAAGATCATCTGCGGCAAGTTTACCGACAAGAAGGGGAACCTTATTCAAAGAGAAAAGTAACAGCGAAAAAGCTCTGGTGTACACTCCTGATTTGGCAGGGGTGAGCGGTGGGAATATGCCGCTGCGTATTCCCCGCCAGGAAAGGAGAAGAACATGAAAAGACTGCTATCGGCACTGCTGGCCATGGCAATGCTGCTGGGCCTCTGCGCCTGCGGCGGGCCAAAATACGATGAAAGCCTGCTGGGCACCTACACCTGCTACGCAGTGGAGATGTTGGGCGTGGAAATGGAGGCCGATGAGGTGCTGTCCCAGGCCGCCACTCTGGAGCTAAAGCAGGGCGGCAAGGGGAAAATGAACATTGAGGGCTCCAGCGGCTCCATTAAATACACCCTGGACGGAGAGAATATCACCGTGGATGTAAGCGGCGAAACCGCCACCGGGACCCTGAAGGACGGCGTGCTCCATATCGAGATTATGAGCATGAATATGTACTTCATCCAGGAGGGGAAGGACATCCCTGCAATGACCGCCCCGGAGGTAGGATACTTCATCGTGGAAACCCTGGAGGAGGACGGTGAGGTAATCACCAAGGAGGATCTGGTCAACGCAGGTATGGACGTGACCCAGTTCTACCTGGTGCTGGAGGAGGACGGCAGCGGCTGGCTGGCCATTCCCGATGAGGAGCCCAGCTTTCTGTCCTGGGCTGACGGAAAGATCACCGCTGATGGGGATTCCGTCTCCTATACCATTGAGGGAGACACGCTGACGCTGACGGAGGAGGACACCAAATTGGTGTTCACCCGGAGCAGCAGCACCCCGCCGGCAAAGCCCGCCCAGACCAGTCAAACCAATCCCGCCGAAGCCTCGGAGGAGCCAACGGCTCTGGACGGGGACGGCATGACCAACATGGGGGAGATGGAGCCGCTGTCCGCCGACTTGGGAGACTATCATCTGTCCATCCTGGGTGCAGAGCAGTTTAAGGACAGCGAGGATAAGGATTCCATTCGCTTCTACTTTGATTTTACCAACAATTCCGACGAAGCGGAGTCCTTCTTCTTTGCCTGCAATACAGAGGCCCACCAGGAGGGCTATGAGCTGGTGGAAACCTACTCATATTTTGACGAGGTGCCGGAGGAGGGAAACTACAGCCTGGATATTCTCCCGGGAACCACCATCCGCTGCGTCTGCGAGTATAATTTCAAGCCCGATGGCGGTGAGGTGGAGTTCACCATTACCGAGGGGTATGATGGGGACAGCCTGACCCTGACCCTTGACCCGGCGGCGCTGCCGGGCCGTCCGGCGGAGGATTTTACGATCCAGCCCAGAGACAGTGATGCGCTGGTGGAGAGCTTCCCCTCGGAGGGCGTTTGTGGTGAGGATTATTACGTCAGCCTCACGAAAAGTGAAGTAGTGGACAGCGATGGGGATGGGGAAAAGGCCATTCGGGTTTATTTGGACTTTACCAATAACTCCGAGGAAGTAAACTCCTTCTCTAACCTGTTTTCGCTGGTTGCCATGCAGGACGGAATCCAGCTGGCAACCACCTGGGCCGATGATTCTGTGCCGGAGGAGGATAATCTTTTTTCGGATGTCCAGCCGGGAGAAACCATCACCATAGCCAAGTGCTATGCCCTGCATGACACCGGCTCCTCGGTGGCTATTCAGGTCGTGGACTACCAAAGCAGCAACCACCTGGGCACTACCTTTAACGTAAAATAATAGAGAGCCGACTGGGGAGCCACTGTTTCGGTGGCTCCCCAGCTGCAATAAACCTTAAAGTTGTGCCGTTACAACATTACCAGAGCATCAGCTTTTCTGCCTGATTTGCCAGCTCCACCCGGAAGCTCGGGTGGGCAATCTGAATCAGCGCATCTACCCGGTCACGGACGCTCTTGTCCTTTAGCTTTGCGATTCCGTATTCGGTTACTACATAGTCCACCAGATTTCGGGAAATGGACACCACAGAGCCATAGGTCAGACCGGACTGAATCTTGGACACGGTTCCGCCCTTGGCGGTGGAGCGCAGGGCAATGATGCCCTTGCCGTCCTTGGAGTGAAAGGCTCCATAGGCAAAATCCGTGGCACCGCCGGTGCCGGAGAACTGGGTAAATCCGATGCGCTCCGAGGAGACTTGGCCGGTCAGGTCAATCTCCAGGGCGGAATTGATGGATACCATATGGTCGTTCTGGGCAATGACAAAGGGGTCGTTTACATAGCTGGCGGGCAGAACGGAAATGCCGGGGTGATTGTCTACATATTCATAGAAATGCCGATCACCCCACATAAAGGTGCAGATACTCTTGCCGGGATTCAGGTTTTTCCGCCGGTTGGTGATAACGCCGGCCTCCATCAGTGCCGCCATGGGAGTGCTGAGCATTTCAGTGTGTACTCCAAGATCCCTGTGGTGCATCAGCTCCTGGGCCACGGCTCCGGGGAGACCGCCAATGCCGAATTGCAGGGTGTCCCCGTCCTCAATGAGAGAGGCGATGTTTTTTGCGATCCTAGCCTCCTCCGGGCTTGCGGGATACTCCGGCGCATAGACGATTTCCTCGTCCGTCTCCTGGATGATGTAATCGGCACACTCAATGGGAATTTGTGTGGCGCCCTGGGTATGGGGCAGATTCCGATTCACCTGAAACACTACCAAATCAGCCGCTTCCATCAGCTCCAGCTCATACTGGAGACAGCAGGAGCACAGCACATAGCCGTTCTTGTCCATAGGGGTCACGGTCATGAAAAAGATGGTGGGGCGACAGGTGGACAGCATACAACGGGCCAGGTCGTGGAGATTCTGAGGCACATAGGTCACGCGGCGGTCCTTGTGAATCTGCCGATGGGGCCCGGCGTAAAAGGCGGCCAGAATATCCAGTTTTCCGTTCAGCTCCGGCATAGATAAAAAGGGATAATCCTCCTGGGGGTTGTTGAGCCAAACCTTGACGTTCTCGACACGAT
>CAVJIP010000146.1:0-3729 GCA_963649625.1 Bacteroidaceae bacterium
GTGTGATGGAATTGGTAGACGTAGTGGACTCAAAATCCACCGCCAGCGATGGCGTACCGGTTCGAGTCCGGTCACCGGCACCAAGCCGACAAGTATCCTTCGATGCTTGCCGGCTTTTCCATACCCTTTGTACGGTATCGCAATTGGTTTTCTAAGGTCGTCAGCAGGATTCTGCTTTGATTTTTCAGAACGTCCCAATAAAAGACGGCGCAGTGCTCCCCCTGGCGCACCAAATTCACCTGGGCAATTTGGGAGCCCACCCTAAGCAGCGGCGTAAGCTGTCCCGCCTCGCCCTGGCTATAAAGCACCGATTCCTCCTCCCCGACGAGGCAGAGAAAACCGCTTCCACCGACCCGCCAGGGCTCTATCGTCTGGCTCCCCAGGGAAACCGCCTCCGGCTCCTCCCCGCCCTCCTTGGACACAGAGTAGAGAGCAATCACATTGTCCTCCTCGTAGAGAAAAAAGTAGACCTTCTCTCCCACCATCGCCAGGGAGCCCTCCTCCACCTGATAGGCAGCCCTTGGGGACTCCCTGGTCCGGGCATAATGGGCCAGTATAGCTTCCTCTCCCGTCTTGAGATTCCAGGCCACAATGTCCGTGTATTTGTCCTGTTCCCTGGGCCCCTCATGGGCGTAAACATAATAGGCTGTGTCCTCGTCCAGGAGAAGCCACTGATTCTCCGCTCCCTTCTGAATGGACACTTCCTCCAGGGTGTCCAGGTTCAAAAGCACCAGCTTTCCCCCGTCCCTGCTGTAAATCAGCCCCTGGTCTGTGGCCCCAAGCAGCCGCTGGCAGTAGTTCATCCGCCGCAGGGCCGTCGCCTCCTCCGTCACCAGGTCATAGCGTATCAGGGTGGAATCCTCCATATAATAGACATTCTGGAAGGCCTCATCGGTGATCCACCGCTCCTCTGCGGGGATTTTTCCCTGGGCGGTCTTGCCTCCCGTGTCCCAGTCTATCTCATAGACACAGCCACTAGTGTCCACGGAGAACAATCTTCCGTCCCGCTCTGCGATTCCCACATAGCCGGTGCCATCCAGGTAAGTAGTACCATTTTTCCTGGTCGGACGGTTCATCAGCCAGCCCGCCAAAAGGACAATCCCAAGCACCACTCCTCCGGCAGCCAGCCCAAACAGCTTTTTTCGCATACCCATTCCTCCGGTACCAGTTATAGGGCCGCAGTCTCCCTGGGCTTGCCCAGGGCCCGTGCCAGCAGCCCAATGATGAGCCCCACCGCCGCCGGAGCCAGCCATCCCAGATTCAGAGAAAACAGGGGCAGAACCCTTTCCGCAACCGCCACCGCTCCCTCCAAATGAAGGGCAGTCTGCACCGTCTCCGGCAGACTTTTGAAGAAATCAAAGACCGAGGCGCACCAGGTCAGAGCCATGGTCCAGGCATAGACCCGCCGGTCATGGCCGAAGGCTCTGCCGCACAGGGCCAGGAAAATCAGCACAATGGCTGGAGGGTAAATCAGCATCAGCACCGGCACCGAGAATCGGATAATGGCCGACAGGCCCACGTTGGACACGGCAAAGGAGAACACCGTAAAAATAATCGCCCAGGCCCGATAGGAGATTTTTCCGCCGCACATCCGGGCAAATGCCTCCCCGCAGCTTGTCACCAGACCGATGGAGGTTTTCAGGCAGGCGAAGGTGATGGTCACTGCCAGAATGACACTGCCAACCCGGCCCAGATAGTGCCGGGCAATCTCCGCCAGGGCAATGCCGCCGTTCTCCGACAGGGAGAACAGTCCCCGGGACTGGGCCCCCATCAAAATGGTCAGCACATAAATCAGTGCCATCAGTAGCCCCGCCAGAACTCCGGAGGCCAGCACGTCCCGGGCCACCTGTCCGTCCTCCTTGACCCCCATCTGCCGAATCACGTCCACCACCACAATGCCAAAGGCCAGCCCTGCAATGGCGTCCATGGTGCCGTAGCCCTCCACCAGAGCGGCGAACAGGGCCCCCTTCTGGAACTCCGCCTCCGGCTCCACGCTGGACACTACCGTCCCGGGATGAATCAGCGCAGAGATTACCAAAATCCCCAGAAAAATCAGGAAAATCGGATTGATGATTTTCCCAATCCACAGGGTAATGTTCCCGGGCCGGAGAGAAAACACCAGCACCAGTCCAAAGAAAATCAAGGAAAACACCAGCAGGGCCAGCCTCCCCGGCACGGCCTCGCCCACCAGCGGCTCAATGCCTGTGGTAAAGGAGGTGGTGGCGCATCGGGGAATGGCGAAAAAGGGCCCGATGGTCAGATACAGCAGACAGGTAAAGAAATAGCTGTATTTCTTCCCCACCCTGTTGGCCAGGGCCTGGAGGCCGTCCGAGTGGGTATTTCCAATGGCCGCCACCCCCAAAATCGGAATGCCCACGGCGGTGATAATAAAGCCGACCATGGCCGGAATCACGTTCCGACCCGCCAGCTGTCCCAGGTGAACCGGGAAAATCAGGTTTCCTGCGCCGAAGAACATTCCAAACAGGGTTCCGGCCACCAGGATTCGTTGTTTCCAAGAGAGCTTTTCCATTTCTACACCTCATTTCTCCATTATTGTAACCCTTCTCTTGCCTTTTTGGAAACGCAGGCTTATAATAGAACTATCACAAAATGTAATATCCAACAAGGAGAACCTGTATGGACGCAAAAAAGCTGGAAATTCTCATGACCGCCGTAGACCTGGGGAGCTTTTCCAAGGCCTCCGAGGTGGTGGGCTATACCCAGTCGGGCTTGACCCATCTGGTCAACAGCCTGGAGCGGGAGATGGGCCTGACCCTGATTCACCGAAATCACAACGGAGTTTCCCTGACCCGGGAGGGCCAGACCCTGATGCCCGCCATCCGGGAGTTTTTGCAAGCCAATCAGCATCTGCAAAATCAAATCCAATCCGTGGTCTCTCGGCAGGCCCAGGGCATTCGGGTGGCGGCCTATTCCAGCATTGCCATGCGCTGGATGCCGGAAATTCTCTACCGCTTTCGCCGGGCCTGCCCGGAGGTAAACGTAGACCTCCGCATGGTAGACCACGCCCTGGAGCCCTTTGAGCTGCTCCGGGACGGAAAAACCGATGTGATTTTCGCCAGCCGCCAGAGCTTTGACTTCTGCGCCTGGAGCCCCCTGTACTGGGAGCGTATGTACGCCATTCTTCCCAAGGACTACCCCCTCCATGGCCGGGACACTCTCCCGTTAAGCGAGCTGGCCCACCAGGACTTTCTCATGCCCTATGGCCGGTTTGACATTGACGTTCACGCCGCCCTCCAGCCTTTGGGCATCCGCCTCCGGGAAAAGCCCGCCTATGTGGACGATGAAACCGTCATTCGCATGGTGGGTAAGGGCCTGGGGGTGTCCATGATGACGGAACTGATGATTCGGGGCCGCACCGACGACGTGCTCTGCGTCCCCGTGTCCCCCACCCTCACCCGGGAGTTGGGCATGGGCCTTCGCCAGGGCCGGGAAATGACCCCCAGCATCCGCACCCTTCGGGACTGCGTCATGGACTTTCTGGGCACAAAGGCGGCTCCCTCCGCCCCCTGACCCACAGGTTTTTTCAAAAAATTTCCCGCTCAGTATTGACAGATTGTTTTTCCTATGGTAGGATGTCCCTTGTCCGCTGAAGTCTCTTGAATTTCGTTTCGGAAAACTGGAGGTGGAGGACACTCTGGAAAATCTCGCTTTGGTGAGTGCCGAAGGTGTAAGGCCCACGGGCTGAATCTCTCAGGCAAACAGACAGAG
>CAVJIP010000147.1:0-3825 GCA_963649625.1 Bacteroidaceae bacterium
GTGTAGCCCAGGGTAGGCTCCCCCTTGTGCTCCGAGGCAAACTGGGCCAGAACCCGAATCACGTTGACCAGCCGCTTTTGAATCAGCTCCAGCCCCTCCCGCATGAGAATCACGTCCGTGTTGTCTCCCACATAGCAGCTGGTGGCTCCCAGGTGAATAATGGGCATGGCCTTGGGACACTGGGCACCAAAGGCATGAACATGGGCCATCACGTCATGGCGGAGACGCTTCTCCTCCTCCCGGGCCACATCATAGTTGATGTCGTCCTTGTGGGCCTCCATCTCGTCAATCTGCTCCTGGGTCACAGGCAGGCCCAGTTCCATCTCCGCCCGAGCCAGGGCAATCCACAGCCGCCGCCAGGTTGTAAACTTTTTGTCCTGGGAAAACAGATAGAGCATCTCCTGGCTGGCATAGCGGCTGGACAAGGGGCTTTCATACACAGCAGTACTGATAGTAATCATCCTTTCAATGCGCAAAGGCGCATAAGCAGTCCTATTTTGAGGGCAAAGGGCAAGGGCACCGCCCTTGCCAAGCCTCGCAAAAAATGCACGGACAAAAGTCCGTGCATATTATAACGGATTTCTTCGGGTTTTTCCACCCCTGAATGCAAAAAACTGCATGAAATGTGGAAATTCAGCTGTCCAACTTTTCCAGGAACCGCTCCAGCCGATCCATTCCGGCCTGAATGTTCTCCATGGAGGTGGCATAGCTCCAGCGGACATAGCTGGGCGCATCAAAGCCGCTGCCCGGCACCACTGCAACCAGGCCCTTCTCCAAAAGCAGCCGGGCGAAGGTATCGCAGGTGTCTATGACCTTTCCCTCTACCGTCCGTCCCAGGACCTTGCCAATGTTCATCATAATATAGAACGCCCCCTCGGGCATCAGACAGCTTACGTCCTTCATGGCATTCACCCGGCCCACCATATAGTTCCGCCGCTGCTCAAAGGCCTGACGCATGGCCTCTACCGTGTCCTGGGGACCAGTCAGGGCCTCCACTGCCGCCCACTGGGACAGGGTAGAGGGGGCCGCCGTGGAATGGCTTACATAGTTTGCCATGATTTTCGTGATGTTGGCGGGAGCCAGGGAATAGCCGATGCGCCAGCCGGTCATGGCATAGGACTTGGAAACGCCGTTGATTACAATGGTGCGCTCCTTCACGTCCTCTCCCAGGGACGCCATGGACACAAACTCCCGGCCGTCATAGACCAGCTTGTAGTAAATTTCATCGGCAAGAATATAGATGTCCCGGGTAATGCACACGTCCGCCAGGGCCCGAAGCTCCTCCCTGGTATACATCATGCCGGTGGGATTGGAGGGGCTGTTGAAAATAATGCACTTGGTTTTGTCGGTGATGACGGCATCCAGCTCCTCCGGGGTCAGCTTAAAACCGTCGGCCTCCTTGGTCTGGGCCACCACGGGAACGCCTCCGCACATGGCCACGATCTCGCTGTAGCTCACCCAATAGGGAGCCGGAATCACCACCTCGTCTCCGGGATCCACCAGAGCCCGAACGGTAAGGTACACATTGTGCTTGGCGCCGGAGGCGATCAGCACATTCTCCGGCTTGTAGCTCAGGCCGCAGTCCTCCCGCATACGATAGCACACCGCCTGCTTTAGCTCCATAATGCCGGAAGCTGCGGTATACTTGGTTTTATTCTCCTCCAGGGCGCGGACGCAGGCCTCCTTAATGTTGTCCGGCGTGGGAAAGTCCGGCTCTCCTGCGCCAAAGCCCACCACGTCAATCCCCTGAGCCTTCATGCTTTTGTACAGGGCATCAATGGCCATGGTGGAGGAAGGATGCACCGCTGATGCAAGCCTGGAAAGAGGTTTCATTCAAATCCGCTCCTTAATCACGATACAAATGTCACATACGTTTGGGGTTCTGCCCCATTATACGCCTGTGGCAGAAAAAATGCAAGCATTTTTCCTTCGTTTTTCTGTTTATCTATATTTTTAGGCAGTTTGACCGAATCTGACGGGCATTTTTGCAACATTGAAATAATTCTATTCATTTTTGAGGCCTTCTTTCTGCAAATCTTCCTGCATATTTTTCTAATTTTTCCCCGTCGTGCAGCATTTACTGCATAGCAAAAACGGGCACGCTCCGGAAGAATCCTGCAAACGCACCCGTCTGGGGAGGTATCGTGGGTTCAGATTTTGTCGCAGATGCGCTTGCCCATCTCCCGGGTGCCGATGGCCTCCCCCACTCCGGCAATGTCCGCCGTGTGCCAACCCTCAGAAAGCACTGCATCCACCGCCTGCTCAATGGCATCCGCCTCCCGGGGCAGCTGGAAGGAGTAGCGCATCATCATGGCCACGGACAAAATGGTGGCAATGGGATTGGCCTTATTCTGTCCGGCAATGTCCGGCGCAGAGCCGTGGATAGGCTCATAGAGGCCGGGGGCCGTGTCACCGATGGAGGCAGAGGGCAAAAGGCCGATGGAGCCCGTGACCATGGAGGCCTCATCGGAGAGAATATCTCCGAACATATTCTCCGTAACCACCACGTCAAACTGGCTGGGATCCCGGACGATCTGCATGGCGGCATTGTCCACCAGCATATCGGAATACTCTACATCCTGATACTCCTCGGCCAGCCGGTGCATTACGCTGCGCCACAGCCGGGAGGTTTCCAGTACGTTGGCCTTGTCCACCGATGTGACCTTCCTCCGGCGAAGCCGTGCCAGCTCAAAGGCCCTGCGGCCAATCCGCTCAATCTCCTGCTCGGAGTAGGCCATAAGGTCGGTACACTCTATGCCCCGATCCGGCGTATCGTAACGCTCCCGCTTGCCGAAGTAAATACCGCCGGTAAGCTCTCGAACCATCATCAGGTCAATGCCCTTGTCCACCGTCTCCTTTTTTAGCGGTGATGCCTCCGCCAGAGCAGGGCGCAAGGTGGCGGGCCGGAGATTGGCATAAAGCCCCAGTGCCTTCCGGATGGCCAGCAGGCCCTTTTCCGGGCGAATATCCGCCGGGCAGGAATCCCACTGAGGGCCGCCTACCGCCCCCAGCAGCACTGCATCACAGGCCTTGCACTTTTCCCGGGTGTCATCCGGGAAGGGCTTGCCACAGGCATCTATGGCGCAGCCGCCCAGAAGCACATCTGTATAGGTAAAGCTGTGGCCGAACCGCTGTCCCACCTGATCGAGCACCTTCACCGCCTCATTGACCACCTCCGGGCCGATGCCGTCGCCCCGAATCAATGCAATCTTATAATTCATAGAACATTCCCCTTTTCCGTTTTGATTCGCCTACAGTGTCACCAGGTGAACCTGATTGCCATGGGCCCGGAGAAGGGCCACCAGCTCCTCGGTTTTCATCCACACCGTGGCCGTATTGTCGTTGGGATGCACTCCAATCAGCCCCGGCTCCTTTAGAAAGGACTCATCCAGATAGAACTGCACCCTTGCCTCCCGGTCATTGAGCAGACCCAAGGGTGTTACCGCCCCCGGAATCAGCCCCAGGATGTCCGCCAGCTCCTCCGAGGAGGCGAAGGTCAACGGGCGGGTTCCGTTGCTCCTCCGAAACTCCTTCAAATCCACCCGCTTGTGACCCGGAACGGTAATCATGTAATAATTCCGTCTTTTATCGTCCCGGACAAAGAGGTTTTTCCCGTCCGCCTCCGGATAGGGCAAGGGAACCTCCGCCAGCTCCTCCATATTATACACAGCCTTATGCTCTGTCACCTCATACCAGATTCCCTGGCCGGTAAGAAAATCGTAAATTTCCTGTTTGTTCATGGCTCCTCCCGCACTTTACTCTGCCAGTCCCCGGGCCTTGAGGGATTTCAGCAGTCCCCCCGCTTGGATAATGCCCTGAATAAAG
>CAVJIP010000148.1:0-3107 GCA_963649625.1 Bacteroidaceae bacterium
GACGGAAGAGGATAAGAGGTAGACGGGAAAATAGTGGGAAAAAAGTGGGACAAAATCGGGACAAAAACGGGATGAACTCTACCTTTTTCTGTGCTATACTGGTATTATCAACCCCCAGAGAAAACGCAAAAAGAGAAAATCTCCGCCGATAGCCCTCCGCACTCCTTGCTCCCACCCTTGTAAAATTTCCAAGATATGGGCAAAGAAAACCTCCGCACCCACAGCGGGCCGGGAAAAACAGGAGGTTTTTTCTCGGCCTCGGGTGAAGATTACCCTGGTGTCGAAATTTGTAGAAGTATGTCGAAACAAATTTACCGGGGTTTGCAAAGGGCTCACCCTTTGCTGACTCTTTGCCCCACCTTTCTGGTCAGTCAGAAAGGTGGGCCCCGCAGGGCAAGAGGTCAGAGACCCCCAAAAACCTCACACAGCCGGCCTCCCGAAGGAAACCGGCTGTCAAGCTGTCTCATTAGCCCTGCTTCATACGAGCGAAGCAGTCGGAGCAGTACACAGGTCTGTCGGACTTAGGCTCAAAGGGCACCTTTGCCTCGCCGCCGCAGGCAGCGCAGGTGGCAGTGAAATACTGTCTGGGGCCACGCTGAGCGTTCTTCCGGGCATCACGGCAGGCCTTGCACCGCTGAGGCTCATTCTGGAAGCCTCTCTCGGCGTAGAACTCCTGCTCGCCGGCGGTAAAGGTAAACTCCGCACCGCACTCCTTGCAGACCAAAATCTTGTCTTCAAACATAACATTTTCCCTCTCTTCAAAACAGATGAATTTGCCCTACAGCGTCATGCAGCGGGCGTTTTATGCAAGCGGCCTGGGCGGGCCGAACTCACCAAAGGCAATCAGGAATCCAACGCATCAAGCCCCCAAAGCCGGAGCTTGAACTAGGCCACGCCGTCTGACTGCAAGGCAAATCTGTAAGAGCGGGCTTATCACAGCACAGGGCTGCATCCTGAAAGAGCGAATTTTTCGCAATCTAACTGGAGCTAATTATACCACGAAAGCCGGAAATGTCAATAGTTTCTAAAAATTATTTTATTTCCGCCGTTATTTTTGTTCGTTTTGGATGATTTGGGCCAGCTCCTCCGCCACCCGCCGGGCGGTTTCCTCCTCCGGGGCCTCTACCATCACCCGGAGCAGGGCCTCGGTGCCGGAGGGACGGACCAAAATTCTCCCCTCTCCCGCCAGGGCCTTCTCCTGTCGGGCAATGGCCTCCTGGACTGCCGGAGCGGCAATCAATTCCGCCTTCTCCTGGCTGTCGTGGGGTCCGGCCACGTTAATGAGCACCTGGGGATACCGCTTGATTTCCCCCACCAGCTGGCTCACCTGGCCGCCGTATTTGCTGACAATGCTGAGGAAATGCAGGGCCGTCAGCTGTCCGTCTCCGGTGGGCATATGGTTCAGGAAAATAATATGTCCCGACTGCTCCCCGCCCAGCACCATCTGCTCCTTTACCATCAGCTCTCTTACGTTCCGGTCTCCCACATTGGCGCACAGCACCCGAAATCCCTTTTCCCGGGCATATTTGTGCAGGCCCATATTGCTCATCACCGTGGCCACAAAGCCGTCCCCCTTCAGGTCGCCGGCCTCCTTCATGGCTCTGGCAATCAGGGCCATGATCTTGTCTCCGTCAATCTCCCGGCCCTGCTCGTCCACTGCCAGACACCGGTCCGCATCCCCGTCAAAGGCAAGCCCCAGGTCGTAGCAGCCCTCCGCCACCATTTTCCCCAGAGTCTCCAGATGGGTGGAGCCGCAGTCTGCGTTGATGTTCACCCCGTTGGGCCGGTCATGGATATAGGTCACGTCCATGTCGTACCGATTCAGCAGCCGCTGGGCTGTCACCGAGGCCGCTCCGTTGGCACAGTCCACCAACACCCGCAGGTCGTGGGGCTCTCCCTTCACCGTGGACACCAGATACCGCACATAGGCATCCATGGCGTGCCGGTCATTATAGGTCACGCCGATGTCCCCCCCTTGGCACACAGGCAGCGGCTCCTCCGACAAAATCAGCTCCTCCATGGCGTTTTCCATGGAATCCGCCAGCTTGGAGCCGTCCGGGCCGAAGAACTTGATGCCATTATACGCATAGGGATTGTGGGAGGCGGAAATCACTGCGCCCGCCGCCGCCCCGCTTTTCACCGTCACAAAGGCCACCGCCGGGGTAGAAATCACCCCCAGGGTATGGACGTTGGCCCCGCAGGCGCAAAGCCCCGCCGTCAGGGCGCATTCCAGCATATCCGAGGAGATGCGGGTGTCCTTGCCCACCACCACCACAGGCTTTTCCTCTCCTGCGCCCCGGAGCACCAGGGCCGCCGCCTGTCCGATCCGAAAGGCCAAATCGGCCGTGAGCTGCACGTTGGCAATGCCCCGAATCCCGTCTGTTCCAAATAGCTTTCCCATAATCTTATATCTCCTTGTTTGTGTTCATCCATTGTTCGTGTCCATGTCAAACCGCAGCTGCTCCTCCTGGGCAATCAGCCCCTCCAGCCCCAAATGGGCATAGGCCAGCCGGGTCACGCACCGGCCCCTGGGCGTTCGGGTCAGAAATCCGATTTGCATCAGATAGGGCTCGTACACGTCCTCCAGGGTCACGGCCTCCTCCCCAATGGTGGCCGCCAGAGTTTCCAGTCCCACCGGGCCACCGCCGTAGTTTTGAATAATGGAGCGGAGCATCCGCCGGTCTGTCTCGTCCAGGCCCAGACGGTCAACCTCCAGCCGGGTCAGGGCGTCATCCGCCGCCTGCCGGGTAATCACCCCATCATGATAAATCAGGGCAAAATCCCGCACCCGCCGGAGCATCCGGTTGGCCAGCCGTGGGGTTCCCCGGCTCCGGGAGGCGATCTCCAAGGCCCCCTCCGGGTCGATCTCCGTGCCCAAAAGGGCCGCACTGCGCAGGACGATTTTTTGCAGCTCCTCCGGCCGGTACAACTCCAGCCGCAGGGACACCCCAAACCGGTCCCGCAAAGGGGAGGACAGCTGTCCTGCCCGGGTGGTGGCCCCAATCAGGGTAAACCGGGGCAGCTCCAGCCGGATGGAGTTGGCAGAGGGGCCTTTGCCGATGATAATGTCGATTACATAGTCCTCCATGGCGGGATATAAAATCTCC
>CAVJIP010000149.1:0-11269 GCA_963649625.1 Bacteroidaceae bacterium
GTACCACATTGAGATTGTTTCACCTTGATTGGGTCATATCTATTTACATCACAGATGCAGTTTCTGTATTTTTGAAATTTCCTCTTGTGCTTTTGGCGGAAATGTAATAAAATATGCAGAGTGTCTTTTCGGGCACACGCAACTGACTTAGAGGAGGTCAAGCCTTATGATGCGTCTTACAACAGACAAGGGTGTTGTCACCATCAGCAGCGAGGTCTTTACCAATATTGCGGGTATGGCTGCGTCCACCTGCTTCGGTGTAAAGGGCATGGCGGTTCGCTCCGTGACAGACGGGCTGGTGCATCTGCTGCGCCGGGAGGCCATGGGTAAGGGCGTGCTGGTGACGTACAATGACGACAATACTGTTTCCATTGATCTTCATATTATGATCGACCACGGCATCAATATCGCTGCGGTTGGCCCCGCCATTATCAACGAGGTCAGCTATGTGGTTCATAAAATGACCGGCGCTGTGGTCAAGCAGGTCAACGTATTCATTGATTCCATCAGCGTTGACTAAGGCAATCACTGCCCGAAACAACGATGAGACAGATTCTCATCCCGGAGGTGCAACACACTTGAAAGAATTTATCAGCGGGCAGGAGCTGAAGGAAATGTTCATCAGCGCTGCCGCTTCCGTTGATCGAAGCAAGCAGCAGATCAACGACCTGAACGTATTCCCGGTGCCTGACGGCGATACCGGCACGAACATGGCACTGACCCTGGGCAATGCCGCCAAGGAGCTGAGAAAGGCACCGGATGACATTACCGTAGGCCGCTGCGCAGAGATTGCTGCGTCTGCGCTGCTCCGTGGTGCCCGGGGAAATTCCGGCGTAATCACATCACTGTTGTTCCGTGGCTTCTCCAAATACATGAAAGAAAAGGTCACGGCGGACGGGGCGGATTTTGCCGCAGCGCTGGCTGAGGGGGTGGAGGCGGCCTACAAGGCGGTAATGAAGCCCACCGAGGGTACCATCCTTACCGTGTCCCGTGTCTCTGCGGAGACTGCCGTGGAGGCCTGTGCGGAGACCACCGCCATGGAAAACATCCTGGAAGTGGCCATTTTCAGCGCAAAAACCGCCCTGGAGGAAACCGTCAACCAGAACCCCGTGCTGAAAAAGGCCGGGGTAGTGGATGCCGGCGGCATGGGCTTTGTACGGATTTTGGAGGGCATGAAGGCCGCCATGCTGGGAGAGCCTGTGGTGGCCGAGGAGAATGCCGGGGCCCCGGAGGAAGCCACTGTGGCGGTGGATATGTCCAACTTCACCTTTACCTATGACACGGTGTTTATTGTCCGAAAGGGTGAGCACTGTGACCTTACCGCCTACGCCGAATATCTCAATGGCATCGGCGACAGCCTGGTCATTGGGGAGGACGACGACATTTTCAAGGTTCATGTCCACACTGACACCCCCGGCCTGGCCCTGACCGAGGCGGCCAAGCACGGGGTGCTGGAGTTGGCAAAAATCGAGAATATGCGCACCCAGTGCGAGGAGCTGGCAGCCGGACACAAGGCCTTCAGCACTGATGATCTGGAGGCTGTGGAGGAGGAGCTGGAGCGGGCAGAGGAAAAGCCCCAGGGCCGGGTGATTGCCCCGCCGGAAAAGAAATACGGCGTGGTGTCTGTGTGTGCCGGTGAGGGGATCGCCGCCATGTTCCGGGATCTGGGAGTAGACCAGATTGTTTCCGGAGGCCAGACCATGAATCCCTCCACCGAGGACATTCTGAAAATGATCGATGCCACACCTGCCGAGGTGGTCATTGTGCTGCCCAACAACAAGAACATCTTTATGGCGGCGGAGCAGTGCAAGCCTTTAAGTGAAAAGCGGGTGGTGGTGATTCCCACCGCCACCGTCCCCGAGGGAATCACGGCTATGCTGAATTTGGATCCCTCCGTCCCGGTGGAGGAGAACGAGGCGGCCATGTCTGCGGCCATCCGAGGCGTGACCACCATGCAGATCACCTATGCCGCACGAAATTCCGACTTTGACGGCTATGCCATCAGTGCCGGAGATTATCTGGCCCTTTGCGGCGGTGCCCTCTACGGCACGGATCGGGACATTCAGGTGCTGCTTCGGCATCTGGCGGAAAAGGCTGCAAGTCTGGACAGCGAGTTTGTCACCGTGTTCTACGGCTCCGACATCTCCCCGGAGGAGGCCCAGCAGGCTGCGGAGGTGTTTTCCCAGGTTTGCCCGGATGCGGAGGTCACCCTTCTGTCCGGGGGACAGCCGGTGTACTATTACCTGATCTCTGCGGAGTAAATAGATAGGAACCCACGAGGCTGCTGGAAACAAAGGCCTGGTGGGTTCTTTGCGGCCAAATCCCACAGGATTTTTGGAAAAGAAGGAGCGTAGAAACGGGAGTATGGACATCCTGTATGCGGTAAGCGAGGCATACCCCTTTGCGAAAAACGGCGGGCTGGGAGATGTGGCCGGTTCCTTTCCCAAGGCCCTGGCCAGGGAGAAGGTGGACATCCGGGTCATTCTGCCGCTGTATGACACCATCTCGGAGACGTATCGGGCCCAGATGGAGATGGTGAGCAGCTTTACCCTGGAGCTGGCCCTGGAAACCCTCTGCTGCGGGCTGTACCGGCTGGAGCATCAGGGCGTGACCTGGTATTTCCTTGAAAACGACCACTTTTTCTGCCGGGGTAGGCTCTACGGCTGCGAGGACGACGACGCACGGTTTGCCTTCTTCTCCAAGGCGGTGTGTGAGAGCCTGAGGCATCTGGGCTGGCAGCCGGATGTGATTCACTGCAACGACTGGCAGACGGCACTGATTCCCTTTTATCTGCGTGACCTCCGGCTGAAGGCTCCCAGACAGAGGCTGCCCCGGACGGTATTCACCATTCACAACGTGGAGTATCAGGGAAATTTCAGCTATCACACCCTGACGGATGTGTTTGGTCTGTCGGGCATTCTGTTTGCAGAGGGAACGGTGGAGCTGGACGGCAGCGTAAACCTGATGAAGGGAGCCGTTGAAACGGCGGACTGCCTGACCACGGTGAGCCCTTCCTACGCCAGGGAGCTAAAGGCCCCGGATGCGGCGGGGCCCATTGGAGAGGTTATCGCCTCCCATGAGATTTATGGGATACGCAACGGCCTGGACGAGGGGATAAATCCCTTTGACTGCCCGGTGATCCATCGGCCCTATGACCGGGATTCCGTGGGAGAAAAGGTGTTTAATAAGCTGTGGATGCAGGAAAGGCACGGCCTCCAGGTGGAGGAAACCATTCCGGTGCTGGGCTGCGTCAGCCGGCTGCTGCCCCGGAAGGGATTGGAGCTTCTGGCTGACGTTCTGCCGCAGTTTTTGGAGCAGGGCTGCCAGCTGGTGCTTACCGGGGATGGCCGCCGGGAGCTGGTAGATCGGTTCTTGGCGTTGAAGCGGCAATTCCCCGGCCAGGTGGAGCTGATGCCCTATTCCGAGGAAAATGCGGTAGAAATATTTTCCAGCGCAGATTTGTTCCTGATGCCCTCGGTGGAGGAGCCCTGCGGCACGGCCCAGATGCAGGCCATGCGCTACGGCACAGTGCCGGTGGTACGGGCCACCGGCGGGCTCAAGGACACCGTGCGGCCCTATGACCCGGCTCACCCGGAGGGAACCGGGATTGTGTTTTCGGATTATACGGCGGAGGCCCTGGCGGATGCCATTTCCCGGGGACTTGCCCTTTGCGGCAATCAGGCGGAGTATGAGGCCATGCAGCAGCGGTGTATGGGGGAGGACTTTTCCTGGAAGGGCCCGGTGAAGGAGTATCTCGCCCTGTACCAAGGGCTTCTGGAAAGGGAATAGAGGATTTCCCCGGGTACGAAGCACTGTACCCGGGGAGACGTTTTATACCAGGCGCACATGACGGGCTCGGAGCCAATGGGAGAGCTGAAGAAAATAGGCGATGGTCTGGGGAGTGGTCATCAGCTGACCATACCAGGGGATGCTCCGATCCTCCTGGCACAGGGCCAGAAGCGAATCCTTTCGGAGGAAGTCCAGCAGGGGAGAGTTGGTGCCGCTAAGCTCCTCCCGAAGCAGGCCGGATACGGCGGCCATATAGTCGGGATTCCAGGTCTTTGGATAGGGGCTTTTCTTCCTGGTGACAATGGCCTCCGGCAGCATATCCCGGAAGGCGTAGCGGAGCAGGCCCTTTTCCCGGCCCCGGTAGTCCTTGTAGGCCCAGGGAACCCGATAGAGATATTCCACGATTCGCTTGTCACAGAAGGGAACCCGAACCTCCAGCCCGGACCACATACTCATCCGATCCTTCCGATCCAGCAGGGTCTGCATAAACCAGCGGAGATTCAGCACCATCATTTCCTTCATGCGCCGTTCCAGGGGAGAGGCCTCCGGCGCAATGCGGGCCTGAGCAATGGTTTCCTGATAGCGGGCCTGGACAAACTGAGCCGGATCCTGCCAGGAGAGAAGCTCCGGGGTCACAAAGGAGGCCCGATACGCCGTGGTCTGGGCCCAGGGAAAGCCGTCTTTGGCCCGAATCTCCGGGTCACGATACCAGGGGTAGCCCCCGAAAATCTCATCGGCGCATTCCCCGGAGAGAATCACCGTGGTGTATTTCCTGGTTTCCCGGCACAGCAGCAGAAGGGAACTGTCCACGTCCGCCATTCCCGGAAGGTCACGGGCCTCCGCCGCCTCAAAAAGCGCCGAAACCAGTGCGTCGGTGTCCAGGGTGATGCGATGGCCATGGGCCTCCAGGTGCCGCTCCATCAGAGCGATGTAGTCATTGTCGGTGTTGGGCTGAAATTTGGTGGCGTGGAAATATTTCTGATTGTCCCGATAATCCACGGAGAAGGTGTCCAGGCTGCCCAGGTTTTTCCTTGCCACAGCGGAAATAATGGAGGAATCCAATCCCCCGGAGAGGAATGTGCCCAGGGGCACATCAGACACCAGCTGCCGCCGGATGGCATCCTCCACAAAAAACCGGGCCTTTTCGGCGCAGGCTTCAAAGCTGTCCCCACATTCCCCGTCCTCCAGACGCCAATACTGCCGAAGGGTCAGGGCACCGTCCCGGAAGTGGCCCCACTGGCCGGGCAGCAGCTCTTGAATCCCACGGAACACACCAAGGCCCGGGGTCCGCCCCGGCCCCAAAAACAGCAGGTCATAGAGCCCTCTGGCATCCACCTCCGGGGGAAGCTCCGGGAAACATAGGATGCTTTTCAGCTCGGAGGCGAAAAACAGCTGCTCCCCCCGAACGCCATAGAACAGGGGCTTTACTCCCATGGGGTCCCGGGCCAGAAACAGGCTGTGCTCCCGGCTGTCATAGATGGCGAAGGCAAAGATGCCGTTGAGCCGTTCCGGGGCCTCCCGGCCCCAAACCAGATAGCTCCGCAGCAGAACCTCCGTATCGGAATGGGTGGTAAACTGCTGCCCCCTGGCCTCCAGATCGTCTCGAAGCTCTGCAGCGTTGTAAAGCTCTCCGTTGTAGACGATGGTACAGGGGCCAATGGTCATGGGCTGAAGGCCGTGCTCCGGGTCAATTACCGACAGCCGCCGGTGCAGCAGGGTACAGTCCCTCCATTGGAACATTCCTGCCTGGTCAGGGCCCCGGCGGGTCATGGTTTGTAAAATCCCCTCATAAAACCCCATGGGCCGGGGGCCATGGGGGCCAATCTCCCCCGCAATTCCGCACATAGCGTTCCCTCCTGATACTTGGATTGCCCCAGACTATGCCCGGCGTGACGAGGCTGTGCACAAAAAACCCTGGATTGCCCCTTGACTACCACCTGAAAAAAAAGTAGAATAGGCTAGTTATCTGTGTATATGGCATTGGAGGCGAAATGTATGGCAGTGAAATACATTTTTGTGACCGGCGGCGTGGTGTCCGGCCTTGGTAAGGGCATTACGGCGGCGAGCCTTGGTCGTCTGCTCAAGCAAAGGGGCTTGAAGGTGACGATTCAGAAGTTTGACCCATATCTCAACGTGGATCCCGGCACCATGAGCCCCTTCCAGCACGGGGAGGTCTTTGTTACCGATGACGGTGCGGAAACGGATTTGGATCTGGGCCACTATGAGCGGTTTACCGACGAAAATCTTACGGTAAATTCCTCTGTGACATCCGGCAAGGTCTATTGGTCGGTGCTCAACCGGGAGCGCAACGGCGACTACCTGGGCGGCACCATTCAGGTGATTCCCCACATTACCAACGAAATCAAGGAGCGAATCTATCGGGTGGGCAAGTCCACCGCCACCGATGTGGTGATTACAGAGATTGGCGGCACCGTGGGAGATATTGAGTCCCAGCCCTTCCTGGAGGCCATCCGGCAGGTGGGGCAGGAGAACCCCAGAGAGGATGTTATGTACATCCATGTTTCCCTGGTGGTGACTATTCCCGGCTCCAATGAGCTGAAAAGCAAGCCCACCCAGCACTCCTGTAAGGAGCTGTTGTCCATCGGAATCCAACCGGATGTAATTGTCTGCCGGGCGGATCAGCCCATTACCGAGGATATCCGAAAGAAAATCTCCCTGTTCTGCAACATTCAGCCGGATGCGGTGATTCCCAACCTGAATGCACCCATCCTCTATGAGGTGCCGCTGATGCTGGAGGAGGAGGGGCTGGGCCATGTGGTCTGCCGCCGCCTGGGGCTGGATGTGCCGGAGCCGGACATGAAGGAATGGACGGACATGGTTCGCCGGGCGGAAAACTGCAAGGATTCCGTGGAGATCGCTCTGGTGGGCAAGTATATCCAGCTCCATGATTCCTATCTGTCCGTGGTGGAGGCCCTGACCCACGGCGGAATCGAAAATGACGTAAACGTGAACATTCGCTGGGTGGATTCCGAGCAGGTCAATGATGAAAACGCCGCAAAGTGCCTTTCCGGAGTGGATGGTATTCTGGTGCCCGGAGGCTTCGGAGATCGGGGCATTGAGGGCATGATTTCCGCCGTGCGCTACGCCCGGGAGAATCATATTCCCTACTTCGGCATCTGCCTGGGAATGCAGATGGCCGTGGTGGAGTTTGCCCGTCATGTGGCGGGACTGCCGGACGCTCATTCCAGTGAGCTGGCAGAGACGGCCAACCCGGTGATCGACCTGATGCCGGAGCAGCGGGACGTTACGGAAAAGGGCGGCACCATGCGCCTGGGGGCCTATGCCTGCAAGGTCATGGGGGAGGACACCTTTACCTATCGGGCCTATGGGGAGCCGGTGATTTATGAGCGTCACCGCCACCGCTATGAGTTTAACAATCTTTACCGGGACAAGCTGGCCCAGTGCGGCCTGACCTTTGCGGGCCTGAGCCCCAGCGAAAAGCTGGTGGAGATTGTAGAGCTTCACGACCAGCCCTGGTTTGTGGGCGTTCAGTTCCATCCGGAGTTCAAGTCCCGCCCCAACCGGGCCCATCCCTTGTTCCGGGACTTCGTGGGTGTGGCAAAGGCCCACAGGGGCCGGTGACAGCGGGAGAAAATTTCACAAAAATGTATTTTGCCTCTTGATTTTTCCCAAGATTTTTAGTATAATCTCATTCTGCATGGTAGTTAAGACCGGCATTTTGTGCCGTTTAGTCAGATTGTGGAGGAGGTGTTTTCGTGCCCAATATCAAATCTGCCAAGAAAAGAGTTCTCGTTTCCAAGGCTCAGAACGAGATGAATAAGGCCGCCAAGTCTCTGCTCAAGACCAACGTCAAGAAGTTTGAGGCTGCCGCCGCTTCCGGAGATAAGGAAGCCGCCGCCGTTGCGGCCAAGGTCGCCGTTGCCACTATCGACAAGTCCGTCGGCAAGGGAATCCTCCACAAGAACAACGCCGCTCATAAGAAGAGCAGCATTGCAGGCAAGCTCAACAGCCTGTAAGTTTTGTGTAGCCCGCCGCTCCAAATCCTTGATTTGGGGCGGCTTTTCCTTGTCCTTGGGGAAAAAATGATGTATAATCCAAGAGAATGTCTATATCGGAGGGATCAATTCATGAATTACGCAGAAGAATCCTTAAAGCTCCACTATCAGTGGCACGGAAAGCTGGATGTGGTGCCAAAAATGGAGGTCAAGACCAAGGACGATCTGTCCCTGGCCTATACTCCGGGTGTTGCCCAGCCCTGCCTGGAGATCCAGAAGGATCCCAGCAAAAGCTATGAGCTCACAGGCCGTTGGAACACCTGCGCCGTTATCACCGATGGCTCTGCGGTGCTGGGCCTGGGGGACATCGGCCCGGAGGCAGGTATGCCGGTGATGGAGGGCAAGTGCGTGCTGTTTCGGGCCTTTGGCGGGGTCAACGCCATTCCTCTGTGTGTCCGCACAAAGGACGCAGACGAGTTTGTCCATGCAGTGTCCCTGATGGCCGGCTCCTTCGGGGGAATCAATCTGGAGGACATCTCTGCGCCCCGGTGCTTTGAAATCGAGCGAAAGCTGAAGGAATGCTGTGACATTCCCATCTTCCACGACGACCAGCACGGAACGGCCATTGTGGTGCTTTCCGCCATGATTAACGCCCTGAAGGTGGTGGGAAAGAGGATGGAGGAGATCAAGGTGGTCACCTCCGGGGCGGGTGCCGCCGGGATTGCCATTATCAAGCTGCTCATTTCCATGGGACTGAAAAACGTGGTAATGTGTGACCGTACCGGGGCCATTTACGCCGGGCGGGAGAACCTGAACCCGGCCAAGGAGGAGATTGCAGCCATTACCAACCAAAGCCGTGAAACCGGCACTCTGGCTGATGTGATTCGTGGGGCCGATGTGTTTATCGGCGTGTCCTCTCCCGGAACCGTCACCCCGGAAATGGTACGATCTATGGCCCCGAGTGCCATTTTGTTCCCCATGGCCAACCCCACCCCGGAGATCATGCCGGATGCGGCACTGGCCGCCGGGGCCGCCGTGGTGGGCACCGGCCGCAGCGACTTCCCCAACCAAATCAACAATGTGCTGGCCTTCCCGGGGATTTTCCGGGGTGCCTTTGATGTGCGGGCCAGCGACATCAACGATGAAATGAAGCTGGCGGCGGCCTATGCACTGGCGAAGCTGGTATCCCCGGAGGAGCTGTCCAAGGATTATATCATCGTCCCGGCTTTTGATCCCAGGGTAGGGCCTGCGGTGGCCCAGGCGGTGGCTCAGGCGGCCAGGGAAACCGGCGTGGCACGCATCTGATGCGATTGCCTTAAAACGATTTTTGGCGCACAAGGGAGGGAATGTCTATGGCGCTTTCTGATTCCGTGACCACTCTAAAGGGGGTGGGGGAGGCCAAGGCGGCTATGCTGGAGCGCCTGGGCATCCACACCCTGGGGGAGCTGATTTCCTTTTTTCCCCGGCAGTATGAGGATCGGACCGGGCTGGTGCCGGTGTCCGGCCTGGTGCCGGAGGAGCCCTGCTGCTTTTTGGCCACGGTGATTACCCAGCCCCGAACCTCCCATGTGCGCAAGGGGCTGAGTACCACCCGATGCACGGTGGCAGACAATACGGCAAAGGTTCGGGTGAGCTGGTTTAACCAGCCCTGGATGAGCCGGAATCTGCACCCCGGGAAAACCTACTGCTTCTATGGGGCCCTTACCGGGGATGAACGGAATCGTCAGGTTCTCAACCCCATTACAGAGCCGGCGGAGGCTTCTCCCGGTGTCACCCGATGCATTATTCCCGTCTATCCCTTGACCAAGGGCCTGACCTCCAAGGCCCTCCAGCAGCTGATTTTCCAGGTGCTGGAGCGGGAAAAGCCCGAAAACTCTCTCCCGCCGGAGGTGGCCCAGGGGATGATGCCGGTGGAGCGGGCCTATTGGGAGGTGCATCAGCCCACCACCCGGGAGGCACTGTCTCAGGCCCGGCGGCGGCTGGTGTTTGAGGAGTTCTTTCTCTATGGTCTGGGGATCTCCCTGCTCCGGGCCAGACGAGACCGGCTGAGCCACTATCCATGCCCAAAGCCGGTGCCCCAGGGCTTCTATGACCGGCTGAGCTTTTCCCTGACCGGGGCCCAGCAGCAGGCCTTGGGAGAGATTTCCCGGGATATGTCCTCGGGGCTGCCTATGAATCGGCTCCTCCAGGGAGACGTGGGCTCCGGCAAGACCATGGTGGCCCTGGGGGCCATGCTCCAGGCGGTGGAAAACGGCTATCAGGCGGCGCTTATGGCCCCTACGGAGCTTTTAGCCACCCAGCACTACCACACCATTTCCCGGTTTTTAGAGCCTCTGGGTATTACCTGCGTGCTGCTGACCGGGTCGGCTGCCGGGGGAAAGCGGCGGCGTATGCTGGACTATATTGCCGTAGGAGCCGCCAAAATCGTCATAGGTACCCATGCGCTGCTGACGGACACCACGGACTTTTTTAATCTGGGCCTGGTGGTGATTGATGAGCAGCATCGGTTCGGGGTGCGCCAGCGGGCGGCCCTGGCCGGGAAGGGGATGACCCCCCATATGCTGGTGCTCTCCGCCACGCCAATCCCAAGGACGCTGGCCCTGATCCTCTATGGGGACCTGGACGTGTCTGTGATAGATGAGCTTCCTCCGGGGCGGCAGCCGGTAGAGACCTTTTTGGTGAGCACGGCCTACCGGGCACGGCTGTACGGTTTTATCCGGCGGCAGACCCAGGAGGGCCATCAGGTTTATGTGGTCTGTCCGGCGGTGGAGGAAAACCAGGAGACAGGCCTTACCGCCGCAGAGACGGAGTATCAGACCCTACAGGCGGCCTTCCCGGAGCTACAGGTGGGGCTGGTTCACGGAAAGCTCCGTGGAGAGGCCAAGGACTGCGCCATGACCCGGTTTCTAAACCGGGAAACGGACATTTTGGTGGCTACCACGGTCATCGAGGTGGGGGTGGATGTAAAGAACGCCACCTTGATGATCGTGCTGAATGCGGATCGGTTCGGCCTGAGCCAGCTTCATCAGCTGCGGGGCCGGGTGGGACGAAACGAGGAAAAGTCCTACTGCGTTTTGGTGTCGGACAATCGAAATCCCGACACCCGGAAGCGTCTCCTGGCCCTTTGCAGCACCAACGATGGCTTTGCCATCTCCCAGGAGGATTTGAAGCTTCGGGGGCCGGGAGACTTCTTTGGACAGCGTCAAAGCGGCCTGCCCATGTTCCGATATGCCTCCTTGGCAGAGGACATCACCGTGCTCCAGGAGGCCCAGGAGGCCGCAGCCCGTTTTTTGGACAGCCTGCCAAGCCCGGATGCGCCGGAGTATGCGCCGCTGTTTTCCCGGGTTCACCGTCTGTTTTCCCAGGCGGATGACACCTTCAACTAGGGAAAATGGGGGCAGCGGCGTACTGGTTGCGTTTTTGAGGCAGTGGAACAAAGAACAATGCCGAAGTGAGGAGATTATTCATTTTCATATGCAGGAGAACCTGTCCGAACGTTTGGG
>CAVJIP010000150.1:0-10727 GCA_963649625.1 Bacteroidaceae bacterium
CTTTGCAATGTCGCGGGCCAGGATAATCATGTTGTCCTCGGACACCTCCTCGGGCTTCACCATAATCCGAACCTCGCGGCCAGCCTGGATGGCGTAGGACTTTTCTACGCCGGGGAAGGAGGACGTAAGCTCCTCCAGCTTTTCCAGCCGCTTGACATAATTTTCTACGTTTTCTCTCCGGGCACCGGGACGGGCCGCAGAAATGGCATCGGCCGCCTGAACCAGACAGGCGATGATGGTCTGAGGCTCCACGTCTCCGTGGTGGGCCTCGATGGCGTGAATCACCTGGGGGCTTTCCTTGTACTTTTTGGCAAGCTCCACACCCAAGGCAACGTGGCTGCCCTCCATCTCATGGTCTACGGACTTGCCCAGGTCGTGCAGCAGACCTGCCCGCTTGGCCAGGGTCACGTCCTCTCCCAGCTCCGCCGCCATCAGGCCGCTGAGATGCGCCACCTCAATGGAGTGATTGAGCACGTTCTGGCCGTAGCTGGTACGGTATTTCTGCCGACCCAGCAGCTTTACAAGCTCGGGGTGCAGGCCGTGTACGCCGGTTTCAAAGGTGGCCCGTTCTCCCTCCTGCTTAATGGTTTGCTCCACCTCACGGCGGGCCTTGTCCACCATATTATCAATATGGGTGGGCTGGATGCGTCCGTCGGCAATGAGCTTTTCCAGGGCGATCCGGGCGATTTCCCGGCGAACCGGGTCAAAGCTGGACAGGGTGATGGCCTCCGGGGTATCGTCGATAATCAAATCCACCCCGGTCTTGGTTTCCAGGGCCCGGATATTCCGGCCCTCTCGGCCAATGATCCGGCCCTTCATTTCATCGTTGGGAAGCTGTACCACGGAAATGGTGGTTTCTGCCGCATGGTCGGCGGCACACCGCTGAATGGCGGTGGCGATGATCTCCCGGGCCCTTTCATCGGCCTCCTCCCGAAGCTGGGTTTGGGTCTCCTTGATTTTCATGGCCGTTTCGTGGCGCACCTCGGACTCCACGTTTTTCAGCAGATATTCCTTGGCCTCCTCGGTGGTCATGGCGGAGATTTTTTCCAGCGTCTCCATCTGAGCGGCTTTAAGCTGGGCCACCTCCGCCTGGGTAGTGGCTACGTTGGCCAGCTTCCGGGTCAGCTCCTCGTCCTTCCGCTCGTACTGGTCAGCCTTCCGATCCAAGGATTCCTCCTTCTGCTGAAGTCGGCGCTCCTGCTTCTGGATCTCGTTGCGCCGTTCCCGAATCTCCCGGTCATTTTCGTTACGGCTTTTGTGGATTTCCTCCTTGGCCTCCACCAGCATTTCACGTTTTTTGTTCTCTGCGCTTTTGATGGATTCGTTGATGATACGCTTGGCCTCGTCCTCTGCGCTGCCGATCTCCTTTTCGGCGGTACGCTTCCGATAATTCACGGCCACCGGGAACACCACAATGCCGCCTACCAGAAACCCCACAATTGCCAATATTACGTTGATGAGCATTCTCTCTAAAACACCTCCTTATACAAAATTGGAACAAATATACAGGTTGTCATGCAAATTTCAACACAATTTACAGGGGAACCATACTAATTTGCAACATATATTGTATAGCCTGGCCGGGAGGATGTCAAGAAAAATGAATAAGATGTGAAGGAACGTCTCTGTTTTTCTTCCAAATGCGCCCCGCAGGTCAGGAGTGCTCCGTGGTGTCTTTGCCGGAACCACGAAGCCGGCGGGTGATTTCCATAGCGGTGGGGGTAATGGCCAGACCGTCCTGGCTGGTTTCCCGGAGGCAGGCAGGGAGCAACCGCCCGATGCGGCCCATGGAATTAATGACCTCGTCCGGAGGCAGGGCGCTGCGGATACCCGCCAGGGCCATTTGGGCCGCTGTCACCGCCAGCACCGCCCCGGAGGCGTTCCGCTTGATGCAGGGTACCTCCACCAATCCGGCCACCGGGTCGCAGGTCAGCCCCAGCAGGCTTTTCAGGGCCAGGGCCGCACCGTGACAGATGGCCTCCGGGTCTCCGCCCTCCAGCTGTACCACGGCACCGGCGGCCATGGCGCAGGCTGCACCGATCTCCGCCTGACACCCGCCCTCGGCTCCGGCAATGCTGGCGTTTTCGGCGATCACCGCTCCGATACCGGCGGCGGTAAACAGGGCCTCCGCCATCCGGGCCTCCGGCACCTGCCGCTGCTTCTGATAGGTCAGCAGCACCGCCGGAATTACCCCACAGGAGCCTGCGGTGGGGGCCGCCACGATTCGCTTCATACAGGCGTTGGACTCCGCCATTTTCACCGCCTTTTCCATGACCTCTGCCAGGTAGGGCCCCAGCAGGCCGCTGCCGCTTAGGCGGTAGGCCCGGAGCTTTTCTCCGTCTCCTCCGGCCATACCGCTGATGGAGCGGAGGGCGGGGTCATAGTCCAGGTCTGCCGCCGTCATGGCCCGGTACATTCTTAGCATGGTTTCCATCGCCGAGGCCGGAGTGGAGCCTTGCTCCCGACACTGCTCCTCTAAAATCACCTGCCAAAAGGGAATCTGCTCCCGTTGGGCCGCTGCTGTGATCTCCGATAGGCGTGTCATGCTCATAGATCTCCCTCCTCCAGGCTAAAATACGTCACCTTTTCAATGCCAGGCCGCCGGCGCAACCAGAAAAGAGAGCCCTCTGGCACCTCCTGGTCACACTCCAAAATCATCACCGCATGGCCACCCCGGCTGGCCCGATAGAGCTGCATGGTGGCTATATTCACCCCGTCCTCCGCCAGCCGTGCCGTGACCTCCGCCACATGGCCCGGCTGATCTAAATTGTGGACGATCAGGGTGGGATGCTCCCCGGTAAAGTTGGCGGACAGGCCATCCAGCTTGGCAATGTTGATGCGGGAGCCGCCGATGGACTCTCCCACCAGAGACAGCTCCCGGCCGGAGACCCCCACCAGGTGCAGCTCCACGGAATTGGGATGGGCGTCCTTTAGCTCCGCCTCCCCAAACTGCACCTGCACTCCCCGCTCCCGGGCGATTTCCAGGCTGTGGGGGATTCGGCTGTCCTCCGGGGTCATGCCCAGCAGCCCCGCCACCAGGGCCTGGGGTGTGCCGTGGCCCTTTCCCGTGGCCAGAAAGGAGCCATAGAGCAGCAGCTCCGCCTGCTTCACCGGCTCCTTGAGCAGTTTCCTTGCGGTGTAGCCGATTCGCACCGCCCCGGCGGTATGGGAGCTGGACGGCCCTACCATCACCGGGCCCAGTATATCAAATAGGTTCATGTAGCCCCTCCTTTGGTATATGCTTCTCTGCATTTTACCACATTTTAAGGCTTTTTCAAGGGGTTTTCAAGGGATTTTCAGGATTCCCGGGGGAAGTATGAATTTCAATTCATTGTAAAATAAATTATAATCCCTTTGACAATTTACTGTTTCGCAGTCATAATAAAGGAGAAAGTAAGCAGACCAGCATTTTTAGAAAGGATCTATGAAATATGAAATATTCTCAGCTTTTTACTCCCTTGCAGGTGGGCACGCTGACCTTCCGGAACCGGATTCTCTCGGCCCCCAATATGATGTGCGCTCTGAACCCTGACGGCAGTCCTTCCGATGTGATGGTGGGCTATTATGGGGAAAAGGCCAAGGGCGGTGCGGCCCAGATCACCGTGGGAGACACCCCGGTGGAGGAGCGGGGCTTTACCACCCCCCGGCATCCCATTCTCTCCAGCGGCACTGTCCAGAAATGGTCTGAGGTGGCCCGGGCCATTGGCCAGCATGGGGCTGTCTCCTCCATTGAGCTAAACCACGGGGGACGCATCTCCAATTCCTTGGTGACAGGCTATCAGACCCTGGGTCCGGTGGACGAGGTCAAGGCCAACGGCACCGCCGTCAAAGGTGCGACCCCCCAGGAACTGGAGGAGGTAGCCAACGCCTACGGCAATGCCGCCCGGCTGGCCATCCAGGCCGGCTTTGACATGGTGATGCTCCACGGGGCCCACGGCTGGCTTCTGGATCAGATGCTCTCCCCCAAATTCAACCGCCGCACCGATGACTTCGGCGGCTCCCTGGAGAATCGGGCAAAATTCCCCCTGATGGTCATTGAAAAGGTGCGGGCCGCAGTGGGCCGGAAGGTTCCCATTGAATACCGGGTAGGCCCGGAGCTGATTGATGGGGGCCTTCCCATTGAGGAGGTTGTGGAATTTTGCAAGATGATTCAGGACAAAGTGGAGCTGATTCATGTGTCCGCCGGTCTGGACACCGACCCGAACTTTGCTGTCAAGACCCATCCCACCATGTTCCTGCCCCATATGCCCAACGTGAAGTATGCCGCCGCCGTAAAGGCCGCCGTGACCAAGTGTCCCGTGGTGGCCGTTGGTTCCATTGTGACTCCCAGCGAGGCAGAGGAGGTCATTGCCTCCGGCAAGGCCGATGCAGTGGCCATGGTGCGGAGCCTGATTGCCGACCCCTTCCTGCCCCAGAAGGCCCGGGAGGGCAAGAATGAGGACATTCGCCCCTGTCTGCGCTGCCTGGACTGCCTGACCGGGATGCAAACCAAGACCCGCTTTGCCTGCGCCGTCAATCCCCGCACCGGCCATGAGTTCCTGCTCGATGCCATGGAAAAGCCTGCTAAGACCCAGAAAACCGTGCTGGTGGTGGGCGGCGGCCCGGGCGGTCTGGAGGCGGCAGCCACTGCGGCGGCCCGGGGACATCGGGTCATTCTGGCGGAAAAAGCCAACGGGCTGGGCGGCCTGTTGAAATTCACCGACTACGACAGCCTGAAAGCCGACCTGAAGCGGCTGAAGGATCATCTGATCCACCGGGTGGAGACCTCCCATGTGGAGGTACGCCTGAATACGGAGGTCACGCCGGAGCTGGTGGCCCAGCTAAAGCCCGATGCCCTGCTGATTGCCGCAGGCTCCACGCCTGTGGTGTTCCCCCTGCCCGGCATTGAAAGTGCCCAGCACGCCACCACGGCCTACACCAATCTGGACTCCCTGGGCAAGACCGTGGCCGTCATGGGCGGTGGCCTGGTGGGTTGCGAAACCGCCCTGTTCCTGGCGGAGACTGGCCGGGACGTGACCATTATTGAGATGCAGGACGCTGTGGCTCCGGATGCCAACTGGATGCACCGGGTGGCCATGCTCCAGAGCTTTGCCGAAACCCCCTCTCTCCATATTCGTACCGGCCTTCGCTGCACCGCCGTCACCGACCAGGGGGTGGAAACCCAGGACAAGGACGGAAACACCGTGGTGATTCCGGCGGAGAGTAAGGTCTATGCCTTCGGCCAGCGTGCCGTCCCGGTGTCGGAGCTGATAGCCCTGGATGTGCCTGTGATTCGGGTGATTGGTGACTGCCATCAGGTAGGCAAAACCAACGGAGCCATTTTTGACGGCTATCATGCCGCCATGGACGTCTGATTCGCCCTTTGATTGGACGCAGAACCCCCCGGAGCTTCGGCTCCGGGGGTGCTTACTTTATAGGGCGGCAGGTTCCTGTTTTTCCGCCTGCTGCCGCTTTTTCTGGGCATTGGCCAGCATCAGCTTAATGCGGTTTTCCTGATTGATTCGGGTGGCCCCCGGGTCATAGTCAATGGCCACAATATTGGAGTCCGGGTAGTCCTCCTTGAGCCGCCGAATCATGCCCTTGCCCACAATGTGATTGGGCAGGCAGCCAAAGGGCTGGGTGCAGACAATATTGGGCACTCCGGAATGGATCAGCTCCAGCATCTCCGCCGTAAGCAGCCAGCCCTCGCCCATTTTGTTGCCGTCTCCCAGATAGCCCTGAATGAGGCGGTGGAGGTCGTTAAAATCTCCCGGAGCACGGAACCGGCCGGAGCGGTCTAGTGCATCGATCATGGCGTGCTGATATTTCATCAGATATTTTTCCAGGAACTGGCATATTTTTTTCTTTGCCAAATGGCCGCCGTACAGATCCACGTCCACGTCCCGGTTGTAGACCTTGAAGATAATAAAGTCCATCAGCCCCGGAATCACCGGCTCTGCCCCCTCGCTGAGCAGGAAGTTTGCCAGGTCGTTATTGCCCAGGGGCGCATATTTTACATAGATCTCGCCTACCACCCCTACGGGAATCTTTTGCTCCCCCTGAACCGGGATGCGCTTGAACTGGTCGATGAGATAATCAAAGTTTTTTACCATACTTTTGAAGGTCATGCCCCGTCCGGCACGCATCTCTCCCAGCAGGTATTCCCGGCACTGGGCCAGGCACCGATCCGTGTCCCCGGCGTTCACCTCATAGGGCCGCACCTGCCAGCCCACATTCATCATCAGGTCGCCATAGATCACGGCAAATACGGCCTTTCGGAGAATGGACAGGGTCAACCGAAAGCCGGGGTTTTTCTCCATGCCGGAAAGATTCAGAGACACCACCGGCACATATTCCAGCCCCGCCCGGGCCAGGGCCTTCCGCAGCAGGTAAAGGTAGTTGGAGGCCCGACAGCCGCCGCCGGTCTGGGTGATAAACAGGGCCACCTTGTGGGGGTCATAGCCGCCCCGATGAATGGCGTCAATCAGCTGGCCGATTACCAGAATCGCCGGGTAGCAGGCGTCGTTGTGGACGTACTTCTGCCCCTCCTCCAGGATGGTATGGCCGGTGGTGTTGAGCATTTTTACCCGGTAGCCTGCCTCCTGGAGAATGCTCTCCAGCATGGCGAAATGGTCCGGCAGCATCTGGGGGGCCAAAATGGTATATTCCTGGGCCATCTCCTTGGTAAACAGAAGCCGCCCGGTTTTGTCGTATACAAGCTCCGCCATCTCAGTGCTCCTCCTTTCTGGCATCCATGGCAGCCATAAGGCTGCGAATCCGAATCTTCACCGCACCCAGATTGGAGATGTCGTCGATTTTCAGCTGGGTATACAGCTTTCCGCCGGATTCCAGAATGGAGCGCAGCTCATCGGTGGTAATGGCGTCGGTGCCGCAGCCGAAGGAAACCAGCTGAACCATCTGCATATCCTTCTGGGTGCAGACATACCGGGCCGCATTGTACATTCGGCTTTGGAAGGTCCACTGGTTCAGGACGGTACGGGGGGCGTAGCCCTCCCGGTAGGCCAGGGTGTCCTCGGTGAGCACCACAAAGCCGAAGGAGGTAATCAGGTCGTTGATGCCGTGGCTGATCTCCGGGTCAATGTGATAGGGCCGGCCGGCGATGACGATCATGGGATGTCCGTTGGCTCTGGCTTCCTCTATGTACCGCTCGCCGGTGGTGTGAACCTCCGCCACATAGTCGTCATAGGCCTCGTAGGCGGCCTTCACCGCCTGGGCCACCAGCTTTTTGGGAATACCGTATTCCTGGTGGAAAAACTCCGAAAGCCGCTTGGCGCAGTCCTTCCTCCGCCAAAGCCCCACATAGGGGTCAAAGAACCGGACCCTCTGCAGGGCCGGGACGTTGGCCGCCAACAGCTCCGGGTAGTAGGCCACCACCGGGCAGTTGTAGTGGTTGTCGCCGATGCCCTCGTCATTGTTGTAGGACATACAAGGATACCAAATGGCATCCACCCCCGCCTCCACCAGGGCCTCCACATGGCCGTGGAGGAGCTTGGCCGGATAGCAGACCGTATCGGAGGGGATGGTATGCTGACCCTTGAGATACAGGGAGCGGGAGGACTCCGGGGAAAGCACCACCTCAAAATTCAGCCGGGTAAAGAAGGTATACCAGAAGGGCAGGTTTTCATACATATTCAGACCGAAGGGAATGCCCATACGGCCCCGGCTGCCGTTGCCGGTGCCCTTTCCCTCCATGGCCCGGAGCTTCTGATATTTGTAGTGGAACATATCTGGCAGCTCCGTTTTCTTTCCGCCCAAGGGCTTGGAGCAGCGGTTGCCGGAGATAAACCGGCGGCCTCCGTCAAAGAGATTGACGGTCAGGGAGCAGTGGTTGGTGCAGCCCTTGCAGGTGGCGGGATTGGACTTGTGGGTGAAATGCTCCAGCTGCTGGGCCGAGAGAATCTTGGACCGCTCCAGTCCCAGCTCCTGGGCGTGGAGCGCCGCACCATAGGCCCCCATAAGCCCGGCAATGGTGGGCCGGGTCACGTCCCGTCCCAGCTCCAGCTCAAAGGCCCGAAGCACTGCGTCATTGAGGAACGTGCCTCCCTGCACCACAATGTTTTTCCCCAAATCATCGGCGGAGGCCGCACGAATGACCTTATATACGGCGTTCTTCACAATGGAGATGGACAGGCCTGCCGAGATGTCCTCCACGGTGGCTCCGTCCTTCTGGGCCTGCTTGACGGAGGAATTCATAAACACGGTGCAGCGGGAGCCCAGATTCACCGGATGCCGGGCCATCAGGCCCATTTTGGAGAAATCCCCAATGGAATAGCCCAGGGCCTTGGCGAAGGTCTCAATAAAGCTGCCGCAGCCGGAGGAGCAGGCCTCGTTGAGCATAATGGAGTCCACTGCGTGATTGCGAATCTTGAAGCACTTCATGTCCTGACCGCCGATGTCGATAATAAAATCCACACCGGGGGAGAAGTGGGCCGCTGCCCGGAAGTGGGCCACCGTCTCCACCAGCCCAGCATCCACCTGGAAGGCGGAGGTAATCAGATCCTCCCCATAGCCGGTGACGGCGCTGCCGGCCAGGGTGATCCGATCTCCACACAGGGCATAGATATGCCGAAGCTGCTCTAAAATCACGGAAACGGGATTTCCCCGGTTGGAGCTGTAATAGGTGTAGAGGAGCCCTCCGTCCGGGGCAATGAGACATAGCTTGGTGGTGGTGGAGCCTGCATCTATGCCCAGATAGGCCTTGCCGGAATAGGAGGAAATGTCCGCCTCCGGGGGCCGGTTGGCGTTGTGCCGGGCCAGAAAGGCATCATATTCCTCCTGGTCACGGAACAGTGGCTCCATGGTCTGGGTGTTGCCCCGATCCTCCACTGCCTGCTCCAGCCGGCTCAAAATGTCCTCAAATCCCTCAGGCTGATAGCCCTCGGCGCAAAGGCCCGCCCCAATGGCGGCGAAACAGTCGCCGTTTTCCGGGAAAATGGCGTGGTCATCATCCAGCTTGAGGGTCTCCTGGAACCGCTGCCGTAGCCCCTTTAGGAAGTGCAGGGGCCCCCCCAGAAACACCACCTTGCCGGCAATGTCCCTGCCCTGGGCCAGCCCCGCCACGGTCTGATCCACCACGGCCTGGAAAATAGAGGCGGCCACGTCCTCCTTCCGGGCTCCCTGATTGAGAATAGGCTGAATGTCCGATTTTGCGAACACACCGCACCGGGAGGCAATGGGATAGAGCTTTTCATAGCCCAGGCTCAATGCGTCCAGCTCATCCGCCGTGACCCCCACCAGGGTGGCCATCTGGTCAATAAAGGCACCGGTGCCTCCGGCGCAGGAGCCGTTCATCCGCTCCTCCAGAGAGCCGCCGAAGAAGATGATCTTTGCGTCCTCGCCGCCCAGCTCAATGACCGCATCCGTGTCGGGGATAAACTTCTCCACCGCCTCCGCCGTAGCAAAGACCTCCTGGACAAAGCTCACGTTGGCGCTTTTGGCCATACCAAGGCCCGCCGAGCCGGTGATAACCGCCCGCACCTGCTGGCCCTTCAGAATGTCCTCTGCGCCCCGCAGCAGCTCACAGGTCTTTTCCCGAACCATGGAAAAGTGCCGCTCATAGGAGCGATAGAGCAGGTCGTTGTCCTGGCTGAGGACAATGACCTTGACCGTGGTGGAGCCCACGTCAATTCCGATTTTCAAACTCATTTGTTTCACCTGATATATCTAAAGATTGTTTCCATTTATATTAGTATTCCCCTGCGGCAAACATCACCGCAGAGAGGGCACACAGGGGGGCCGTCTCGCACCGAAGAATCCTCCGGCCCAGGGTACAAATCTCCATCCCCGCCAGGGCCGCCTTGTGGGCCTCCTCCGGGGAAAAGCCTCCCTCCGGGCCGGTAATCAGCGAAAGGGTCTGAAAGCCTCCGGCCAGGGCCTGGGTCAGGCTGTGCTTTTGCTCGTTTTCGTAGAAGAAAATGGCCTCACCCCTCTGGGCGGCCCGATGGAGCATTTCCTCATAGGAGGTCAGGGCAAGCACTTGGGGGATTCTTCCCCGGCCGGACTGTTCCGCCGCCGCCTCCGCAATTTTCTGCCACCGCAGGAGCTTTTTCTCAAGGGCCCGTTCCTCCAGCTTCGCCACACAGCGGCTGCTGGGAAATCCTACGATTTCCGCCGCCCCCAGCTCCGTGGCTTTCTGGATGACGTGCTCCAGCTTGTCCCCCTTGGCAAAGCCTATATAGACGCTGACCCGCACCCTGGGCTCTGCCTCCGAGGGGTGCCTTCCCTGAATGGTCAGGCAGACCTGTTGGGGGGTGATGTCCGAAATCACACAGGGATAGTCCGTTCCCTGGCCGTCGCAGAGGGTAACAGCGTCCCCCGGCCTGAGCCGCAGCACTTTGGCGTGGGCAGCCTGCTCCCCGGTGAGCACCGCAAGCTGAGGCCCCAACTGAGACTCCTCTATGAAAAACCGTGGCATCTGCCGTCCCTCCTCCTTAACATAGGTATCGGTCACATGACGCCATTTTAACAGAATCCCAGGCGTTTTGCAATGGAAATTCAAAAGAACACCGGGAAAAAGCAAAATTTACATTGACAAATTTCAAAGCTGTGATATAATTAACCATGCAATTTGCGGATGTGCTGGAATCGGTAGACTGGCCAGCTTGAGGTGCTGGTGCTCGTATGGGCGTGCGGGTTCAAGTCCCGCCATCCGCACCATGACGAGTGTTCTTATAGCATTTGAAAAGCTATAAGAACACTCGCTTTTTATATAGCGAGTTCACGGGGGG
>CAVJIP010000151.1:0-26317 GCA_963649625.1 Bacteroidaceae bacterium
GCTTTGATGCATTACCAATCCGGCTGTCTGTTCAGGTCACCTCCCTGAGTCGTAGCCAGACAGCCGGTTTCGGCAATGCCATGGAACGACGGATTGTTTTGCAGCGGTGCAAAATGATTCGTCATTTTCCTTTCTTGTTCCTTTTCTCTTGCATTTTTCAGAAAGTTTGCTATACTAATGGAAAAGACTTCTATTCCATACTAGATTCAGGTGGTAATATGATGAGCACGAGCAACAGCCCCATCCTAAGCGCAAAGCTGTCTCTGGACAGCGATGTCCCCCTGTATAACCAGCTGGTGGCAATTATCAAACGCCATATCTCCGCCGGGATTCTCAGCCCCGGTGATCTTCTCCCCTCAGAGGCCGAGCTGTGCCGGGCCCTGTCCATTTCCCGCTCCACGGTGCGGCAGGCCATCGGTGCTCTGGAATCCGAGGGTCTGGTGGTACGCCGCCAGGGCAAGGGAACTTTCGTGGCGGAACCTAAGGTACACAGAAAAACCGAGCGTGTCTATTCCTTCACCGCAGAGATGACCGCCATGGGCCTGACCCCCTCCTCTGATCTGATCGAGTTTGCGGTGATCGACCCTACCCCGGATATTGTGAAAATGCTGGAGCTGCGCTCCAACGACATTAAGGTCTACAAGTTCACCCGAATCCGAAAGGTCAACGGGGAGCCGCTGATGCTGGAGACCTCCTTTTATCCCCAGTACATCTACCCCGGTCTGACCCGGGAACTGCTGCAGACCCATTCCTTCTACTCCCTGCTCTACGATGTGGGGGTGATTCCCTACACCGCCGTGGATTCCTATGAGGCGGTCAAGTTCAGCAAGGCCGATGCGGATTTGCTCCACTGCCGTGTGGGCAGCGCAGGCTTCTTTGTCCAGCGCCAGACCCGGACGGAGAGCGGCGAATGCTACGAGTTCACCCAGGCCTATATGCGGGGGGATCGGGCCTCTCTGGACATTGTCCTCCACAAGGACGGTGTCACCTTCTCCCGCAGCGTGGATAAGTCCCATTCCTGAGCCCATTTCCGGCAGCTCTGCTTCGGCAGGGCTGCTCTTTCATTTTCCCCCTTGTGCAATCCGGCAAAAGGTATTATAATGTAGTCACAGAACGCTGCCTTGGCAGCGGCGATTTTGTGCGCCCTGGCGGCGTGACCTAGGAGGAACCTTATCGTGTGTCATGAACAGACATCTCATATAGCAAAATACCTGGTCCCCGGAAAGCGGGTGCATATGGTGGGCATTGGCGGCGTGTCCATGTGCGCCCTGGCCATGGTGCTCCAGGGCATGGGCATCACCGTCACCGGCTCGGACATGAATCCCAGCAAGGCTACGGACACCCTTGTCGCCAAGGGCATTCCCGTGGCCATCGGCCACCGGGCGGAAAACCTTCAGGGGGCCGACTGCGTGGTCCGCACCGCCGCCGCCCATGACGACAACCCGGAGATTGCCGCCGCCCTGGCCGCCGGGATCCCGGTGTTTGAGCGGGCCCAGTCCTGGGGCTATATTATGTCCGCCTATGAAAACGCCGTTTGCTTCTCCGGCACCCACGGCAAAACCACGACCACCTCCATGATGACCCACATTGCCATGGAGTCCGGGCTGGATCCTACGGTGATGATCGGCGGGTATCTGAATTTGCTGGATGCCGGCCATCGGGTGGGCCACGGGGACACCATCATTATGGAGTCCTGCGAATACTGCAACTCCTTCCTGAACTTTACCCCCACCATCGCCGTGATTCTGGACATTGATGCGGATCATCTGGACTTCTTCAAGGATATAGAGGACATTAAGCACTCCTTCCGGGCCTTTGCCGAGCTGACCCCCGCAGACCGGGGCATTGTCATTGCCAACGGCATGGACAAAAACACCATGGACGCTCTAAAGGGCATTGACCGCCGGCTCATCACCTTCGGCATGACCCCGGATATGACCGTATATCCCGCCCACTTTGACCGGGGCTTCTCCTCCTTTGACGTATACTGCGGTGGCGTGTTCTACACCCATGTGGATTTGCGGGTTCTGGGCAAACACAACTGTATGGACGCTCTGGCGGCCATTGCCGCCGCCTGGGCCCTTGGGGTAGACCCGGAGGCCATCACCCGGGGCCTCACCTCCTTCACCGGGGCCGCCCGGCGAATGGAGTTTAAGGGCATCTTCCGGGGGGCCGACATCTATGACGACTACGCCCATCACCCCGGAGAGCTGAAGGCCACCCTGGATGCGGTGCCCCAACGGGGCTACAGCCGCACCATTGTGGTTTTCCAGCCTCACACCTACTCCCGAACCAAGGCCCTGTTTCCGGAGTTTGTGGAGCAGCTGTCCCGGCCTGACCTGACCATTCTGGCGGAAATCTATGCCGCCCGGGAGCAAAACACCATCGGAATCTCCTCCAAGGATTTGGCGGATCAAATTCCCGGCGCCGAATACTATCCCAGCTTTGAGGCCATCACCCAGCGGCTCCAGGAGATTGCCGCCCCGGGGGACTTGATTCTGACCATCGGTGCAGGAGACATCTACAAGGTGGGGGAGGCCCTGGCCAAGCTGGGCCACTGAGCCTGGTAAGCGCCGCTGCTGCGGCGCTTTTTCCTCCTTTTTAATGGTTTTTTAATGTCTCCCCTGCTTTGATTTTAATCTCCCGTTTGGTACACTGGATTCAGGAAGGTGAGCGATATGTACAAGATACTCATTTGTGACGATGAGGCCGATATTCGGTCTGCCCTGAGCATCTATCTTACGGCCTCCGGCTATGAGACGGTGCTCTGCGCCAACGGCCGGGAGGCCCTGGAGGCGGTGGCCGCCGGGGATGTTCAACTGGTGCTGCTGGACATTATGATGCCGGTGATGGACGGGATTACCGTGCTCTCCCGGCTCCGCCAAGCCAGCAATGTGCCGGTGATTCTTCTGACGGCAAAAAGCGAGGACACCGACAAGGTGCTGGGCCTGGACGTGGGGGCGGACGACTATATTACCAAGCCCTTTAATCCTGTGGAGGTACTGGCCCGGGTCAAGTCCCAGCTCCGGCGCTATCTCCAGCTGGGCTCCGCCGTCACGGCGCCTTCGGCTCTGGTCTGCGGTCCTGTGTCCATGGACGACAAGGCCAAGGCCGTCACCGTGGACGGAGAACCGGTGAGCCTTACCCCCACCGAGTACGAAATTCTTAAGCTCTTTCTCACCCATCCGGGCCAGGTGTTCTCCATTGCCGAAATCTACCGCCAGGTCTGGAAGGAGTCCCCAGTGGGCGCAGAGGGCACCGTTGCCGTACATATTCGCCACCTCCGAGAGAAAATCGAGATCGACCCTGCCAATCCCCGCTACCTGACCGTGGTCTGGGGCCAGGGGTACAAATTTGTCTCGACCTGAACGGAGTGATTCCATGCATTTCTTCTATCGCACCGGCACAAAAATCGCCGGGGCCGTCCTGTGCCTTATCAGCCTCACCACCGCCTTCCTCTGCGGACTGCTGATCCTGCTGCTGCTGGACGCAGGAACCTTTGACTCCGGCTGCGGCCCCTTGGATTCCCTGGCCATGCGCCAAATGTATACGGATGCCAACAGCATTATGATGGATTACTTTGACCCCAGCGACCCGACCCAGCCCTGGGCCAGCTACTATGTAGGCGGCGTTTACACCGGAGAAGGCTCCAACCTGCGCTATACCATCACCGATGCCGAAACCGGCAAAGCCGTGCTGAGCACCTATGACGGTGAGCCTGTATATATGCAGCAGAACATTCCCTACAACTTCAGCGTGCCGGATGCCTCCGCCGCCTCGGAGTCCCTGGTGGTGACTGGGCTGATGTTCCGCTGCGCCGGCTCCTATTACCTTTATAACGACTACCTGGGTGCTTTCCTGCTGGTGACGGATTCCCGGGGGCAAAGCAGTGACGCCATAGAGCAGCTTTCCTCGGAGGCCATGTCTGCGGGCTTCTGCTATCCCGTCGGCGGCCCCCACTATTCCTATGCCTTTACGGAGGACGGCGAGGGTTTTTACCAGGACGACACCGCCTCCTTTGAGGACACCGGCTACACCACCAGCCGCTACACCGTCACCTGCTACCTGCTCTCCGGCTTTCCCTATCAGGACTCCTATCAGGCCATGTCCATCTTTTCGGAGCGTGTGACCCCTCTGCGCTTCTGGCTGGTGGGTCTGGGCTGCGGCGGGCTGCTGCTGAGCCTGATTCTATTGGTGTATCTGGGCTGCGCCGTGGGCCGCATTCCGGGGCAGGAGGAGCCGGTGCTTGGCCCCGTCTATCGGCTCCCCCCGGATCTTGCCGGGGTGCTGTGTCTGATTCTGGGAGGCTATTGTCTGGCAGTCTGCGCCTCCTTCTTTGACTCTGTCTACCTTTCCGCCATTTGCTCCCTGATAGGGCTGCTTCTGCTGGGCTTTTCCGTCAGTCTGATGTATTTCATTCTGATGCTCTGTGTCCGAATCAAGACCCACTTTCTGGTGCAGGGCTGCGTCCTCTATCAGCTTTTCCTCCTGCTGGGCCGAGGCCTTGGCCGCCTGGGCCGGGGGCTTGGCCGGTGCCTGGGGTATCTGCCTCTGCTGTGGAAGGTGCTCCTCTGCTATGGCATTTTGTGTCTGGTGGAGTTCATTGCTCTGACCGCCTGTGTATGGGCCTGCAACGACCTGCTGTTCCTGCTGTGGCTGGGAGAAAAGCTGGTGCTGGGTGCTTTGGTGGGCTATGTGACCCTGTGCTTCCGGCGGCTGAAGCAGGGCGCAGAGGCCATCGCCACAGGCGACTACAGCACCAAGGTAAAGGAGGAGCATCTGGTCCTGGACTTTAAGTCCGCCGCCGACACCCTCAACCACATTCAGGACGGCATGAACGCCGCCGTAGACAGCCGCACCCGGTCTGAGCGGCTAAAGGCCGAGCTGATCACCAACGTGTCCCATGACCTGAAAACCCCTCTGACCTCCATTGTCAGCTATGTAAGCCTGCTCAAGCAGGAGCCCGTCGGCTCCCAGGCCGCACAGGAATATCTGGAGGTGCTGGATCGCCAGTCCATGCGGCTGAAAAAGCTCATCGAGGATTTGGTAGAGGCCAGCAAGGCCTCCACCGGGAACCTGAATCTCCAGCTGGAGGCCCTGGACTTCAATATGCTTCTGGGTCAGGCCATGGGGGAATATGCCCAGCGGCTGACCGGGGCGGAGCTGACCCCGGTAATCAAAATCCCCGAGGAGCCTGCCATGGTGCGGGCCGATGGGCGGCGGCTGTGGCGGGTCTTTGATAACCTGCTGGGAAACGCCGTAAAATACGCCATGCCCGGCACCCGGCTCTATCTCACCGTGGAGTCCGGCTCCTCCGTTACCGCCACCTTCCGAAATGTCTCCCGGGAGCCTTTGGAGGTTTCCGCCGAGGATTTGATGGAACGCTTTGTCCGGGGAGATGCCTCCCGGCACACCGAGGGCAGCGGCCTGGGCCTGTCCATTGCCCGGAGCCTGACCGAGTCCATGGGCGGCAGCTTTGCCCTGGAACTGGATGGGGATCTGTTCAAGGCCATTGTCACCTTCCCGCTGCTCCCCACGGCCTCCTCTGATTTGCCGTAATTTTTCTCAAAGGGTCGGCGCATTTCCAGGAATGCGTCGGCTTTTCTTCACATATTCTTCACATTTTCGTGTTATTCTGACACAGACTAACCTTAACAGGAGGGAAACCCATGCGCACCCTTTTCCGCCGCATCCTTTTGGCACTGCTGCTCACCCTGGGCACGCTGTGTGCCGTCCGGGCCGCTGATCGCAGTGCGCCCCTGGTCTATACCGCCCTGTACCCCTCCCCCGACACCCAGGCCCTCCAGCCCGCCAACGTCCAAAGTGCGCTTGGCACTGCCCTGGAGGGCAGGTCTATTCTCTTTCTTGGGGATAGCCTGACCGCAGGCTACGGTCTGGACAGCTATGAGGACACCTGGTGCGCCATGCTGGAGAGCAAGTACGGCATGGACGTGACCTGTCGCTCTGTGAACGGCTCTACCATTGCCGCTGCGGAGCAGGAGGTATATGCAGAGGGCGGCTGCTATTTGCCCATTGTCCACCGGGAACTCCCCGAGGGAGATTATGACGTGATCTTTGTAGAGGGCGGCTGCAACGACTGGTACTGCGCCATTCCTCTGGGCGATGCCACGGATAGCCGGGACCCCAACTGCTTTCAGGGGGCAATCAACCTGCTCATTGACCGGATTCAGGCGGCCTATCCCCAGTCGCTGCTGGTGTTTATGACCGGCTGGGAGCCCAAGGATCGCCCGGATTCCGACTCTGCCCCGGAGGGCGATTACTATGAGGCCATGACCCGTGTCTGCGCCGCCAGGGGCATTCCCTGCTTTCAGGCCTGTGACCCGGAGATCAGCGGCATTTACGCCAACAGTGAGGCCTTCCGCAGCAAGTATTTCCTCACCTCCACCGATGGCTGGCATCTGAATCCTGCCGGACAGGCTCTGTTTCTGCCCACCATCGCCCAGTGGCTTACCCAGCAGGTGGAGGAAAATTTCCTGGTACACGGCTTCTATGACGTGACGAAAAAGGATTGGTTTGCCGACCCGGTAGACTTTGCCGCCGCCAGGGGCTATATGGTCGGCACCGAGACCCACCTGTTCAGCCCGGAGGAGGACACTACCCGCAGGATGCTGGTGACGCTTCTGTACCGGGCCGCCGGGAAGCCCTCCGTGGAGGGCCTGACCACTCCCTTTACGGACGTTCCAGCAGAGGAATACTACGCCGATGGGGTGGTCTGGGCCTACCACCAGGGCTATGTGCTGGGCACCGATGAAACCCACTTTGACCCGGAAGCCTCCATTACCCGCCAGCAAATCACCGCCATTCTCCATCGCATGGCAGTGGGTCGGGAGGAGAGTTTCCCGGAAACCGTTCCCGAATCCCTCCGGGACTACAGCGATGCCGACCTGGTGGAGCCCTACGCCCGGACACCTATGGCCTGGGCCGTGGAGGCAGGGCTGATTCACGGCACCGATAACCATACTCTGGATCCCTCCGGTTCCGCCGTCCGGGCCCAGGTGGCTACCCTGCTCCAACGGTATCTGGCCCAATTTTCCATTTCCTGACCCCTGCACCCTGTAAGAACACTTCCACAGAGGAGGCTTCTCCCGTGAAAACCACACGTCTGCCTGCCCTGCTTCTCCTGCTCCTGCTGCTTCTGTCCACCCCCGCCCTGGGAATTGACACCTGCACCAAAACCGGCCTGGAGGGCCGCCGCTTTCTGGTGCTGGGAGACAGCTATACCGCAGGCTACGGCCTGGAATCCCCGGAGCAGGACTGGACTTACCTGCTCTCGGAGCATTGGGGCCTGACCCAGCTGAACTATTCCATCAGCGGCTCCTCCTTCGCCTCCGGCCCCAAGGGCTATTATCCCATGGCAGACCGATGCCGGGAGCTGCCGGAGAAGGATTTGGACTTTGTGCTCCTTCAGGGCGGCTCCAACGACTGGGCGAACAGTATCCCCCTGGGCCAGGAGGACAGCCGGGAACCGGAGACCTTCTGCGGGGCCATGAACCTGATTTTGGACGTGCTCCAGGAAAAATACCCGGAGGCCGCCCTGGTGTGCTTTACCCCCTGGATTTCCGACGGCACCCGAAACCAGGCCGACTGCACCGCCCAGAACTACACCGACGCCATGCTCCGCATTTGCGCCGCCCGGGGTATTCTCTGCTACAACGCCAGCAACGCCCAGGAAAACGGTATGTATCTGGATGACGGGGCCTTCCGCAGCCAGTACTGTCTCAGTCAGGGAGACTGGTATCATCTCAACGCCCAGGGCCACGCCATGTTCGCCCCCATTTTTGGGGCTTGGCTGGAGCAGAACCTCTATCCCTCCACCCCGGCTGACCAATATTATGACCTGTCCCTGGCCTCCCAGTCCGTCCGGGATGCGGTGTCCCGGCTGGTTCCCATGGGCATTCTCAGTGGCACCAGCCCCCATCTCTTTTCCCCCACCCGAGCCGCCACCCGGGAGGCGCTGGCCCTGACCCTCTACCGTATGGCCAACAGCCCGGAGGCTCCCGACTATGCCGTCTCTGACGTTCCCCAGGACACGGAGCTTTGGTATGCCGTCTGCTGGGCCATGGATGTAGGGATTTTCTCCCCGGCGGAGACCTTTTCTCCCCGACAGTCCGTCACCCGGGAGGTGCTGGCCACCGCCATGTTCCGCTACGCCACGGAATACCGGCAGCAGCCGCCCCAGACCCTGGCGGGCCTGGGCTCCTATTCCGACGGCAGCGACACCTCGGACTACGCCCGGGTTCCCATGGGCTGGGCTCTGTCCGAGGGGATTCTCTCCCCCACAGAGGGCCTGCTAAAGCCCCAGTCCATCGTATCCCGGAGCCAGCTGGCCCTGTCTCTGTCCGCCCTGCTGGTCCTGACGGAATAAATCTTCACTTTATCGCATAAATGCGTTGCATTGCTAAATTATCTGTGCTATAATGTTGCCATTCCAGCACAGAAAGAAAGGCATGACACCATGAACACCCTGACCAATATGACCGTTCACCGAAAGCTCCCCTCCGCCCAGGAGCTGCGCTCCGCCATTCCCCTGTCCCAGGCCGGGGCAGAGGCCAAGGCCCGGCGGGATCGGGAAATCGCCGATATTCTTTCCGGCAGGGATGCCCGGATGCTTCTGATTATCGGCCCCTGCTCCGCAGACCGGGAGGATGCGGTGATCGACTATATCCACCGGCTGGTGCCGGTGCAGGAGCAGGTCAAGGACAAGCTCCTGATTATCCCCCGCATTTACACCAACAAGCCCCGTACCACCGGGGACGGCTACAAGGGCATCGCCTCCCAGCCTGACCCCACCAAGCCCCCGGACATGGAAAAGGGCCTGTACTCTCTGCGGCATATGCACGTTACTGTGGTAAACGAAACCGGCTTTACCTGCGCCGATGAAATGCTCTATCCCGGCAACGATGCCTATTTTGCCGACCTGCTCAGCTACGTGGCCGTAGGGGCCCGCTCCGTGGAAAATCAGCAGCACCGGCTGGTGGCCAGCGGTCTGGGGGCCCCGGTAGGCATGAAAAACCCCACCTCCGGCGACCTGAGCGTCATGCTCAACTCCATTACCGCCGCCCAGCATCCCCACGTGTTCTCCTACTGCGGCTATGAGGTGGAAACCAAGGGAAATCCTCTGGCCCACGCCATTCTCCGGGGCTATGTGGACAACACGGGCCGCACCCGGCCCAACTACCACTATGAGGATCTGATGGGCCTGTATGACCAGTACCAGGGCAAGGGCCTCCAGAACATGGCCGCCATTGTGGATGCCAACCATGCCAACTCCGGCAAGCAGTACCTACAGCAGGTGCGGATCGTCAACGAGGTGCTTCACGCCTGCCGCCATTCCAGCCAGGTCAAGTCCCTGGTCAAGGGCTTTATGGTGGAGAGCTATCTGGAGGACGGTGCCCAGAAAATTGGGGAGGGAATCTATGGTAAATCCATTACCGATCCCTGCCTGGGCTGGGAGAAGTCCAAGGAGCTGATCTACTCCATGGCCGAGCAGCTATAACCACGCCTGATACAACATACAACGTCCCCGGAGAAGCCAGCTTTGGTTCCCCCGGGGACGTACCATTTTACCGGTCAATTTCCCTTACGGCAGTTCTGTCTCCTTCCGCAGCAGCAGATGATAGTGGACGCTTTGGGTGGGGCTCTCCAGACCGAGGGCCATCACCTCCCGGGGCGGCTCCGCCATAGAAAAGCCCTGGAACAGCTCCTGAAAATCCACCTCGTCCCCATAGAAGTGGGGCGTACCCCCCGCCTGCACCAGAGTAAACCGGTCTATATGCTCCTCCGGGCGGGCCTGGAGATAGGCCGGGTCCCGGCGGCTTTTCAGGGTCAAATACACCTCTCCGCCGGGACGCAACACCCGCCGCAGCTCCTTCACCGCCTGGAAATAGCCTTGGGTGTCTGTGTGATAGCTGACGTTGTAGTCCAGCACACAGTCGAAGCTGTTATCCGGGAAGGGCATGGCAAACATATCCCCCTTTACGGTGGCCACCTCCAGCGTCTCCTGGTCGGCCCATTGGCGCAAATGCTCCAGGGCCTCCGGGGATAAATCCATGCCTGTCACCGAAAATCCCATTTTGGCGAACAGAATGGCGTGGCGGCCAGGGCCGCAGCCCCGATCCAGCAGCCGCAAAAACCCCATATCCTTCCACCTGGCGGCCAGCCGGTTCATCTCCGGAGCCGCCTCCAGCCAGCGGCTGGTTTTTTCCGCATTCCAATCCCAACCCATGGTCGTTTCCTCCTGTTGTGTTTTGTCTCCATTATAATCCCTTCCCCGAAAAGGCGCAAGGAATTATTTTTTTGCGCTTCGAGCAGTAAGTCTTGACAACCTCCCAGGATCGTGCTATGGTATAGCCTGACACCCCCCAGGGGTGGGGTGCCGTCCTATTTTTTCTCCCGGGAGGAATCACCTATGAACCCAGAAAAGCAGCAGGCCATGCAGGCCCTGAAAACTGCCCGAGGGCAGATTGACGGCATCCTCCATATGATTGAGGATGGCCGCTATTGCATCGACATTTCCAATCAGATTTTTGCCGCCTCCGCCATGCTCAAGCGGGCCAATCTGCTGATTCTCAAGCAGCATATGAACCACTGCGTTTTGGAAGCCGCAGAACAGGGCCACGGCGGCGAAAAAATTGACGAGGTGATTGGTATTCTTTCCAAAATTTTGGATAAATAAAACAATGAGGTGATTTTATGGAACAATACACCGTCACGGGCATGACCTGTGCCGCCTGCTCTGCCCGGGTGGAAAAGGCCGTGGCCGCCCTGGAGGGGGTGGACTCCGTTGCCGTAAACCTGCTCACCGGCAATATGCAGGTACAGGGCAGCGTCTCCCCGGATGCCGTGATTGCCGCAGTGGAAAAGGCCGGCTACGGTGCCTCCCTTCCGGGAAAGGCGGCCCCTGCCGCCGGAGCCCATGACCCTATCGTCACCGATGAAAAGAATCTCAAAAGGCGGCTGATTTGGTCCTTGGCGGTACTGATTCCCCTGATGTATCTGACCATGGGCCACATGGTGGGCCTGCCGGAGCTGCCCTTTTTTTCCGGCACGGAAAACGCCCTGCTTCTGGCACTGACCCAGATGTTTATGACCTTAATGGTTATGGCCATCGGGCACGCTTTTTTCCAAAAGGGCTTTCAAACCCTGCTTCACCGCAGCCCCAATATGGATTCCCTGATTGCCGTAGGTTCCGGGGCGGCCTTTCTCTACGGGGTGTTTGCCATCTATCGTATGGCCTGGGGGCTGGGCCACGAGGACATGGCCCTGGTGCATCAGTACGCCCATGACTTGTACTTTGAGTCCGCCGCCATGATCGTGACCCTTATCACCCTGGGCAAATATCTGGAAGCCCGATCCAAGGGCAAAACCGGCGAGGCCATTCGCCAGCTGATGGCCCTGTCCCCGGAAACCGCCACCGTCCTTCGGGAGGGGGTGGAAAGGAAGATTCCCGCCCAGGAGGTGGTGGTCAGCGACATTGTGCTTCTTCGTCCCGGGGATCGGGTACCTGTGGATGGGGTGGTGCTGGAGGGGTCCAGCGCCATGGACCAGTCCGCCCTTACCGGGGAGAGCATTCCCGTGGCGGTAGAGCCGGGGAGCCGGGTGGCCGCCGCCACCGTCAATGGGTCGGGATTTCTGAAATTCCGGGCTGATCGGGTAGGGGAGGACACCACCCTCAGCCAGATCATCCACCTGGTGGAGGAGGCCGGCGGCAGCAAGGCCCCTATCGCCCGACTGGCCGACAAAATCGCCGGGGTGTTTGTGCCTGTGGTCATGTCCATTGCGCTGCTTGCCGCCCTGATCTGGGCCGCCCTGGGCCAGAGCTTTGAGTTCTGCCTGTCCACTGCCATTGCGGTGCTGGTGATCTCCTGCCCCTGCGCCCTGGGTCTGGCCACCCCGGTAGCCATTATGGTGGGCACGGGACGGGGGGCCAAGCTGGGGATTTTGGTGAAATCCGCCCAGGCCCTGGAAACCCTTCACAGCGTAGACACCGTGATTCTGGACAAAACCGGCACCCTTACCGCCGGAAAGCCGGTGCTTACCGACCTTCTGCCCCAGGGAGTCAGTGACCGGGAGCTGCTTTCCGTTGCCTACGCTCTGGAGCAGCCCTCAGAGCATCCCCTGGCCGATGCGGTCTGCGCCAAGGCGGCGGAGCTGGGGCTGACTCTGGAGCCTATCCGGAACTTTACCTCTGTCCCTGGTCGGGGCGTTCAGGGAGAAATCGGCGGGGCCCTCTGCCTGGGAGGCAATCTGGAGTTCCTCCGGGAAAACCAGATTTCCCTGGAGGAAGCCGCCTTCTCCCATCTGGCCGATGCAGGGAAGACCCTGCTGTACTTTGCCCGGGATGGGGTGTTTCTTGGGGCAGCCGCCGTCATGGACGTGGCAAAGCCCGACTCCAAGGCCGCCGTGGAAGCGTTCCGAGCCCTGGGCATCACCCCGGTGATGGTCACTGGGGACAACCGGGTCACTGCCCAGGCCCTGGCCCGTTCCCTAGGCATTACGAACATGGAGGCTCAGGTGCTGCCCCAGGACAAGGAGCGTATTGTCCGTCAGCTCCAGGCCCAGGGCCATAGGGTGGCCATGATTGGGGACGGCATCAACGATTCCCCGGCCCTGACCCGGGCAGACGTGGGCATCGCCATTGGAGCCGGTACCGACATTGCCATGGCATCCAGCGACATTGTGCTGATGCGTTCCAGCCTTATGGACGCTGCCGCCGCCGTGGAGCTGAGCCGGACCGTCATGCGCAACATCCGCATGAATCTGTTCTGGGCCTTCTTCTACAACTCCCTGGGGATTCCCATAGCCGCCGGTGTCCTTTATCCGGCCCTGGGATTAAAGCTCAGCCCCATGATCGGTGCGGCCTGCATGAGCCTTAGCTCCCTGTGCGTGGTCACCAACGCCCTGCGCCTGCGGTTCTGGACACCGAAAATCGCCAAGGCCGTTCCGTCGGCCTCTGCCGCCAAGGCCGTTGCTGGGGCAGCAGACCACCTCATTTCAGAGAAAGGAGATCAATCCATGAAAACCGTCCTGCAAATCAAGGGCATGATGTGCCAGCACTGTGTGGCCCATGTGACCAAGGCCCTGACCGCCGTCCCCGGCGTGGACACTGTAGAGGTGTCCCTGGAGGAGGGCTGCGCCCTTGTCACCGGTGCCCCCGACCCAAAGGCCCTAAAGGCCGCCGTGGAGGAGGCCGGATATACCGTCACCGGCATGGAATAATAGTAAATCGCACGGCCCGGGAACAATCGTTCCCGGGCCGCCGTATTCTATCCTTAAATCTGATTGGCCGCACCAAAGGCCGTGGTGACGGCAAAGTGGACATTGCCCACCCGGAAGCAGTCTCCCACGAAATCCGTGCGGTCTGCCGCCCCGTACAGAGCCTGGCAGCCCTCGGTGTTGGGCCGTGCCCCGGTACACATGACCACGCAGTCGCAGTCGATGTGCTTCTCCTTGCCCTCAAAGTTCACATAGCTTACGCCGGTGTCGTCAATGGACAGGTACTTCTGGATGCCCTTGACCCAGTAGAAGTTGTCCAGCTTCAGCCAGGCATCCTCCAGCATGGTCACATAATGGGCATGGGGCGCATCGGAGGCCAGGGACTTCTGCCGGCAGAGCACCGTGACCTTGTGGCCCTTTTCCGCCAAATCCATGGCCGTCTCCACGCCGGTCTCGCTGCCGCCGATCACCACAATGTTGTGGGGCAGCTCCTCCTCGTGGCCGAACACATCCATGCAGGTGAGCACCTTGTTGGACTCCGCTCCGGGGATATTCGCCTTGGTAAACACCGGGCCGATGGCCACGATCACATGGTCATAGTGCTCCCGGGCCAGCATTTCTCGGGTGGCCTCGGTGTTGAGCTTAATGTCCACGCCCTTCTTGTAGCACTGCCGGGCCAGGAAATCCTTAAAGTCCTGGAGGGGCCACTTAAAGGAGGCAAAGTCTGCATGAATGAGCTGACCGCCCAGCTTTCCTTCCTTCTCATACAGCGTGACCTGATGGCCCCGATCCCGCAGGGTCATGGCGGCGTACATACCGGCGGGGCCGCCGCCTACCACGGCCACCTTCTTCTCCCTCTCCACGGGAGCGATCATCCGGTCGATCTTGTCCTCCAGGCCAATCAGGGGGTTCACCGAGCAGAAGGAGCGGAACTTGTCGGTGTCATTGGGCACATGACACTTGTTGCAGCGGACACAGGGGGTGATGTCCTCTCCCCGGCCCTCATAGAGCTTCTTGCCGTATTCGCTGTCGCAGATCCAGCTCCGGGCCATGCACACCAGATCCGCCTGCTCGTTTGCAATCACGGCCTCGCAGAGGTCTGCATCGTGGAGGCCGGCGGTGGCACCGATCAGCAGCTTTGCGCCCCGGCGGTGGCAGTCCCGGGTGACGGCGGTGGTGACCTCCTCATTAGGCCAGCGGGTGGCACGGGTGGAGGTGAAGCCGGTGGGATGCTGGGGATCCTGCACTCCGTTGCGGATGGAAAGAATATCACAGTGGCCCTCCAGCAGCCGTGCCAGCTCTACGGTGTCGGCAATGGTGGCTCCGCCGGGCTCTGTACCGGAAATCAGCACCTCCAGAGGGAAGTCCTTGCCCAGGGTCTGCTTCATGGCGTCTAGGAACTCAATCAGGAACCGGCAGCGGTTCTCCACCGTGTCCACGCCGTACTGGTCATGACGGTGGTTGGTCAGGGGACTCCAGAACTGGGCTCCGGGGCCGCCCCGATAGGCGTTGTGGAAGGAGAACATCTGGAAGCCCAGGGCCTTTAGCTCCTTGGCGCTGGCAATGGCCGTGTCAATGTACTCCTGCATCTGGGCCTTGGTAAAGGTGTCGGCAATGGAGGGGCCGGGGTTGAGAACCTGGATAGGGGACTTCTTCACCGCAGGAACCGTCTCCTCAAAGGGGCCGCCGAACATATCAGGCATTTCTCCGGGGCCGCCGCCGGGGCCACCGGGACCACCAGGACCACCAGGACCGCCGGGACCACCAGGGCCGCCGGGACCACCAGGGCCGTCGGGGCCGTCCTGCTTATCCCCCTGCGCCATCATCATGGCCTGGGGGCCCATGCCCTGCTCCTCGGTGCGGGTAAAGGTGGCGTTGGGGCCGGTAATGGGAATGGAACCATAGTAGCGGATGGCATCGATCATCTGACAGAGATAGTTGTGGGTAGAGGTGCGGTCAATATCCATAATGGAGAAGTGGGCCGGGGTAAAGTCAATGGGAGCCTTATCCGGGGAGCCATGCTCCAGGTGGTTGATGTATACGCCTGCCGCCCCGTTTTTGGCCCGGTTGGCCATCATGGTGATCCACTTTTCCGTGGGATAGGGCTCCGTGCCCTGGACAAAGTGGGGCGTGGCGGCAGTGGCCTCCATCCGGTTCTTAAACAGCAGATTGCCTACCTGAACCGGGGAGAGCAGATGAGAATATCGAATGCTCACGTTCATTCCTCCTTCCCGGAAATATTCCGGGTTCATAGTATGCTTTTATTATAGCGGAGCTTCCCCGGGAATGCAATCATCCACTTGGACTATTTCCTACAGCCTGTGCGGTGTACACCGGATTCTTCCTGAAAAAATTGACATTTTGACAGGCTGCGCCCATTCTGCTCCTTGCCCCCTGCCGCAATTCCATGCTATAATCGGGTATCTATCAGGAAAGGAAGGAATGCCATGCGTTTCCCCCAAGAGAAAATGGAGTGGTTTTATCCCGGCGTTTACACCCCGGAGGAGCAGGCCGCCATTGACCGATTCTGCCAGGGCCAAACCGGCTCTATGTTCGGTCAGGGCCCTGCCGCCCCTACTACAGACCAGTGGGTGATGCAGCTCTATGCCCGGTGCTGGGATCGCTGGAACCCCCTGTTCAACGACCCGGCCTACGCAAAGAACACCGTCTGGGGCGGTCTTCCTGTGGTTCCGGGCTATGTGACCCTGGAGACCCGCAGCAGCGTTCCCCCGGAGCTGGGCTACCTGACCCGTCCCGACGGCACCAGCTTTGTGGGCGACGGCTACGACCACACCGACCAGTATTTCGCCCCGGTATTTCCCGGCGACACCCTCACCGCCCGGGACTGCGGCTGGGAGGTAGAGGATGTGACCCCCAAGGAGGGCAGCATAAAGCGCCGGATGATCTTTATCTGCACCAGCGAAGTGACCAATCAGAACGGGGTGGTGGTGGCCCGGTGCATTCGCCGGTGGCCCGAAACCCTGATGCGCTCCCTGGACCCGGAGATCAACGAGATTCTGGCCTCTGAGGTTCCCGGTGTGCCGCCCAAGCAGCCCCCCAAGGGGGAAAAGGCCGCCCCTCCCCCTGCTGCCGGAGTAGGCGGAACGAAGCGTCACCCCTCCCATGTCTACACCAAGGCCGACTACGACAAAATGGTGGAGATCTGGAAGGGAGAAACCATTCGAGGGGCCGACCCTCTGTACTGGGAGGACGTGGAGATCGGAGACGAGCCCACCCCGGTCTGCTCTCCTCCTCAGGTGGGCTTTGAAATTGCCCGAACCATTGCGGCCTGGCAGATTATGAAGGACAACAACGGTCTGCGGGAGGTGCTTTCCGGCATGGGCGGCGATCCCCATTTCTATCGGTTTGACCCGAAAACCGGCCTGTACCAGAACGATGCCGGCCACCTGGGCCTGGGCCACATCGCCTATCTTTACAACTTCCACGCCAAGTGCCTGGGCACCCGGATCCTCACCAACTGGTGCGGGGATCAGGGCTTTGTCACCTCTCTGGGCTGGCGTTTTGTCAATGATGCCCCCAAGGAGGCACAGTTTAACCACTTCCCCGCCGACTTTTACCGCCCCTCGGAGCTGCTGAAGGTTCCCTATATGAAGGATCGGTTCTGCAACTCCCACGGCTACGGCGACGATGCCTATATTACCCGGGGCTATGTCCACAACAAGTATATCGGCCCGGACGGGGGCCACTATGTGGATGTGATCTGCTGGTGCGAGGACTTTGACGGCAACATTGCCCAGGAGATTCCCGCCACAGTCAAGCTCCCCTCCCGGAGCACCGCCCAATAATCCCCACTGCCGGGTCGAATGCCTTCGGCCCGGCGATTGGAGTCTTTCCATGAAACAGCAATTTTACACGTCCCTGCACCGCACCGTCTCCGGTCGTCCTCTTCTCCGGGCCGCCGTACTTTGGGGCACCCGGCTGCTGCCGGCCATGGTCTATGGGGCCTACCCGCTGATGCTCCTCTGGCTGGCCCTTTTTCAACGGGGAGAGCTGCTCCGGACCATGGCGGTTCCGGCGGTGGGCTTTCTGTCCGTTACCCTGCTCCGGGCCGCCATCAATGCACCCCGGCCCTATGAAGCTCTGGGAATCCCTCCCCTCTGCCCCAAGGACACCCAGGGAAAATCCTTTCCCTCCCGGCACGCCGCCTGCGCCGCCGTCATTGCCGTGACCGCCTGGCGGGTGCTGCCTCCTCTGGGAGCGGTATTGGGCGTCATTGCGGTGCTGATTGCCCTCAGCCGTGTTCTTTCAGGCGTTCACTTCCTTCGGGACGTGGTCTGGGGGCTAATCCTGGGCGGTGGCATTGGCCTGATCGGTATGTATCTGATTCCATAGCCCCAGAGGAAAAATCCTCTTTCCGCCCTTTTCCGCAGAATGCCTGTTGAATTTTTTCCACCGCTGTGTTAAAATAATTCGGGTTTCCTGGCGCTTCTCTGACGCTTGCTCTCATTCTCTGGCATATTCCAAGGAATTTGACAGAAAAAAGTCGCTGCGCCATATTGCGAAATTCGAGATGATACACTATAATAGTGTAGCGGGACGTTCTGCCGTTCCCTACACTTACATTCAATCATAATGGAAGGACTGTTATACATGGACACAAGTATGTATGATCTGACCGGTAAGGTTGCCATTATTACCGGCTCTACCCGTGGCATCGGCAACGCCATTGCCAAGATGATGGCCGACCACGGTGCCGCCGTGGTGATCACCGGCCGCAAGCAGGATGTCTGCGACAAGGTCGCTCAGGAGATTCAGGCCGAGGGCGGCAAGGCCCTGGGCGTGGCCACCGATGTGACCTCCCCCGAGGCCCGGGAGAACCTGATTAAAAAGACCGTGGAGACCTTTGGCCGTCTGGACATTCTGGTCAACAACGCCGGCACCGGCGGTCAGCCCAGAAAGATGGTGGACATGGACGAGGATTACTTCGACCACTATGTACAGGCCGACTACAAGGCCCTGTACTTTATGAGCCAGGCCGCCGCCCGTCAGATGGCCGCTCAGGGCTGCGAGAAGGGCACCCATCCCTATCGGATCATCAACCTGTCCTCCGCCGCCGGCATTAAGAGCCCCATCGGCGACACCGTCTACGGCTCCCTGAAGGCCGCCGTGGCCCACCTGTCCCGGATCATGGCCAACGAGCTGGCCCGCTATGGTGTCACCGTCAACGCCGTGGCTCCCGGCTATGTGCTCACCGACATGACCAAGGACGTCATGGCAGACGAAAAGAACGTGGCCGCCGTGACCCGCATGATCTCCCTGCGCCGCTATGCCCAGCCTGTGGAGATCGCCAACGTGATCACCTTCCTGGCCACTCCCGCCGGCGGCTATGTCACCGGTGTGCTGATTCCCGTGGACGGCGGCATGACCATCAACTAACGGATTCTGCGTTTCCCGGCGGGGCGGGCCCTTCGTCCTGCCCTGCCGGAGCGTCCCCAGTTCCCGTGCGGAGCATCATGTGTATTCCCCGAGTACCCATGATGGTCCGTATGGACCTATGGTCTTAGCAGCAGGAGTTTCTCCTGTTCCCGCTGTTTTGCCGTAAATTTTGGGAATTCCCCAATGAAAAATGTTTTGGAGGTATACCGAAAAATGGCAATTGGAACTTATGAACAGTACAAGGCCCGTCTGCTTTCTATGAAGCCCAACGTGTATCTGGACGGCAAGAAGGTGGACCGTTCCAACGGCAAGCAGGGCGCAGAGCGCGACCTGGCCGATTGGATCGTCGGCGGCACCTACGTCATGAAGCAGTGCTACGACACCGCCAATGACCCGGAGTACGCAGATGTCTGCGTGGTAAAGGATCCCGACGGCTCTGTCCACAATCGTTCTACCCACATTCACCAGTCCGTGGAGGATCTGCTGAAGAAGCAGCTCATGACCCGGCTCATCTGTCATCGTGTAGGCGGCTGTATGCAGCGTTGCATGGGCTCCGATGCCCTCAACGCCCTGTTCTCCGTCACCTATGACTGCGACCAGGCCTGCGGCACTGAGTATCATCAGCGTCTCCAGAAGTACATCAAGTACTGCCAGGAAAACGACCTGGTCTGCAACTGCGCCCAGACTGACGTAAAGGGCTCCCGTAATCCCAAGTATAAAAGAGCCCATATGCAGCCCGACCCTGACCAGTTCTTCCACATTGTAGACACCGATGTGGACGGCCTGGACATTGACGGCACCCCAACCAAGGGCATCATTGTCCGGGGCGCAAAAATCTGCAACTCCTGCGCCCCCTATGTGGACGAGATCATCGCTCTGCCCACCAAGTTTATGGATGCCGAGGACCGGGACTATGCCGTGGCCTTCGCTCTGCCCGCCGACTGGGACGGCATCAAGCTGATGGCTATTCCCGGCCTGCATCACAAGAGAACCCATCTGGAGGCTCCCTTCGCCCAGATCGGCGATGTGGAATCCCTGACCATCTTTGACGATGTGTTCGTCCCCTACAGCCGGGTGTTCATGAATGGCCGTGAGCAGGACGGTGTGTGCCGCTATGCCGGCTACCTGGCCCTTATGTTCGCCCATTATCATCGTCATTCCTACACCGGCTGTAAGACCGCCGTGTCCGAGGTCATTGCCTCTCAGGCCGCTCTGGTGGCTGAGGTCAACGACATCGCCAAGCAGTCCCATGTCCGTGACAAGCTGTGCGACATTATCCAGACCGCTGAGCTGGTGTTCGCCGCCGGTCAGTGCTCCGCTTATCGCAGCCAGAAGTTCCCCTCCGGCCAGCAGGTTCCCGATGAGATCCTCACCAACGCCGGTCGTCGTCTGGCCGGTCACAACATCTATCACGAGTATGAGACCATGGCCGATCTTACCGGCGGTGTCTGCGCATCTCTGCCCACCGAGGAGTCCTTCTTTGCCCCCGAGACCGCAGAGCTGTGCAACAAGTACATTGTCCGCAACCCCGCCTGGAGCGCCGAGAACACCCATCGTGTTATGCGCATGATGGAGAACAAGCTCTGCGATTCCTTCGAGGCGGCCCAGGCTGTGGCCGGTGTCCACGGCGGCGGCTCTCCCCTGATGGAGACCATCTGCATGATGAGCCGTTATCCCCTGGAGGATCTGAAGGCTATCGCAAAGTATCTGGCGGGCATCCCCGGCTACGAAAAGTGCCCCCGGTTCGAGCGTTCCTATCAGTCTCCCCGGGCCATGCTGGCCAAGTTTGATGCCTCTGTGGCGGCCAAAAAGCAGTAATTCCTGTGAAACGATTTTCCCGGGGGCGGGACAAGCCCCGTCCCCAGGGAGTTGTTTGGTAATAATCCGGCCTGTGACGGCTATCTCAGGCCCATGAAAAATTTATGGAGGTATGATCCCAATGGCTATCGGTACTTATGAACAGTACAAGGCTCGTCTGCTGAAGATGAAGCCCAACGTGTATCTCAATGGCAAGAAGGTGGACCGTTCCAACGGCAAGCAGGGCGCAGAGCGTGACCTGGCTGACTGGATCGTCGGCGGCACCTATGTTATGAAGCAGTGCTATGACACCGCCAATGACCCCGAGTACGCCGATGTGTGCGTGGTGAAGGATCCTGACGGCTCCGTTCACAACCGCTGCACCCATATCAACCAGTCCGTGGATGATCTGCTGAAGAAGCAGCTCATGACCCGTCTCATCTGTCACCGTGTGGGCGGCTGTATGCAGCGCTGCATGGGCACTGACGCAATGAACGCACTGTTCTCCGTCACCTATGACTGCGACGAGGCGTGCGGTACTGAGTACCATGCAAGACTGCAGAAGTACATCAAGTACTGCCAGGAGAACGACCTCGTCTGCAACTGCGCCCAGACCGACGTAAAGGGCTCCCGTAACCCCAAGTACAAGAGAGCCCATATGCAGCCCGATCCCGATCAGTTCGTTCATGTCATCAAGACCGATGTGGACGGCTTTGATGTGGACGGCACCCCCACCAAGGGCATTATTGTCCGTGGTGCAAAGATCTGCAACTCCAACGCCCCCTATGTGGACGAAATCATTGTGAACCCCACCAAGTTCATGGATTCCGAGGACGCAGAGTACGCCGTGGCCTTCGCTCTGCCCGCCGACTGGGAGGGCATCAAGCTGATGGCACTTCCCGGCCAGCACCACAAGAGAACCCATCTGGAGGCTCCCTTCGCCAAGATCGGTGACGTAGAGTCCCTGACCATCTTTGACGATGTGTTCGTTCCCAACAGCCGTGTGTTTATGAACGGCCTGGAGAACCCCGGTGTCTGCCGCTATGCCGGCTACCTGGCCCTTATGTTCGCCCATTATCATCGTCATTCCTACACCGGCTGTAAGACCGCCGTGTCCGAGGTCATTGCCTCTCAGGCCGCTCTGGTGGCTGAGGTCAACGACATCGCCAAGCAGTCCCATGTCCGTGACAAGCTGTGCGACATTATCCAGACCGCTGAGCTGGTGTTCGCCGCCGGTCAGTGCTCCGCTTATCGCAGCCAGAAGTTCCCCTCCGGCCAGCAGGTTCCCGATGAGATCCTCACCAACGCCGGTCGTCGTCTGGCCGGTCACAACATCTATCACGAGTATGAGACCATGGCCGATCTTACCGGCGGTGTCTGCGCATCTCTGCCCACCGAGGAGTCCTTCTTTGCCCCCGAGACCGCAGAGCTGTGCAACAAGTACATTGTCCGCAACCCCGCCTGGAGCGCCGAGAACACCCATCGTGTTATGCGCATGATGGAGAACAAGCTCTGCGATTCCTTCGAGGCGGCCCAGGCTGTGGCCGGTGTCCACGGCGGCGGCTCTCCCCTGATGGAGACCATCTGCATGATGCAGCGGTATCCTCTGGAGGATCTGAAGGCCATTGCCAAGTATCTGGCTGGTATTCCCGGTTACGAGAAGTGCCCCCGGTTCGAGCGTGCTTACCAGTCTCCCCGGGCTATGCTGGCAAAGTTCGACGCCCATACCGCCGCAAAGAAGTAATTATTGTCTGCTTCCCCCTCGTGCCCCTTCGGTGCGAGGGGGAGTATATACCCAATTCTATTGTTAGGAGTGTTTGAAATGGCTCATCTCAATCGCAAAATCGGCATCCCTTCCTTTGACATGACCGGCAAAACCGCCATTATCACCGGCGGCACCCAGGGCCTTGGCTTCGGCATGGCCTGCGCACTGGCCGCCTATGGGGCCAACGTGGTCATTACCGCTCGTACCGCCTCCAAGGTGGAGGACGCTGTGGCCGACCTGAACGAGAACTACTGCAAGGGCGGCCGTGCCTTCGGCATCCCCGCCGACTCCAGCAAGCTGGAGAACATCAAAATGGTCATTGACAAGACCGTGGAGGAGTTCGGCGAGCTGAACATCCTGATTAACAATGCCGGCATCTCCGGCCCCACCGCTCTGATCGTGGAAAACCGCGAGGGCCGCAAGGAGTACTCCCCCGCCGACTTTGAGAAGGTCATTGCCACCAACCTGACCGGCACCTTTATGTTCTGCCAGGAGGCTGCCCGTCAGATGATCAAGCAGAATGCCACCAACGGCAAGAAGGGCGGCAAAATCATCATCACCGCCTCCGTGGGCGGCTTTATCGGCGGCAAGGGCGTTGTGGCCTACGGTGCCTCCAAGGCCGGCTGCCTGAGCCTGGCCCGTACCATGGCCAACAACTTTGGCCGGGAGAACATCACCGTCAACTGCATCTGCCCGGGCTACGTTGTCACCCCCCTCAACGAGGAGTTCTTCGTGGACAAGGACGGCAACCCCACCGACTACTACAAGCAGCAGTCCAAGTCCACCTCCGTCCGTCGTCTCGGTACCATTGAGGAGATCGCCGGCCCGGTGCTGGCGATGTGCTCCGATTCCTTCAGCTACATGACCGGCTCCTATATTCTCGCCGATGGCGGTCAGTCCATCCCCGCAGAATAATCGAAAGGAGTCTCACTGTCCCATGGAATACGCTAACATTATCTATACCGTCACCGACGGCATCGCCACCATCCAGCTCAACCGGCCCAAGGCCCTCAACGCCTTGAACTCCGAGATCAACGCCGACATTATGGCCGCCATCCAGGAGGTCAAGGCGGATTCCTCCGTCCGGGTCCTCATTATGACCGGCTCCGAGCGGGCCTTTGCCGCCGGTGCCGACGTGAAGGAAATGGCGGAGGCCACTCCCCGCTATGCCCGTGAGTTCTGCGGTCTGGCCATTGAAATCAACAACATTCTGGAGTCCCTGCCCATCCCCACCATCGCCGCTGTGGGCGGCTTCGCCTTTGGCGGCGGCTGCGAGATGACCCTGGCCTGCGACTTCCGGGTAGGCGGCAGCCGCACCACCCTGTCCTTCCCTGAAGTGGGTCTGGGCATTATCCCCGGTGCCAACGGCTGCGCCCGTGCCACCGCCATTGTGGGCCCCGCCAAGGCAAAGCAGCTGGTGATGCTCACCGAAATGGTTCCCGGCAAGCAGGCCTATGACCTGGGCCTCCTGAACTGGTATGTGGAGGGCGACCCGGAGCTAAACGCCAAGGCCCAGGAGGCCAAGAAGGCCTTTAAGGCCGCCAAAAAGGCCGGCGCTGAGAATCTTGAGGAGCTCAAGACCGCCAACAAGGCCGCTGAGGCCGCCGCCGCCAAGGCCGAGTACGATGCCATCTATGGCAAGGCCGTGGAGGTGGCCAAGGCCCTGATGACCAAGCCTGCCTGCGCCCTGGCCTCTGCCAAGGCCGCCATCAACAAGGCCGCCATTGAGACCATTGCCGCCGGAAAGGCTGCGGAAACCACCGAGTTCACCCTTCTGTTCAACACCCACGACCAGAAGGAGGGCATGGCCGCTATGATTGAAAAGCGTCCTGCCGTGTTTACCAACAACTGATTGCTATGGGTTCGGCACTTTCTTGCATAAGGAAGTGCCGAATCTCCGTGAATCTGTTGACAATTCCATCATTTCCTGAGATAATATCAGGGTAGGGCGGTACGGCTTGCTCCGTCCCGCCAGGGGGCCTTCCCCAATTCATTACATTAAAGGAGTCTTATCATTATGGCTATCGAAACTATTGCCGTTCTCGGTGCAGGCCAGATGGGTTCCGGCATCGCTCAGATCGCCGCTGCCAATGGCTACAAGGTCATCATGCGTGACATCAAGCAGGAATTCTGCGACAAGGGTGTCAACACCATCAAGAAGGGCCTGGAGAAGCAGGTCGCTAAGGGCAAGACCACCCAGGAGGCCGCTGACGCCATCCTGGCCAACATCTCCACCACCGTGGATCTGACCGGTGTCGCTCCCGCCGACTTTGTCATTGAGGCTGTGCCCGAGATCATGAACCTGAAGCAGGACACCTTCAAGCAGCTGGGCGAGATCTGCAAGCCCGATGCTATCCTCTGCACCAACACCTCCTCCATGTCCATCACCGAGATCACCGGCGGCTGCAAGAATCCCGAGCGCTGCATGGGTATGCATTTCTTCAGCCCTGTGTACGCCATGAAGCTGGTGGAGATGATTCGCGCCGAAAAGACCTCCGATGCTACCGTGGAGGCCGTCCGTGAGGTTTCCAAGAAGATGGGCAAGGTTCCCGTCCTCTGCCAGACCGACACGCCGGGCTTCATTGTCAACCGCTGCCTGTTTGCTTTTATGCTGGAGGCCGTGCATGAGTACGAGGACGGCGTGGCCACCATCGATGACATCGACACCGCCATTAAGCTGGGCCTGAACCATCCCATGGGCCCCTTCGAGATGATGGATCTCTCCGGCCTGGACACCTTCCCCCATGTCACCGAGATTCTGGAGAAGCTCCCTGTTACCAACTGGGCCTGCCCCAAGTCCGTGCAGGACAAGATTGCCCAGGGCAAGTTTGGCCGCAAGTCCGGCGAGGGCTGGCACAAGTATAACTGATCGTTTCTCTTGTAAGCCCCTGGGGGAGCGTCCCCGCTCCCCCGATTTTATAATCTTTGAAAGGATGCGTTACTCATGAATGTCAAAGACATTAAGACCATTGCCATGTACGGCGCCGGTACCATCGGCGGCGGCTTTGCTGCCTACTTTGCCCTCAAGGGCCTGAACGTGAACGTGTACGTCCGTTCCGAGGCCTCCAAGGAGCGGGCGCTGCCCCATATCCAGGAGCCCATTGATTCCTATGTAAAGTACGGCATTATCGATGACGGCCAGAAGATTTGGGACAGAATCAAGATCACCACCGATCCCGCCGAGGCCTTCACCGGCGTGTACTTTGTCCAGGAGAACGGTGCGGAGAATCTGGAGCAGAAGCACCAGATGGTGGCCGTTATGGAGCAGTACCTCCCCGAGGATGCCATTATCGCCTCCTCCTCCTCCGGCACCCCTGTGACCAAGATCGCCTCCGAGGCCAAGCACCCCGAGCGTATCATTGTGGGCCATCCCTTTAACCCCGCCTATCTCCTGCCCCTGATCGAGATCTGCGGCGGTGAAAAGACCGATCCCAAGGTCATCGAGCAGGCCCGTGAGTTCTACAAGATGTACGACAAGGCCCCCTGCGTCCTGAAGAAGGAGAAGAACGGCTTTATCGCCAACCGCCTGATGCACGCCCTGTGGCGTGAGGAGATCGCCCTGGTTACTGAGGGCGTTTGCTCCATGGCTGACGCTGACGACGCCTGGACCTTCGGCCCCGGCATCCGTCTGGCTGCGTTCGGCCCCGCTATGAACTATGAGCTGGGCGGCGGCGAGCTGGGCCTGAAGGGCTGCGCCATCAAGTTCGGCGCCATGACCAACGCCGTGTTCGCCGACATCTCCGACATGAAGGAAGTCCCCGCCACCTGGGCTGACCAGTCCGGCGAGGAGATCGGCCCCGAGATGGCCGGATTCCCCGACGTCATCGGCCACACCAAGCCCGAGATCGCTTCCTTCCGTGACAACCTGATCATCAACGTGCTGAAGATGCACGAGAAGATGTAAGTGTTTGCTCTGAAAAATTCCGTTACATTTGACCGATCTGCTTGCATTGTCCGTAAATCGTGGTACAATGTTTAACAGATAATTATGTGAAAGGATTTGATAATTATGGCTAAGACTATTATCACTGCCGCTCTGACCGGCGCTGTCACCCCCGCCGGCTATGATATCCCCGAGACCCCCGAGCAGATCGCCGAGTGCGCGTATGAGTGCTGGAAGGC
>CAVJIP010000152.1:0-3267 GCA_963649625.1 Bacteroidaceae bacterium
CCATTGTACTGATAGCCCATGGAAAAGCCGTGGGCCCCGGTGTCATGGAGATACAGTAAATCCCCCATATTGATCTCCGGCAGCATCCGATCCACCGCAAACTTGTCGTTGTTTTCGCACAGACCGCCTACCACGTCATATTTGTGGTCACAGGGGGCGTTTTCCTTGCCCATGACGGTGATGTGGTGATAGGCCCCGTATAAGGCAGGGCGCATCAGATTGGCGGCGCAGGCATCCACGCCGATATACTCCTTATAGGTGTGCTTTTCGTGGATGGCCCTGGTAACAAGTGCGCCGTAGGGCCCCAGCATAAACCGGCCCATCTCCGTAAACAGTTTGACATCGCCCATGCCCGCAGGCACCAGAATTTTCTCAAACTGCTGCCGGACACCCTCGCCAATGGCCAGAATGTCGTTTTCCGGCTGTTCCGGCCGATAGGGCACCCCTACGCCCCCGGACAGGTTGATAAAGGCAATATGGCAGCCGGTTTTCTCCTGCAAATCCACTGCCAGACGGAACAAAATCCCCGCCAGCTCCGGGTAATATTCGTTGGAAATGGTGTTGGAGGCCAGAAAGGCGTGAAGGCCGAAGTCCTTGACTCCCATGGCCTTGAGCTTTTGAAAGCCTGCGTAGAGCTGGGGCTCGGTAAAGCCGAACTTGGCCTGGCCGGGATTGTCCATAACCTGAAAGCCCTCTTTAGAGGAGGAAAGCCGGAAGGTTCCTCCGGGATTGTACCGGCAGGAGACGGTCTCCGGGATATGGCCGATGGTGTCCCTGAGGAAGTCAATCAGGGTAAAGTCATCCAGATTGATGGTGGCCTGGAGCTTGTCCGCTAGCAGAAACTCCTCCGCCGGGGTTTCATTGGAGGAATACATAATGCTGCTGCCTCGGAAACCGCAGCGGTCTGCCAGCATCAGCTCGGTAAGGGAGGAGCAGTCCACCCCACAGCCCTCCTCCTGAAGAATCTTCAAAATGGAAGGATTGGGGGTAGCCTTGACGGCGAAATACTCCCGATAGCCGGGATTCCAGGAAAAGGCTTGACGCACCCTGCGGGCGTTTTCCCGAATGCCCCGTTCATCGTAGAGATAAAAGGGCGTGGGATAGCGTTTTGCAATCTCCTCCAACTGGGTCTTGGAGGCAAATGGTGTTTTCATCTGGTGTACATCCTTTATTACAGTAAATTCCGCAGACATTATACTGTTTGCGCACGGCATTTGCAATCCCATTTTTCGGAGAAATGAAAAAAAACCGCCGGAAGAAGTCCTCCTCCGGCGGTCTCTGCACCTATCGGATGGAAATGGCTGCGTGAAATGCCTCTTGGTTGGCATCCGCCAGCACCCGCCCGGTGGAAACACAGTCCCCCACCACATAGACCCCCTCGGCATAGGCCCCCAGCAGGACCAGGGCCAAAGCGTTGTCGGGCTTGACCCCCAGGGCCAGAACGTAGGTGTCCCCCGGAAACAGGGTTTGATTTCCCAGGGCATCCACGGTCTGAACCCCATCTGGGGCGAAGGACTGAATCCTCTGTCCGCCCACCAGACGGACACCGTACTTCTCCAGCTGATAATTCAGCTCAATGTGGTTGAACACAGGCATACCCTGGGCAAATTCCTCCAGCGGGAGCTGGTCGATTACCGTGACCTGCTTTCCCTCCATGCCCAGCATCACCGCACACTCCAGGCCCACGATTCCCCCGCCGCAGACCACCACACGCTCTCCCACCTGGGTTCGGTGGTTTTCCACGTCGGACACGGTTTTGACCTTGTCCCCGTCAATGCCGGGAATTGGGGGATGGACATAGCCCGAGCCGGTGGCCACAATCACCGCATCCGGCCCTACCTCCTGTACCAGCTCCGGGGTCACGGTGGTGTGAAAATGGATCTCTGCGCCGCATTCCATGGTCTCCTGAATATCCCACTGGAGGTACAAGCGCATATACTCCTTAAAGGGGGCCACGGTGGCATCCTTTAACAGGCCCCCAAGCTCCCCGGATTTTTCGTACAGGGACACCCGGTGCCCCATTTTCCGCAGGGTCTGGGCCGCCATCATGCCCCCCGGGCCGCCGCCGACCACCATAACGTGCTTCTCCTGGCCGGGCTTCACCAGGCCGGACAAATCTATGGTCTTGCCCAGCATGGGATTGACGGCGCAGCGCATGGAGGTGCCGTAGTTGTTGGCGTTGCCGCACCAGTCGCAGCGGGTGCAGGGCCGCACCCGCTGCTCTAAGCCCCGGACGGACTTGTGGATGAGATCTTCGTCCGCCATATAGGACTTGGCCATCACCACAATGTCCGCCTTGCCGGAGGCGATAATGTCCTCCGCCTCCTGGAGCGAGGTGATATTCCCCACCACCGCCACCGGCACATGGAGCCGCTTTTTCGCCTCCGCCGCAAAGGCCACGTTTAGCTGTCTGCCCTTGAAATAGGTGGGGATGGTGTAGGTGGAGCCGTAGTTGAAGAAAATGTTTCCCCGGGACACATGGATAATGTCCACATATTCCTGAGCTCTCTCCATAAACTGTAGGCTTTCCTCCAGCTGAAGCCCGTCCGGGGTGTCCTCTTGAGCCGAGCAGCGGCACTCAATTACCATCTCCGGCACCGCCTCCCGGACGGCCTTTAACACCGACAGGGGAAAGCGCATCCGATTTTCCAAACTGCCACCGTATTCATCGGTTCTATGATTGGAGGCCGGAGAGAGAAACTGGGCCAAAAGATTGTTGTGGGCGCAGTGAATCATAATGATTTTCAGCCCCGCCTTCCGGCAGCGTACCGCACAGTCCACAAACTGCCGGCGGATATAGTCCATGTCCTCCCGGTTCATGGGCTTGATATACCCCAGGGGGCCGCCGTTTAGAGGCACGTCCGAGGGGGCCAGAGCGGGGTTTCCCGGGGTGGCATTGCTGCCCCGGCCCGCATGGGCCAGCTCTATGCTCATCTCTGCGCCGTTTTCCCGGGCTGTCCGGGCCATCCTTTCCAGGCCGTGAATGCACCGATCCTGGGTCACATTCAGCTCACAGACCCAGGCGGAGGAGTCGCTGTGTACCACCGGAGTATTGCCGATGGTAAGATACCCCACCCCGGTTTTCGCCTGCCAGGCCACATAGTCCAGCATCTCCTGGGTGACCTCCCCCTCCGGGGAGCATTTCAGCACCACCGTAGGGGCGTATTCCAGGCGGTTTTTCAGGGTAAGACCCCGGAGGGTCAGGGGCTGAAAAGTTTGAAACACTGTAATTCGAGCACCGTTCCGAAAAAGGTCACACAAAACCAA
>CAVJIP010000153.1:0-2552 GCA_963649625.1 Bacteroidaceae bacterium
GCAACACCGCACAATTGCGCCATAGGTCTTTGGCGGTTCTTTTACCCCACAAATCGGCTGGAAAAACTTGAAATACATACAATATTCCTGCGTTCCCCCAACAAATTTCTGGTGCAAAATGACACGCCAAATTTCCTCGCCGAATTATGCGGTATTGCCCAAGAACTATCACATGATGGAAGGTTGGGAAGCTATGGTCACCATCAAAAACGTTGAGCTGTACGGGCTGGACAGCTCTATTTACCGCAGCGGCTACTCCATGCTGTCTGTGGCCCCCACGGAGGCGGAGTTTCAGGCGGCAGTCGCCGAGATTCAACGCTGCCGTCTGGCCGGGGATTATCAGAATCCCCACATTCGCAGGGCCATTAAGCTCGCCGGCATTCAGGAGGGCGGCCACGACCAGTTCCTCACCGGGATTCTGGTGAATTTTGACCTGACCCTGTCCAACAAGGCCTGGGTGGAGGCGGAGCGGTATACATTTTTGAACTTTATCTCCTCCATGAGCACCATGCACCGGGTGGCCAAATTTTCCATGGCCGATTGCTGCAACGAATATGTGAGCCAGACGGAGCTTCAAGAGGCCCAGCGGCTTCAGCAGGTCTACAACGACATTGATGCCCAGGCGGAGCCGGAAAAGAAAAAGCGGGCCTATCTGGAGCTTCTTTACAATCTCCCCTCCGGCTTTGAGCTGATGGCCGGCATGACCACCAACTACCGCTGCCTGAAAAACGTCTACGCCCAGCGGCGGAATCATCGGCTCCCGGATTGGCATATTGTCTGTGACTGGATCGAGACGCTGCCGCTGGCCAAGGAACTGATACTGACCTCTCGTTAAAATTTTCTCGTTAGACCCGCACCGCCGAGGCTCCGTGGCCCCGGCGGTGCTTTCTTGCGCTATTTGGGGTCTCTCCAGGGTTATTCTACCCGGAGCAGCTTCTCCCGAAACACGGTGAAGAAGCTCCGCTGGCCGTCCCGCAGCCGCAGGAGCTGTCCCCCGGTGGGGTGCTTTTCCACCACCACCGTATCCCCGGCCTCCAGCCAGACCCCGTTGTTGCGTCCATCGCAGGTCACAGTCCCCTCCCGAACCTGACAGCCCTTGCTGCCGTTTAGCGCAATGGAGACGCTGGCCGTATCCGGCACCACAATGGGCCGCAGACCCGGCAGATGGGGCGCAATCGGCGTCACCACCAGGGCGGCGGTTCCCGGAGGCAACACCGGCCCGCCCAGGGACACATTGTAGGCGGTGGAGCCCAAGGCTGTGGACACCAATATGCCATCGCAGGCAGCCTGATAGGCCAGCACCCCGTCAATGGTTACGGTAAGTCCCAGAATCCGGGCGAAGCCCTGTCGTCCCACCACCACATCATTAAACGCCTGCTGGCAGAAATCCACCCGGCTGTTATGTATCTGCGCCGAAAGCAGCGGGTAAGGTTCCGTTTCATAGGTTCCCTCCAAAACGGCATCCACCGCTGCCTCTGCCTCCTCCCGCTCCACCTGGGTCAAAAAGCCCAGGGCGCCCAGATTGATGCCCAGCATGGGATAGCTCAGGCCCTCCAGATTCAGGTCATTGGCGCACTGGAGCATGGTTCCATCGCCACCCAGCACCAGTACCACCCCCTCCTGCTCCGGGGGAAAATAGAAGTGATAGTTCCCAAAGGGATCCTGGGTTGCCTCCAGAAGCATGGCCTCCCCGCCTCGCCCCGCAATATGCTCCGCCAGCCGGGAGGCGTAGGCAAGGCCGGGATCCTTACTGCTGTTTACCGCCAAAAAGAGCTTCATCGATCTGCCTCCTCGGGCATTTTCCCCAGCTTTCGGTAGGCCGTCAGCAGAAAGGTGATAAAGCAGGTCACGGCGGAGATGGTATCCGCCACCGGCTCCGCCGCAAACACCCCGGTAATACCGAAGCCCACCCGGGGCAAAATCAAAATCAGCGGAATCAGCAGCATCACCTTACGAAACAGGGCAAAGAAGGTGGCCTTCTTTGCCTCTCCCATGGCCACAAAGGTGTTCTGTGCGGACATTTGCAGGGCCATAATAAAGTTCATACAGAAGAACACCCGGAACATGGGCACCGCCGCCCGGATAAGCTCCGGGTCGCTGTTAAAAATACGAATCAGCTGCTCCGGCAGCAGCATCAGCACCAGCCAGGCCAGCACCGCATAGACAACGCTGGCCTTTACCAGAAACCAGAAGCACTCCTTCACCCGGCCATATTCCCTGGCCCCGAAGTTATAGCCCGTCACCGGCTGCGCCCCCTGGGCAAAGCCTCCCAGAGGCATAATCACCAGCTGGCTCACCGATGTGGCCACGGTCATCACCGTCACATAAATATCCCCGCCGAACCGGCTCAGGCTGGCGTTGAACACAGCGGAGATTGCCGCCTCCGTGGCGTTCATCACAAACATGGAAACACCCAGACCCATAATCCTGCCGGAAACCTGAGTGTTCAGCCGCAGGTTCCTGACCCGAATGGGCACCAGGTTTTTCTTCCCCAGCAGGAAGGCCACCACCCACACCGCCGAAACCGCCTGGGAGATCACCGTAGCCACCGC
>CAVJIP010000154.1:0-5144 GCA_963649625.1 Bacteroidaceae bacterium
GGAGACTGACCGTTGGTGGTCATCAGGGTGTTGATCTGGTACTGAATGGTCTGCACCCCGGACTTCAGCTCCTCCCGGAGCCGCTCCTGCACCAGCTTCTCGATCAGGCTGTCGCTGACGTTCTCCCCCTGACACTCCGCCAGAATCTTTCTGCGGAATTTCTCATAGCTCCGGCGGAGATACTTGCCCAGGTGGCGAATGTCCACGCTCTGGCCGCCATACTGGTTGGAGGCCACATTGGCAATGATTTGGGTCATCACATTGCAGGCCACCTGAAAGCTCTTGGGAGACTCAATGAGCTTGCCGTTCATCATGGTACCGTTGTCCAGCATATCCCCGATGTTGATCAGGCAGCAGTTGAAAATAGGCTGGACAAAGTAGTCTGCGTCATGGAAATGGAGCACGCCCTCATCGTGGGCCTTGGAAATCTTCTCCGGCAGCAGAATCCGCCGGGTCAAATCCCGGGAGACCTCACCGGCAATATAGTCCCGCTGGGTGGAGGCAATCACCGTATTCTTATTGCTGTTCTCCTCCGCCAGCTCCTTATTGGTGTTGTGGAGCAGGCTTAAAATACTCTCGTCAGTGGTATTCTGCTTCCGCACCAGGGCACGGTTATAGCGGTAGATAATATAGCTTTTGGCCAGAGCGTATCTGTTCAAGGCCATCAGCTTGGATTCCACCATATCCTGAATGTCCTCCACCAGCAAACGGCTCCTCTGCCGCCGCTGGATACACCGGGCGATCTCCTGAATCTGCTCCGGCGTAATCCGCTCCTCCTCCTCCACAGAGGCATTGGCCTTGCTGATGGCCGAGACGATCTTACTGGGATCAAACATCACAATGGAGCCGTCACGTTTCACAACTTGCATTTCTTCATCCTCCATACCCATTCGCCGGTATAAACGCTTTCCTTCTCACATAGCAGGCACTATTATACCATACGGCCTGAGAAAAGCAAGGGAAAAATTACTACATTTAGTATCATAATATTTACAAGCTCCATATATTGTGTCCTTTCCGCCGTTTCTGCCCTTTTCCCCCTCTATGGTGGGGATGGGTTTCCATAACCCCCTGTTGGGTGGAAACCGCCGGAACACAGCCCGGTCTTTTGTCCAACAACGCTTCGGCCCAGGCAAAAGCGGCCCCTCCGCAGAGAGGCCGCCTTTGGGGAAAATCCTCAGATCCTGGTTGCCGCATCAAAAGCCATTCTGGTGGCGGTGCGGACGTTCTTCGCAATCACGCAGTCACCAATGGGCATAAAGTCGGGAGCGGTCATGCGGAAGCTCTCCGCCAAATCCTGACGGGGACGCATACCGGAGGACATGACCACTGCGTCAGCCTCCAGGAACTGCTCCTTGCCGTCCTTGTCGATGAAGGAAACGCCCTTCTCGGTGATCCCGGTGCAGCGGGCCCCGGTGTAGGAGGCCACGCACTTCTCCATCTTGCCCAGCATCACCCCACGGGTCAGGTGGAAGGTCTCCGGGCACAGCTCCGGCAGCATCTCGATAATGGACACGGTCTTTCCCTTTTCTGCCAGAGCCAGGGCAGTCTCGCAGCCAACCTCGCCGCCACCGATCAGCACCACACGATTACCGATCTGGTCGATATGCTTGTAGCATTCCTCGGCGATCATCACGTTGGGGCCGTCAGTGCCGGGAATCGGAGGCACAAAGGCATTGGCACCCACAGCGGCCAGCACCCAATCGGCCTTCTGGGCCTCGATCAGCTCCGGGGTAGCCTCGGTGTTCAGGACTACCTTCACCCCCAGCTTTTTCACCAGGTTGATCTGATAGTTCATGAACTTGGCCAGGTCATACTTAAAGGAAACCTGCTCGGAGAACACCAGCTTGCCGCCCAGCCGGTCAGCCTTCTCATAGATGGTCACATCGTGGCCCCGCTTGGCTGCCACAATGGCCGCCTCCATGCCGGAGGGGCCGCCGCCGATGATGACGACCTTCTTGGGGGTGGTGGCTTCTGGAATCAAATCCTTCAGCTGGTTCTCCCGGCCCACGGTGGGGTTGACGGAACAGGCAAAAGCCTTGGTGGAGGGCTTCTGATACTCCAGACAGTGGAAGCACTTAATGCAGGGGATGATCTCATCTTCCTGGCCGTGCCGTGCCTTTTCGGGCATCTCGGGGTCTGCAATGGTGCCGCGGGCCATGGCCACAAGGTCGGCCCCGCCGGTGGCCAGAGTCTCCTCAATGAACTTGGGATCCTGGAATGCACCCAGGGTCAGCACAGGCTGGGGCACGCCCAGCTCCTTGATTTTCCGGGCAAACCGAGCGTTCTGGCCGGGCTTGTGGAAAATGGTAGGATGCATAATGGCCTCGGTGCCGGGGATGGACATATTGCCGGCGGAGATATGAGCAATGTCAATGCGATCTCCCGCCATACGCAGGAACTCCGCAATATCCTCGGGCTTTAGCTGCTTGTCCGCATCGGGATAGCCCACCTCATCGGCCAGCTCGCAGCCGGAGATACGGTACTCAATAAGGATCTTGCGGCCAACCTTCTTGCGGATGGCATCCAGAATCATCATGGGGAAGCGGCAGCGATTTTCAAAGGAGCCGCCGAACTCATCGGTACGATGGTTGAACAGAGGGCTCATAAACCGGTTGATGACCAGGCCATGGCCGCCGTGAATCAGGATGGAATCAAAGCCCACGTCCACTGCCGCCTGGGCCACATTGGCATAGTCCTCGGCGATGGCTTCCATGGCCTCCCGGGTGAGCATGGGGCGCTCGGAGCCGTCAGGGCCGGGGGTGCCGTCTACGGAATAGAAGAAATGCTCGCCCTTGCCCTTCTCGCCGCCGGTCCAGCCGGAGTAGAAGAAGGCCAGCAGCTCAATGGAGGCCTTTGCCCCATAGTAGTGAATCTGATCCACGCACTTCTGCCAGTAGCGATGATAGGTGGTCTGGCGCAGATCCAGATTGTGCCAGCCGGGACGGAAAGGGGCCAGAGAGTTCATATCGTGGCCGGCAATGGTCACAGAGGCGGTGCCGCCCCGGGCCTTCTCCACATAATAGGCCCGATAGGCATCCGAGGGATAGGGCTCGTCCGTTTGCAGAAGATGAGGCGTGGCCGGAGCCTGGAAAATACGGTTTTTATACACCACGTTCCCCACCTTTAGGGGAGAAAACAGAGTGGGGTATTCAGGATGTGTCATGAGATAACCTCCTAATGTTGATTTCATCTGTTTATTGTACAGGATTTTGTTTGGGAAAGCAACTATTTTCGCAGATTCAATTTCTGCTTTTCTGTTGCAGATTGTGCCGTTCCCTCCCTGTCTGGGGACGCAGTGCTTGCCGGCCTGTCACAGCACCTTCTCCAGCAGCACCAGGTGAACATCCGGAATCCCATTAAATGCGCAGGGTACAATTCCCACCTCACGAAAGCCCAGCTTGCCATAGAGCCGCCGGGCCACGGCGTTGATCTCATTGGTGTCCATGCGCAGGGCACGGCAGCCCCGCTCCCGGGCGTACTGCTCATAGAACCCCACAAATCGAGTGCCGCAGCCCTTCCCTGCCGCCCTTGGGGAGACTACCAGGGTATGAAGCACCATGACCTCCCCTTCCGCCGCCGGACAAGCCCAATTTCCTCCGGCGTAGCATTCCTCCTGCCTTTGGTTGATTTTCGCAGCCGCCAGGATTCTGCCGTTCTCCTCGTCTACAAACAGCTCTCCCGCATCCAGAGCCTCCTGTGCGGTCTGTGCCGTGGGATAGACCCCACGAACCCAACCGATTTTGGCCTCTCCCCGCTCCTGCTGATTCAGAATTTCCTCATAAATTTTTGCCACGCCCGGAATATCCCGGGACACCGCTTGACGAATCATAGGCATTCCCTCAGGCCATCGGCCCGATGCTCCTTTCCCATACTGCTATTCCATAAAAGCCTTTGTTTCTCGTGGAACAATCCTGCTTAGTATACCACAGTCTCCCCAAAAGGTAAACACCGATTCTTCGACCATCGGGTGGAGGACTTATTCCCGCCTAAGCTCCCGATAGGTTCCCACAATCAAAACCACGGCAATAAGAAAGGTCAATACATCGGACAGGGGCATGGCGCAGAGCACCCCGTCCAGCCCCAGAAGCCTGGGCAGCAGCAGGGCAAATCCCACCCCAAAGACCACCTCACGGGTCATAGACAGGGCGGCGGAGGCCCCGGCCTTGCCCATGGCCTGGAGGAAGATAAAGCAGGCCTTGTTGACACAGGCCAGGACGATCATACATAGATAGACCCGGAAGGAACGTACCGCAAAATCCGTATAGTAAACGCTTTCATTGGCGGCTCCGAAAATTGAAATCAGTTGTCTTGGCATTCCCTCGGCCAGCACCAGTGCAATCAGGCCCACGCCGGCCTCCGCCAGGAGCAGATAGGTAAACAGGGACGCCACACGCCGCCGTTTCCCGGCCCCCATATTGTAGCCCACCACCGGGATGCATCCGGCGGACATTCCCACCACAATGGAAATGATGATTTGGAAAAATTTCATCACGATTCCCAGCACGGCCATGGGAATCTGGGCGTATTGGGCCTGCCCGAATATTTCATCCATTGCGCCGTATTTCCGAAGCATATTATTGGTAGCCGCCATGGCGGCCACCAGAGAGATTTGGGACAGGAAGCTGGTCATGCCAAGGGCAAGGGTTTGGCGGCAAATGCTCCTCCCCAGCCGGAAGTCCCCTTTGCGGGGACCAATGACCTTCATGTGAATTAGATACCACACGGCCAGAGCCGCCGTCAGGGCCTGCCCCAGCACGGTAGCCACCGCCGCACCCATCATCCCCCACCGAAACAGGAAGATAAACACCGGGTCTAAAATCACATTGACCACCGCCCCGGCCAGGGTGGAAATCACGGCGAATTTGGGGCTGCCGTCCGCCCGGATAATAGGATTCAGGGCCTGGCCGAACATATACAGTGGAATACCCAGGGTGATATAAAAGAAGTATTCCTGGGCGTATTGATAGGTCTCCGGATTCACGGTGGCCCCGAACATGGAAATAATCGGGTCTGCAAATACCAGGTACAGGGCCGTCAGCACCAGGCTCACCACAATGACCATAACCACAGAATTGCCCACGCTTTTTCTGGCGTTCTCCCCTTCGCCCCGGCCCAGACTAATGCTGGCAAAGGCGCAGCAG
>CAVJIP010000155.1:0-10156 GCA_963649625.1 Bacteroidaceae bacterium
ATCGGACAGTGCTTTTGGCAAACACCTCCAATATGCCGGTGGCAGCCCGGGAGGCCTCTATTTACACCGGCATGACCATTGCGGAATACTACCGGGACATGGGCTATCATGTGGCCATGATGGCGGATTCCACCTCCCGGTGGGCGGAGGCCCTGCGGGAAATCTCTGGCCGTCTGGAGGAGATGCCCGCTGAGGAAGGCTTTCCGGCCTATCTGTCCTCCCGGCTGGCAGAGTTTTACGAGCGGGCCGGATATATGGACACTCTCAGCGGGGCCGAGGGCAGCATTACGGTGATCGGGGCGGTGTCTCCCCAGGGCGGCGACTTCTCCGAGCCTGTGACCCAGAACACCAAGCGGTTTATCCGCACCTTCTGGGCCCTGGATCGGAGCCTGGCCTACGCCCGGCACTTCCCCGCCATCAACTGGAATCAGAGCTATTCGGAGTATCTCACCGACCTGACCCCCTGGTACACGGAGCACCTGGGCGAGGACTTCCTCCGGCTTCGGGCCTGGCTTCAGGCTACCCTGAAGGAGGAAACAAGCCTAAATGAGATCGTCAAGCTCATCGGCTCCGACATTCTCCCGGAGGAGCAGAAGCTGACCATTGAAATCGCCCGGGTCATTCGTTTGGGCTTCCTCCAGCAAAATTCCTTCCACGCTGTGGACACCTATGTGCCTATGGAGAAAATGAAGGCCATGATGGAGGTGATTTTCCGGCTCTATGACGGCAGCCGCAGTCTGCTGGGCCGGAGCATTCCCTTGTCTCAAATCAAGGCCACGGGAATCTTTGAACGGCTCATTCGCATGAAATATGACATTTCCAATGAGGAGCCGGAGCGGTTCCGGGACTATGACCAGGCCGTGGACGACGCCATTGCGTCTGTCGGGGCGGCCTATCAGTAAGGAGGAGCAGGAAATGAAGCTGGAATATATCGGCCTGTCGGAGATGGCAGGCTCCCTGATCTTCCTGGACGGTGTCTCCGGCATCGGCTATGACGAGATGGCCCAGATCACCCTGGAAAACGGCCAGAAGCGCTACGGCCGGGTGATCCAGCTGGAGGGGAAACGGGCGGTACTTCAGGTCTTTGAGGGCACCAAGGGGATTTCTCTGGAAAATGCCCGTACCAATTTCACCGGCAAGCCCATGGAGCTGGCCCTGTCCTGCGAAATGCTGGGCCGGATTTTTGACGGAGCCGGACGGCCCATTGACGGCCTGGGGGAGCTGTTCCCGGAGGAACGGCGGAACATCAACGGCTCTGCCATCAACCCGGTGTCCCGCATCTATCCCCGAAGCTGTATCTACACCGGCATCTCCGCCATTGATGGGATGTCTACCCTGATTCGAGGCCAAAAGCTCCCTATTTTCTCCGGGGCGGGTATGCGGCACAATGACGTGGCCGCCCAAATCGTCCGGCAGGCCAAGGTGGCCGCCCAGGACGGAGAGTTTGCCATTGTCTTTGCCGCCATGGGGGTAAAAAACGATGTGGCGGACTTCTTCAAGAAGGACTTTGAGGAGGCCGGTGCCCTCCAGCGGGTGGTCATGTTTGTAAACCTGGCCTCCGACCCGATCATTGAGCGAATGCTCACCCCCCGGTGCGCCCTGACGGCGGCGGAATATCTGGCCTTTCAGCACGGCTATCATGTGCTGGTGATTATGACGGACATGACCTCCTACTGTGAGGCCGTCCGGGAGTTCTCCTCCTCCAAGGGGGAAATCCCCTCCCGGAAGGGCTTTCCCTCCTACCTTTACTCTGACCTGGCCTCCCTGTACGAGCGGGCAGGGATCATCAAGGGCCGGGGCGGCTCCGTGACCCAGGTTCCCATTCTCACCATGCCCAATGACGACATCACCCACCCCATCCCCGACCTGACCGGGTACATTACGGAAGGGCAAATCGTTCTGAACCGGGAGCTCGAGCAGCAGGGCATTTACCCGCCCATCTCCGTGCTGCCCTCTCTGTCCCGGCTGATGAAGGACGGCATAGGAGAGGGCTATACCCGGACCGACCATTCTGATGTGTCCAACCAGCTTTTCGCCTCCTATTCCAAGGTACAGGACGCCCGTTCTCTGGCCTCGGTCATCGGAGAGGACGAGCTGAGCCAGACCGACAAGCTCTACCTGAAATTCGGCATTGCCTTTGAGTCCCAATTTCTGACCCAGGGCATCCACGAAAACCGCACCATAGATGCGACCCTTGACCTGGGCTGGCGGCTGCTGTCCATTCTCCCCCGGGAGGAACTGGATCGGGTCAGCAACCAGTTGCTGGACGCTCACTATGCGCCGGAGGAGGTGTAGCCATTGGCGGTGCTTCCCACCAAGGGCAATTTAATTGCCACCAAGCATTCCCTGGAGCTGGCCACCACCGGCTATGAGCTGATGGATCGGAAACGGAACATTCTCACCAGAGAAATGATGGGGATGATTTCCCAGGCGGAGCAGCTTCAGTCCCGAATCGACAGCACCTTTTCCCAGGCCTACGATGCTCTGACCCTGGCCAATATCACCATGGGGAAAACCATCCATGTGGCGGAGGCGGTGCCCATTGACGATTCCGTGGAGATCCGCTATCGGTCTGTTATGGGGGTAGAGATTCCCACGGTGTCCGCCGGAGAGGGCAGAGCTTGCCTGAGCTACGGCCTGTCGGAAACCAACTCTGCCCTGGACGATGCCCTGGTCAAGTTCCACCGGGTCAAGGAGCTGACCCGGGAGCTTTCCGAAATGGAAAACACCATTTACCGGCTGGCGGCCACCATCAAAAAGACCCAGAAGCGGGCCAACGCCCTGAAAAACATTGTGATTCCCGGCTATAACCAAACCATCGCCACCATCTCCCAGGCCCTGGAGGAGAAGGAGCGGGAGGAATTTGCCCGGCTCAAGGTAATCAAGGCCCAGAAAAACGCTGAATAAAACAAAACGGTTCCGTTTACACTAGCTGTGAACGGAACTATTTTGATTCAGGAGGAATTTGGTATGGATTTAGCAGCCTTGAGTCTGACCATCATCGGTGCGCTAAACTGGGCCCTGGTGGGGATTTTTCAATTTGACCTGGTGGCCTGGGTTTTCGGCAGTCAGGGAGCCCTGTGGAGCCGAATCGTGTATACGATAATTGGCCTGTGCGGGGTCTGGTGCATTTCTCTGCTCTTTAAGGATCGTCCCCAGGAGGAGCGGCAGGCGGGGTAAAGGCCGCATCCGGCCTGCACTTGTTCTCTTTCCTCGCTCCCGTCCCTTCGTCGCTGCAAAGTCCGCTTTCCCCGGAGGGAAGGTGGATTGTGCGCAGGGCAAGATGGAAGAGGAAAACCGGGGAAGGCGGCAAGCCGTAGCGAAAGAGGATGTGGAAAGCCCACGAAAAAGGGATGCCCCAGGGCATCCCCTTCTCTGTATCGCTTAAGGTGCGGTGACGACCTCACCGTTATAGACCTGGGCAATCAGGCTCTTGGCCGTCTCCACGGTGGATTCGTCCGGCACCATGACATAGGCGTACTGGCTCATGGAGTAGGGAATCTGGCTATCGCCGGTTCCGTCTGCACTGTAGCTGACCACGTTCCAGTCTCCGCCCTTGTCCAGTTGCTCCCGAACAACGGTGCTGATGGTATCATAGGGAACACTGGTTTCAAAGCTGCCGGAGAGGGCATTCATCAGAGAGGAATAATTCATCAGCAGCTCCGGGCTCATGGCCTTGTTGATAACCGCCTTGATCAGGGCCAGCTGATTCTTGCCCCGCTGCCGGTCTCCGGAAGCGAAGGCGTAACGCTCCCGGACGAACTCCAAGGCCTTGGCTCCATCCATGTCGTTGGCTCCCTCGGTGAAGCTGTAGTTGTCCGTGGAGAAGGAATACTCCGAGTTCACCGTCACACCGCCCAGGGCGTCAATAATGTCCTCAAAGCCGGTGAAATTCACCCGGAAATAGTAGTCCACGTTCACATTGTAAAGCATCGCCATAGTGTCCATGCATACGTTTATCCCGTAGATCCCTGCGTGGGTCAGCTTGTCCTTGGCCCCATTGGAAATGGACAGGGGGACGTAGAAGTCTCTGGGGGTGGAAATCAGCACCACCTGCTTGGTGGCAGTATTCACCGAGGCCAGAATATTCACGTCGCTGCGGCTCTTTTCCACCAGGCCGCTGCGGCTATCGATGCCGCTGATAAACACGGTGAAAATCATGCCTTGGGAGCTATCATCGCTCTCCTGGGTAACGCCCTGGAGCCGATCCTCCGGCACCTGGGTCTCCTCCGGCTGTACCTCTACCTGCCGCTCCACATGGGTGACTTTTACCTCCCGGAGCCGGCTGGCGGCATCCTCATAGCCCTCCATCTCGCTTAAAAGGCTAATATAGGCACTGTTGACGATAATGGCATCCACCTCCGAGGCGAACAACCCATCTATAAGCTGGGGCAGACCCTGATAGGAGGTAGGCTGAATGTCCACGCCGTACTCCTGGTTAATCTGGGAAATGGCCGCATCGGTATTTTCCCAATCCTGATTGGCCAGGATGCCGTAGCGGTAGCTTCCGGCCACGGTGGCAAAGTCGTTGGTGTCCTCGGCCCGGACATAAATTCCTATCGCCGCCACCTCCGTCCGCACGGTGGTGATCTCCTTGGCGGTATTCAGGCCCTCAAACACATAGCTGGTTCCTACGCCCAGCACCACACAGACCAGCACCGCCAGCACCAGACCCAGCACATACCGCACCCGGTATCTGGAACGCCAGGTAAGCAGCCCCACCAGCAGGGCCAACAGCACCAGGGCCAAAACCACCACCAGCATGATCTTAGTGGGCAGCAGCTTGGTAGAGGCCAGGGAAACCATAAATACAAAGGACATGAACACGCAGAGCAGCAGGGCAACTCTGCCTACGAACCAGTCTACGCTGTTCCGCCGTTTGCCCCTGGAATTGTTCCTCATTGCGATCCCTCATTTCTTCCAAAAACTGATATACGGTTTATTATACACGAAATCCCCGGATTGTTCAACCGTCAGAACGTAAAAAACAGGTGGATTCCCGGAAGAAATTTCTCTCTGCTCTGCCCTAGGAGGAGATACTACCAGAATATCACGGAAGGATGGAAATTTCATCCCGTTTTTGTCCCACTTTTGTCCCGTTTTTGTCCCACTTTTGTCCCACCTTGCTCTTTTTCTCTTCCCTCTTGTCCTGGGGGCAATCCACCTCCCCCCCAAAAACGGGGGAAGGTTGCGGGGGATTTCCATCTTTTCCCTGCGCCAAGACCGCCTGTGGCCCACCCCATTAAAAAATTCCCCACTTCCCATTCCTCCAAGAATCTGCTATAATAATATCTATCGAATCGCTCCCCATATTCTCGGATACAAGACGGGAGCCGCACTCCATTCCAAGAGGTGATCGCTTGAATACCCATACAACCGGGAATCGGCTCAGCGGGATTATCCTGTTATTATGCGCCTTGGTGGCCATTGTGACCGCCACCCTAATGTCCGGCTCCGCCATGACCCAGGAGGGCGCACTGGCCTGTAGTGTCGCCATGATTCTGTTTTGGCTGGGCGGTGTCCTGCTGCTGATGCGCCGACCTGTGTTTTCCGATTTGTCCCATACCATCTGCGCCATGGTGGGGCTATATCTCTGTCTATGCCTGCGGCTGTGTCTTTTCGACTATATTTCCCCGGACTATGTGACCTTCCTCAGTCAGTGGCTCTCCACCATGGGCTCCATGACCGTCCCGGAGGCTCTCTCCACCCCCATTGGCGACTACAATATGCCCTACCTATATCTGTTGCTGCTCATCTCCCGACTGCCAGGCTATAACCTTTACTGGATCAAGCTGGCCTCGGTGCTGGCAGACCTTTTCCTGGCTCTGGGGGTATTAAGGCTGGCCCGGCTCCTGACGGAGCGGCCCCTTCTTCTGCTGATGGCCTTCTTTGGGGTGCTGCTGGCACCCACCGTCTTTCTGAATAGCGGCTATTGGGGTCAGTGCGACGGTATCTATGCTGCCCTGTCCCTTTGGGGGCTGTACTATGGCCTTCAGAAACGTCCTATCCTCTCTATGGCTCTGTTTGCCTGTGCCTTTTCCTTTAAGCTCCAGGCGATTTTCCTACTGCCCATTGTGCTTTTTCTGCTGGTGGGAGAATACCTCCGTCCCCTGCATCTGTTGGTTTTTCCGGCCACTTTCCTTGGCACAATGCTCCCGGCCCTGGTGGCTGGGCGGAGCTTTTCCGACACCTTTGGAATTTATGTCAACCAGACCAATGCCTACCCCTATCTCAGCCTGAACGCCCCATCCTTCTGGTCCCTGATTCCCAACAGCTTCTATGGCGATTTGGCCCCCATGCCGGTGCTGCTGGCCGGGATTGTGGTGCTGCTGCTGATTTATGGCTTTCTGCGGCGATACCCATTCCCCTCCTCTGCCGACCTGGTGGTGCTGGGCTACATCTTCTCCCTGGCAATCCCTTGGCTGTTGCCCAAAATGCACGAGCGATATTTTTACCTGGCGGAAATCCTGTCCATTCTCTATGTGGTGCACTATCCCCGGCGGCTTCCTGTGGCGATGATTCAGCTGGGGAGCGGTTTCCTGGCCTATTGCTCCTATCTGTTTGGAGGAATGGGCATTTTATCCAACGAGCTGGTGGCCGCCATTCTTGGGCTGCTGCTGGTTTATCTGATTGTCTCCGCACTCCGGATTCCCTGTGGGCCCGGCTCTTTTCACCCATTATCTAAGGAGGAACATGATTATGACAAACCTTGAATATCTCTGGCAGGATCGGAAGCGTCATTTTGGAATGCCCCTGTCCTTCACCCGCTACGCCCTCAGCGATGACCGGCTGTTTCTGGAGACCGGGCTGCTCACCACCCGCTGTGAGGAGATTCTGCTCTATCGTGTCCGGGACATCTCTCTCAAAATTTCCCTGGGGCAGCGTATCTTTGGGGTGGGAACCATCTCCATCCTGTCCTCTGACAAAAGCACCCCTGCCCTGGAGCTAAGGAATGTCAAGGATCCCCGGGAAACCAAGGAACTGATCCACCGGGCCGTGGAGGACATGAAGCTGTCCCGGCGGGTTCGGGTGGGAGAATATATGGGGGACGGCTGCGATGACTTTTTCGGCGACGAGGATTACGAATAGTTGCAAAAATCGCATTTTTTCCTTGACAGCCATGGCCTTTTGATGATATAATCACTACGCCGCATCAAAGAGGCTTTTTAAGCTGCGCCCTTTTTCGGGTGTCGCCTCCAGAGCGAGTCTATCATAAAGGCAGGTGCAGCGCACATGCAGGCAATCATTAAAACTTGTGGCAAGCAGTACACCGTCTCTGAGGGTCAGCTGGTCTACATGGAAAAGCTAAACGCCGAGGCCGGTGAGTCCGTGGTTTTTGACCAGGTTCTGGCTATTATCGACGGTGAGAACAGCCAGTTCGGTACCCCCGCTATTGAGGGGGCCAAGGTGGAGGCTAAGGTCGTCCGGAACGGCAAGGGCAGGAAGATCACCGTGTTTAAGTATCGTCCCAAGAAGGGCTCCGCTTCCAAAAAGGGCCATCGTCAGCCCTATACTGCGGTTCAGATCGAGAAAATCCAGCACTGATGACTACGATCCGGTTTTATCGCTCCCATGGCAGGCTCACGGGATTTTCCTGCCAGGGACACAGCGGGTCCAACGAGGTCGGCCAGGACATTGTCTGTGCCGCCGTCACCTCTGCGGTTCGCCTTGCGGAATGCATTATCAATGATGCGCTCCGGGCCGGTGCAGCGGTTTCCGTGAAGGAGCATACCGCTGAGATCAGGCTTACGCTTCCTGTCGGCCATTCCGGCGGTGAGCAGGTCTTACAGGGTCTGCTCCTGTATATGCGTGAGCTTTCCCAAGAGAATCCCAACCATCTAACGGTTTTGGAGGTGTAAATTATGCTTAAGATTGGCATTCAGTTTTTTGCGCACCATAAGGGCGGCGGCTCCACCAAGAACGGCCGTGACTCCGAGTCCAAGCGCCTGGGCGTGAAGCGGGCCGACGGCCAGCACGTTGAGGCCGGCAACATTCTGGTGCGCCAGAGAGGCACTCACATCCACCCCGGCAAGGGCGTAGGCATTGGCAGCGATGATACCATCTACGCTCGTGTGGACGGCGTGGTTCGGTTTGAGCGTCTGGGCCGGGATCGCAAGCAGGTCTCCGTGTACGAGGCTCAGGAGCAGTAATTTGCTGACATAAGGAGGGTGCTGTAGAGCACCCTCCTTTTCACCCCTGCGTCGTGAATCTATACAAAGGAGAACGTTTTATGGCACAGTTTGTAGATATGGTACGAATCTTTGTCCAGGCGGGTCACGGCGGCAACGGCTGTATGTCCTTCCGCCGGGAGAAATATATCGCCGCAGGAGGCCCGGACGGGGGTGACGGAGGCCACGGGGGCAGCGTTGTTCTCCGGGTCGATACCGGCATGACCACCCTAATGGACTTCCGCTATAAGCGGAAATACGCCGCAGAGCCTGGCGGAAACGGTGCGGGAAGCAATATGAAGGGCCGCAACGGGCAGAATCTGATCATTCAGGTTCCCCTGGGTACGGTGGTTCGGGACGCAGAGACCGGCGAGGTCATGCAGGATATGTCCTCCAAAGAGGATTATGTTCTGGCAAAGGGGGGACGAGGCGGCTGGGGCAACCAACACTTTGCCACCCCCACCCGTCAGGCACCCCGATTCGCTAAATCCGGCCTGCCCGGCGAGAGCCATGAGGTGGAGCTGGAGCTGAAGCTCCTGGCCGATGTGGGCCTGGTGGGCTTTCCCAATGTGGGCAAATCCACTCTGCTGTCCGTGGTATCCGGTGCTCATCCCAAGATTGCCAACTACCATTTTACCACCCTGTTTCCCAACCTGGGGGTGGTCTACCTGGGTGAAGGCGAGAGCTTCGTCATGGCCGACATTCCCGGCATTATTGAAGGGGCCTCCGAGGGCGTAGGGCTGGGCCATGATTTTCTCCGGCACATTGACCGCTGCCGTTTGGTAGTCCATGTGGTGGACGTGTCCGGCAGCGAGGGCCGGGACCCTGTGGAGGACTTTATCACCATTGGCAAGGAGCTGAAGCAGTACTCCCCTGACCTGGCCAGCCGCCCTATGATTGTGGTGGCCAACAAGGTGGATATTCTTCAGGAGCCTGACAATTTGACCCGACTGCGAGATTACACGGCCTCTCTGGGGCTGCCCCTTTATGAGATGTCCGCTGCGACCCACCGAGGCACCCAGGAGCTGATGCGCATTATCTATGACCGCCTCCGGGAGCTTCCGCCTATCACGGTCTACGAGCCGGAATACGTCAAGCCCCTGGCCCAGGCAGGCAGCGCAGAGGAGCTGACCATTCAGGAGCAGGACGGCCTTTGGCTGATTTCCGCCCCTTGGATGGAGCGGCTGATCGCAGACATCAACTTTGACGACTACGAATCCCGGATGTATTTTGACCGGCAGCTGCGGAAGTGCGGCTTGTTTGAACGACTGGAGGAGATGGGCATCCAAAAGGGCGATACCGTCAGCATCTATGATTTTGAGTTTGACTACGAGCCCTGACCCAGCAAAAAAGTTTCGGTTTTTCAAAAATAGTTCTTGACTTTTCCGTTTTTTCAGGTATAATAAGTCATGCGTTTTGAAGCAAAGCGCATGAGCATAGGGGATTAGTGTAACGGTAACACACCGGACTCTGACTCCGTTTTCGGGGGTTCGAATCCCTCATCCCCTGCCAGAAAAAGAGCACCTACGAAAGTAGGTGCTCTTTTTCTGGCAACGAAATAAATCCTTCGGATTTGTGAAATATGCTGGCGCATGTGAAATATGCTGGCGCATGTGAAATGCCTGCGGGCGTGGGTGGATTTATTTCATTTCACTTGATTCGCCAGAATCAAATTTCACAATGCCGGAACGACATTATTTCACACGCCGAAGGCGTATTTCACTAAAATAGCCTCTCCATCTCACCCTTCTTACATACACCCACAAACATCTCCATAAAACACCCCCGGCAGAGCACCAACTCTGCCGGGGGTTCCTGTTAGTCTGCATCCAATGGTGTAAGCGGAATATCTGTGAGACGGTAGCAGTACACCTGCTGACCGGTACTCACACAGAGCCAATCCTCGGTGAGCAGGGGATAGGACTGGATGCCGGTTTTGGGCAGCGACAGCTGCTGGGTCAGGTTGACCCAGGCGTTCTTCTGATGGT
>CAVJIP010000156.1:0-3647 GCA_963649625.1 Bacteroidaceae bacterium
TCCTTTTCTTAACCCTGTCTCTGCTTATGCTTGGGATTTTCACAAATCACCATAACGCGGCCCTTGCGCTTAATGACCTTGCATTTCTCGCACATGGGCTTTACGGACGGTCTTACTTTCATACTGCTAACCTCCATATTGAGAACGTGTCTCTCACTTGCTTCTCCAGGTGATGCGGCCCCGGGTCAGGTCATAGGGTGACATCTGAACCGTGACCTTATCCCCCGGAAGGATCTTAATAAAGTTCATCCGGAGCTTGCCGGAAATATGCGCCAGAATGGTGTGACCCTTTCCGATGTCCACGGAAAACATCGCATTCGGCAGTGCGTCTACCACGACGCCCTCAAGCTCAATTACGTCGTCTTTTGCCAAGATTATTCAGCCTCCTTGGTTCTGACTGTTGAATTTATGGCCAAACATGGCCAAATCCCTGCGTAACTCGCTGTTGAGTACTACGTCGCCTGCTCTGAGCTTTACGGCGACGTTAGAATCAGTCCGAGCGGCCAGCCGGAGATGCTTCAGCTTCTTCCGTTTGGGATTTTCCAGCTTTCTGACCTTGCCGTCTGCCACAGTGGCATAGAGCCCGTCTGTGTCCAGGACAAAGAGGAGTCGCCCCTTGTCCCGGCCGGCCAGTGAAACAACAATATCCGACTTAGAGATATTCACTTCCCTGCCCCTCGGTGACGGTGAGAATTTCCGGCTCGCCGTCGGTAATGAGCACAGTATTTTCATAGTGCGCCGCACGGGTGCCGTCCACGGTTTTGGTGGTCCAGCGATCCGGCATAACGTGTACCTCAAAGGAGCCGACGTTTACCATAGGCTCCACGGCGATCACCATGCCGGGAATCAGCCGGGGACCACGGCCGGGCCGGCCATAGTTCGGCACCTCGGGTTCCTCATGGAGCTTTTCTCCCACGCCGTGTCCCACAAAGCTCCGGACTACGGAGAAGCCGTTGGCCTCCACATAGGTCTGAACCGCATGGGAGATGTCGGAGATGCGGAAACCACGCTTGGCAAACTTAATGCCCTCATAGAAGCTCTGCCGGGTCACATCCACCAGCTTTTGGGAGACCTCATCGGTCTTTCCACAGATGAATGTGGCGGCGCAGTCCCCATGGAAGCCGCCCCAATAGGCCCCCACATCCACGCTGACAATGTCGCCCTCATGGATGACCTGCTTTCCGGGGATGCCGTGGATCACCACGTCATTGATGGAAATGCAGGCGCTGCCGGGGAATCCACCGTACCCAAGGAACGAGGGCTTCGCTCCCTGGGACACGATGTAGCTGTGAATTGCTTTGTCGATTTCCTGCGTTGTGATACCGGGACGAATCATCTCTCCGGCCAGCTTTCGGGCCTGGGCGGTGATTTTACCGGCCTTACGCATAATTTCGATCTCATGCTCTGTTTTGATTGAGATCATAGTCAGTTCTCCAATGCTGCCAGGATGTCCTTAGTAGCATTCTCGATGGGCTGATTGGCCTCCACCTGGGTGAGAATCCCCATGTCCTCATAGAAGGCCTTCAGAGGCTCGGTCTCCTGGTGGAACACCTCCAGTCGGCTTTTGACTGTCTCCGGCGCATCGTCCTTGCGGATAATCAGCTGGGAGCCGCAGCTGTCGCAGACGCCCTCCACCTTTGAGGGGTTGGCCTCCACATGATAGCTGGCCCCGCACTTGACGCAGACACGCCGCCCGGTCATGCGCATTTCAATCACCTCATCGGCAATCTCCATGGACACGACCTTGTCGATCTTAACGTCCTGCTTTACCAGGGCTTCTGCCTGAGGAATGGTCCGGGGCATACCGTCCAGAATGAAACCGTCCTTGCAGTCCTCCTGGGCAACACGCTCCTTGACGATGCCAACAATGACCTCATCGGGAACCAGCTTGCCGGCATCCATATAGGACTTTGCCTTCAGGCCGATCTCCGTACCATTTTTGACTGCCTCACGCAGGATGTTTCCGGTGGAGATGGTGGGAATGCCCAGCTTTGCGCTGATGATCTCAGCCTGGGTGCCCTTGCCCGCACCGGGTGCGCCAAGAAGAATCACGTTCATTTACGTTTCCTCCTCTAATCAGTCAAGAAAGCCCTTGTAATTCCGCATCATCATCTGGGCCTCCAGGGCACGCATGGTCTCCAGGGCAACGCCTACCACAATGATAACGGAGGTGCCGCCAATGGCCAGGCTGGAATAGCCGGAGATATTGGAGATGATAATGGGCAGAATTGCGATGACACCCAAGTACAGGGAGCCAAAGAGCACGATTTTGTGAATCACCTTCTGAATAAATTCAGCGGTGGGCCGACCTGCACGGAAGCCGGGGATAAAGCCGCCGTTCTTCTTGAGATTGTTGGCAATCTCAATGGGATTGTACTGAACTGCCGCATAGAAATAGCCGAAGCCAATGATGAGCAGGAAGTACACAACGGCGTAAATCACGCCTCTGGTGTCGGTGATGTTCAGGAAGAACTTCATCACCTTGCCGCTGCCGCTGGTGTTGACGAAGGTCAGGATGGTAGCAGGGAGAGAGGCGATGGACTGGGCGAAGATGATGGGCATAACGCCGGACATATTCACCTTGATGGGCAGGAAGGTACTCTGTCCACCGTACATTTTGCGGCCACGCATCTGCTTGGCGTACTGGATGGGGATACGGCGCTCGGCCTCGTTGACAAAGACGATCACCACCACCAGAGCCAGGGCCAGCACCAGGATTCCCAAATCTCCGAAGATGCTCTGGGCACCACCCTGGAGATTGGTGATGGCAGAGCCCACAATGGAGGGAATCCGGGAGATGATGGAGGCAAACAGGATAATGGAGATACCGTTTCCGATGCCGAACTCGGTGATCTGCTCCCCCAGCCACATAATGAAGGCGGAGCCGGCGGTGAAGGTCAATACAATGACCAGCCCGGTGGTAAATCCGCTCTGGGTCAGCATATTGTAGTTGCGGAGCATAACGTAGTAGGCAAAGCCCATGAGCAGAGCCAGAAGCACGGTCACATAGCGGGTGATGCTGGCGATCTTCTTCCGGCCCTCCTCCCCGCCGTCCTTGGAGAGGCGCTCCAAAGCGGGGATGCCGATGCACAGCAGCTGCATAATAATGGAGCTGTTGATATAGGGGTTGATGGACAGGGCAAACACCGTTGCCCGGGAGAAGGCACTGCCGCTCATGGCGTTGTACAGTGCAAGCACCGTATTGGCCAGGGAGCCGCCCTCGTCAAAGAGGCTCTGGAGAGCCTCCCAGTTGACATAGGGAACGGGAACTGCATTGCCGAACCGATAAATCAGCAGGATGAACAGGGTGAACAGGATCTTCTTACGAAGCTCAGGGGCCTTCCAGGCACCCTTGAGGGTCTGAAGCGTCTCGGCCACTTAGATCACCTCGGCCTTTCCACCCGCCTGTTCGATCTTTTCCTTGGCAGATTCAGAGAATGCAGCCGCCTTAACCGTAACCTTCTTGGTGAGGCTTCCGCTGCCCAGCACCTTCAGGCCGTTTTTGCACTCAGAAAGAATGCCCTTTTCAATGAGGGTCTGGGCGGTGATCTCGGCACCGTCCTCAAAACGCTCCAGCACGGAGACGTTCACGTTGGTCAGAGGCTTGGCAAAGATGTTGTTGAAGCCACGCTTGGGGACACGTCTTG
>CAVJIP010000157.1:0-10715 GCA_963649625.1 Bacteroidaceae bacterium
CCCTACCCCACCTGGATTTCTCCGTCAAAGACGAACTCCGCCGGGCCGGTCATGAGCACATGGTTGGTTTTCTCCTCCCAGGAGATTTCCAGGTTGCCTCCCAGGAGGCGGACGGTGGCCTGTGGGCCGGCCCTTCCCGTCAGACAGGCCGCCACCAGCACGGCGCAGGCCCCGGTGCCGCAGGCCATGGTCTCCCCGGAGCCTCGCTCCCAGACCCGCATCCGAAGGAGGGTGGGCGATTCCACGGCCACAAACTCCGTGTTCACCCGCTGGGGGAAGATTTCGTGGTGCTCAAAGGCGGGGCCGATTTTGCGCAGGTCCAGATTTTCTATCTCCGGCAGGAACACCACCCCGTGGGGATTGCCCATGGACAGGGCGGTGAGACGGTAGGTTTGGCCCAGCACCGTCAGAGGGCTGTCCACCATGGCCCGGCCCTCACAGCGAACGGGAACCTGCTCCGGGGCCAGCACCGGCTCTCCCATGTCCACGGTGACGGCCCGGGTCACGCCGTTGACCACCTGGAGGGAAAGGGTCTTAATGCCTGCCAGGGTCTCCACCGTAAGGGTCTCCTTGTCCGTCAGGCCCCGGTCATGGACGTATTTCCCCACACAGCGGATGCCGTTGCCGCACATCTGGGCCCGGGAGCCGTCGGCGTTGTACATGACCATCCGAAAGTCCGCCTTATCCGAGGGGCAAATCAAAATCAGGCCGTCGGAGCCGATGCCGAAGTGCCGCCGGGAGACCAGACGGGCGACGCCCGGCCCATCGGTGATCTCCTCCTCCAGGCAGTTGACGTACACATAGTCGTTGCCCAGGCCCTGCATTTTGGTGAATTTCATTGGGCACCTCCCTCCGCCTCCCGGAGAAAGCCCTCAAAATCCTCCTGGAACCGGCGGGAAAGCTCACTGGTGTAGCCGGAGACGAAGGGATGACCCTGGGCGGCGATGGCCTTCAGAAAGTCCTGGCAGTGGGCCTGCTCCATAAAGCTCACCTGCAAAAGCTCCTGCTCCCGGTTATACAGGGCCACGGGCCAGCGGTATTTGCTCACCACCAGGGGCTCCGGCAGGGCGTAGCCCCACACCAGGCTCTCCACCGGCAGGGCACGGCTCCCCGGGCCCTTGGTGTACCAAAGATACCGGCCCACCCGCACCCGCTCGATTTGCTCGGCGTTTTGGAACGCCTCCTCCGCCTCCCCGGTGACGGCCAGAGCCTTTTTCTGATAGCACCCGGCCATGACCACCGCCAGCTGCACAAGGGCCAGCAGAAGAAATACCACGCCGACAGCCCCCAGGGTCAGGGCCACAGGCTTTTTCAGGAGCCCTACATAGTCCAGGTTCACCTGATAGGGCAGAATCAGGGCGCTGCTGTCGCCCCCCTCCTGATAGCCGGGGAGCTGATAGTTGTCAATGCAGTCGGTCATGTAGTCCAGCATATCCTCCTCCAGGGCCCCCACCGTGCCGGACAGGTCGCCCAGGCCGGTCAGGGCGTCCAAATCCCCCAGGTAATATTCATGGCTCTGCTCCATGGCCCGCTCCATCAGGCTCTCGTGGGCGTCTCCCTTGTCCATGACCGCCAGGTAGGAATCCCCATAGGGCAGAAGATAGTAGGTTTTCAGGGTTTTGCTGTCTCCATCGGAATTGCTGGAGGTCAGGTTGGCAAAGGCCACAATCACCTGGCTGGCGTCAAAGGAGACGTATTTCCCCTCCAGCTCCTCCTCAGGCAGCTCCGACAGGTGGGTGGCACCGGCCAGGCTTTTTATCAGTCCGCCGCCGCTGACCCCCAGAAGAATCAGGGCCAGCAGGCCGCACAGGACGATTCTGGGCAAAACCCGTTTCAGGCTTTCCCGGCGCAGGGTATTTTTCATGGTATTCACTCCGCTTCTTCCCGGGGCTTGTCCCGGGAGCACAAGATTGTATTATTATAGCAGATTATTGTGAAGATACAACCCGGATTTTGCTCTTAGACACCGAAATCATTCATAAAGCGTATTGACAATCCGGGCCATTTGGAGGAAACTATAGGAAAAGAATCGGAAAGGGAGCGATGACATGAACGGCTATGTGCTGGCGGTGGACCAGGGAACCACCTCATCCCGGGCCATTTTATTTGACAAGCAGGGGGGCATTGTGGCCAAGGCCCAATATCCCATCACCCAGCACTACCCCAACCCGGGCTGGGTGGAGCATGACCCTATGGAGATTTTGTCCACAGAGCTTTTGGCCCTGGCGGAGGTCTTTGAAAAAAGCGGCCTGAGCCCCACGGACATTGCCGCCATCGGCATCACCAATCAGCGGGAAACCACCATCCTCTGGGACAAAACCACCGGCAAGCCCGTTTCCAACGCCATTGTCTGGCAGTGCCGCCGCACCGCCGGCCTGTGTGACCGGCTCCGGGCCCAGGGGGCCGCTCCCCTGGTGCTGGAGAAAACCGGCCTGCTCATTGACCCCTATTTCTCCGGCACGAAAATCCGCTGGCTGCTGGACCAGGATCCCGCCCTCCAGGCTCGGGCGGAAAAGGGAGAGCTGCTGTTCGGGAACGTGGACAGCTGGCTGATCTGGAACCTGACCGGGGGCAAGGCCCATGTGACCGACTACTCCAACGCCTCCCGCACCATGCTCTTTGACATTGACCGGCTGTGCTGGGACAGGGAGCTGTGCAGGCTTTTGAACATTCCCATGGCAATGCTGCCGGAGCCTGTCCCCTCCTCCATGGTCTACGGCAGAGTGGCCCGGGGGCTTCACGGACTGGAGGCCCTGGCGGGGATTCCCGTTGCAGGCTCCGCAGGCGACCAGGCGGCGGCCCTGTTCGGCCAGTGCTGCTTTGCCCCCGGTCAGGCCAAGAACACCTACGGCACCGGCTGCTTCACCCTGCTCAATACCGGGGCCCAGAGCGTCCGCTCCCACCAGGGGCTTTTGACCTCCGTGGCCTGGAGCCTGGAGGGGAAAACCTCCTACGCCCTGGAGGGCAGCGCCTTTCACGCAGGCTCCGCCATTCAGTGGCTTCGGGACGAGTGCCATGTGATTGCCGCCGCCCATGAGTGCGATATACAGGCCGAGGGTCTATCCGGCAATGACGGGGTGTACTTTGTCCCGGCCTTTACCGGCCTGGGGGCCCCCTACTGGGACGTGGACGCCCGGGGCAGCTTTTTCGGCCTGACCCGGGGCACGGGAAAGGCCCATCTGTGCCGGGCGGTGCTGGAGGCCATCGCCTATGAGGTATCCGACCTGGTGGACACCATGCACCTGGAATCCGCCACCAAAATGCGGGAGCTGCGGGTGGACGGCGGGGCCAGCGTCAGCGATTTCATGATGCAGTTCCAGTCCCACCTGCTGAATCTGCCGGTGATTCGCCCGGTGATGGTGGAGACCACCGCCGCCGGTGCCGCCTATTTGGCGGGCCTGGCCACCGGGGTCTGGAGCGGCACGGAGGAGCTGTCCCGGCTCCAGCAGACAGACCGGGTGTTTCTGCCCCGGATGGAGGAGGCCCACCGTAAGGCACTGCTGGGCCGATGGCACACCGCCGTGGAGCTGGCCCGTCAGTGGGGCCGCAGCACCCATGGCTGACAGGACAAAAAGCAAGGAGAGAACAACATGATTTCGGAAAAAATGCAGCGTCTGGCCCGGAACAATTCGGTGATTCGGGCCATGTTTGAGGAGGGCCGCCAGATGGCCCGGGAATACGGGGCGGAGAACGTCTTTGATTTCAGCCTGGGAAACCCCTCCGTTCCCGCCCCGGCGGCGGTGAAGGAGGCCATTTCGGAAATCCTTGCGGAGGAGGATTCTCTGACGGTACACGGCTATATGTCCAACGTGGGCTTTGAGGACGTGCGCCAGGCGGTGGCGGAGCATCTCAACCGGCGGTTTGACACGGACTTTACCGCCGACAACATCATCATGACCGCAGGGGCCGCCGGAGGATTAAATGTGATTCTCAAAACCCTGCTGAACCCGGGCGACCAGGTGCTGACCTTTGCCCCCTACTTCACCGAGTACGGGAACTATGTGGCAAACTATGACGGAGTTTTGGAGGTGGTTTCCCCCGACACCCAGACCTTCCAGCCAAACCTTCGGGAATTTGCGGAGAAAATCACGGAGAAAACCAAGGCGGTAATCGTCAACAATCCCAACAACCCCACCGGGGTGGTCTACTCCCGGGAGACCTGTAGGGAGCTGGGCCGGATTCTGCGGGAAAAGCAGCGGGAGCTTGGCACCACCATCTACCTGATTTCCGATGAGCCCTATCGGGAATTGGCCTATGACGGGGTGGAGGTTCCCTACCTGACCCGGTACTACGCCAACACCATTGTGGGCTATAGCTGGTCAAAGTCTCTGTCCCTGCCGGGAGAGCGCATCGGCTATCTGGTGATTCCCCGGGAGTGTGCGGACTATGCGTTGATTTACCAGGCGGCGGGCATCGCCACCCGGGTGTCCGGCTTTGTCAACGCCCCGTCCCTGATGCAGCGGGTGGTGGCCAAATGCCTGGAGGCGCAAACCGACCTGGCCGCCTATAACCGAAACCGGGAGGCCCTGTACCGGGGGCTGGTGGACTGCGGCTTTCAGTGCGTCAAGCCCCAGGGGGCCTTTTACCTGTTCGTGAAAACGCCCGTCCCCGAGGAGGAGTTTGTCCGGCGGGCCAGGGAATATCACCTGCTCCTGGTGCCCGGCAGCAGCTTCGCCTGCCCCGGCTATGTGCGTATCGCCTACTGTGTCAGCCATGAAACCATCCTCCGTGCCCTGCCCCGGTTTCAGGCCCTGGCCCGGGAGTGCGGGGTGTAGGGGCCGGGGGCTGAAACTGATTTTGCCTTTCTCCCGCTTTTGCCGCCTCTCCCATAACCTTCCCCCTGGGGGGAGGTGGATTGCCCGGAGGGCAAGACGGATGAGGATTTCGGCAGGCTCCCCTCTGCCGCCTTTCTCCCGCTTTTGCCGTCCCCGCAAAGCCATTTTTCCCGGCAAGGCCCTTGGGTTCCCCATACCCAGGGGCCTTGATGCTACCAGTATACCACAGGGAAAAGTAGAATTCATCCCGTTTTTGTCCCGCTTTTGTCCCACGTCGGAGCAAAGTCCACTTTGGTTCGGGCTCCCCCTGGTCGCCCTCCCGGCGTTTCCTTGCTCCTCCTCTCCCCAGCGAACCCGCTTCGCTGGGCTTCGCCGGGGCCCCCATTTTTGGTCGGAACCAAGACCTTCCCCCTGGGGGAAGGTGCCCCGAAGGGGCGGATGAGGGAGAAAACAAAAATCTCTCCCCCTTGGGGGCGGGCGAGCGTCCATGGGCGTCCATGGGCATGAAGTGGCGGCGAAGCCGCCACACGCTTTCTCTTTCTCTTTAGGCCGAACCATGTCTAACGTATGTCGAACGTGGGTCGAACATATGGCTGACATCTGCATGACATATGTCGAACGTGGGACGAACATAGGTCTGACCCATGCGCCCTATGCCATGCCTGCTTTTGTGTGTCCACTACCGGCGGACAGTATTTGCAGACTCCCTTTCCCTTCCTGCATGGATTTGCCCTTGACAAAGGCCCCCGGGGTATTGTATGATAGCCTTGGTCATACAACTGACGGAAGTGGAAAAAACCACATGGAGTATGACCCTAGTATGCCGACCGTCTGGGCACCTGGCCTGGGACGAGTGCGGCTTTTTTGCTGCCTGTCCGGCCAATGAAAAGGAGAATGCTTATGAAGTGCATCGACATCAGCCGCTACCTGTGGGAGCGTCCCTACCCGGGCCGGGGCATCCTGCTGGGCCGCAGCGGGGACAACCGGTATGCCGTTTTGGCATACTTCATCATGGGCCGCAGCGTCAACAGCCGCAACCGGGTCTTTGTGCCGGTGGCGGAGGACAAGGGCGTCCGTACCCAGGCCCACGACCCGGGAAAAATGGCCGACCCCAGCCTGATTATCTACCATCCCGTCCGGTATGTGGAACAAACCGGCGACACCATCGTCACCAACGGAGACCAGACCGACACCCTCCGGGACGGCATCCTCTCCGGCCTCACCTTTGCGCAGGCCCTGAAGGCCCGGTGCTTTGAGCCGGACGGACCCAACTATACCCCGAGAATTTCCGGTCTTTTGCACAAAAACGGCTCTTTCGCTTTGTCTATTTTGAAGAGTGCCGAGGGGAATCCTGACTGCAATCTCCGGTTCTTCTTCGGCTATGACAACCCCCAGCCGGGAGAGGGTCGGCTGATTCATACCTACCAGGACAACCTGGAGCCTCTGCCCGCCTTTGAGGGGGAGCCTCGCCGGGTGTCCATTACCGCCCCGGATGCGGATTCCCTGGCCCGGGAGCTGTGGGACAGCCTGAACCCGGACAATCGGGTGTCCCTGTTCGTCCGGTATATCTCCCTGGAAACCGGGGAATGCACCGACAGAATCGTCAACAAAAATGTCCAGGAGGTTTTTTCATGAAAGAGCTTGCCCTGAAATACGGCTGTAACCCCAACCAAAAGCCCTCCCGGCTGTGGATGGAAAACGGCGGCGACCTGCCTGTCACCGTCCTCAATGGCCGCCCCGGGTACATCAACTTTATGGACGCCTTTAACAGCTATCAGCTGGTCAAGGAGCTGAAGGAGGCCACAGGTCTGCCTGCCGCCGCCAGCTTTAAGCACGTCTCCCCGGCGGGGGCCGCCGTGGGCCTGCCCCTGTCCCCGGTGGAACGGCAGATTTATTTCGTGGAGGAAAATCAGGAGCTGACCCCCTTGGCCTGCGCCTATATCCGGGCCAGAGGGGCTGACCGGCTCTGCTCCTACGGAGACTGGGCCGCCCTGTCGGATGTGTGCGATGCCGCCACCGCCGGCTATTTGAAGGGGGAGGTCTCCGATGGAATCATCGCCCCGGGCTATACCCCGGAGGCCCTGGAAATCCTCAAAACCAAGAAAAAGGGCGGCTACAACGTGATTCAGATCGACCCGGACTATGTCCCCGACCCTCTGGAGCGGCGGCGGATTTACGGCGTCACCTTTGAGCAGGGCCGGAACGACCTGACAATCACCAGGGAATCCCTTTCCAACATGGTTTCCCAAAACAAAGACCTGCCGGAAAACGGCAAAATCGACCTGGTCACGGCCCTTATCACCCTGAAATACACCCAGTCCAACTCCGTGTGCTATGTGAAAAACGGCCAGACCATCGGGGTCGGGGCGGGCCAGCAGAGCCGGATCCACTGCACCCGTCTGGCCGGCAGCAAGGCGGACAACTGGCTTCTGCGGCAGCATCCCAAGGTGCTGGGCCTCCGGTTTGTGGAGGGCATCCGCCGGCCTGACCGGGACAACGCCATTGACGTTTACACCTCCGAGGAGTATGAGGACATTTTGGCGGAGGGGGTCTGGCAGAACACCTTCCAGGTCAAGCCCCCGGTGCTGACCGCCCGGGAGAAAAAGGAGTGGATCGCCACCCAGTCCGGGGTGTCCTGCGGCTCCGACGCCTTCTTCCCCTTTGGGGACAACGTGGAGCGGGCCCGGAAGTCCGGGGTCAGCTACATTGCCGAGCCGGGCGGCTCCATCCGGGACGACAACGTGATTGCCGCCTGCGACAAATACGGCATGGTGCTGTGCTTTACCGGCAGCCGGCTGTTCCATCACTAATTTCCCGGGAAAGGAAGTATCAGGATGAAAGTATTGGTCGTAGGCTCCGGCGGACGGGAGCACGCCATCTGCTGGGCCCTCCGGAAAAGCCCCAGGATTACGGAGCTTTACTGCGCCCCGGGGAACGGGGGCATTGGGGAAATCGCCCGGTGCGTGGACATAAAGGCCACAGACATTCCCGCCATGGTTTCCTGGGCGGGGGAACATCAAATCGACCTGGTGGTGGTGGCCCCGGACGACCCTCTGGCCATGGGCATGGTGGACGCTTTGGAGGCGGCGGGCATTCCCGCCTTCGGCCCCAGGGCCAACGCCGCCATCATCGAGGGCAGCAAGGCCTTCTCCAAGGAGCTGATGAAGAAATATCATATCCCTACGGCAAGCTATGAAATCTTTACCGACAAGGATGCCGCCCTTTCCTATGTGGAGGCCCAGGGTGCCCCCATTGTGGTCAAGTGTGACGGCCTGGCCCTGGGCAAGGGGGTCGTGGTGGCCCAGACGGTGGAGGAGGCAAAGGATGCCGTTATCAGCATGATGGAAAACAAAACCTTCGGCGAGGCCGGGGCCAGGGTGGTCATTGAGGAGTGCATGACCGGCCCGGAGGTGACGGTTTTGGCCTTTACCGATGGGAAAACCATTCTGCCTATGCCCTCCTCCCAGGACCACAAGCGGGCCTATGACGGAGACCGGGGCCCCAACACCGGGGGCATGGGTGCCATTTCCCCCTGCCCCAACTACACCCCCCAGCTGGCAAAGACCTGTATGGACGCCATTTTTCTCCCCACCGTTCAGGCCCTCAACGACCTGGGCCGCACCTTTCAGGGGGTCATTTACTTCGGCATGATGCTCACCCCCCAGGGCCCCAAGGTGGTGGAGTACAACGCCCGGTTCGGGGACCCGGAGTGTCAGGCGGTGCTGAGCCTACTGGAAACGGAGCTTCTGGACATTCTCCTGGCCTGCGTCCGGGGCACCCTTGACCAGGTGGAGGTAAAATTCAAAAACGCCGCCAGCTGCTGCCTGGTGCTGGCCTCCGGGGGCTATCCTCTGGCCTACGAAAAGGGCAAGGAAATCACCGGCCTTGACCAGGTGGAAAACGCCCTGGTGTTCCATGCGGGCACCAAAAAGCAGGACGGAAAATTCCTCACCAATGGTGGCCGGGTGCTGGGTGTCACCGCCGTAGCCCCCACCCTGCGCCAGGCGGTGGACAGGGCCTATCAGGCGGCGGAGCCTGTTTCCTTTGAAAAAATGCACTTTCGCCGGGATATTGGCTATCATATCCTTGACGGGCAGAAAAAAATAGGTTAAACTAAAGGATGCGTCTGGGGCCTGGGTTTACGGCTCCGGGGCGCATCCTTGATTTATGCTAGAATGGACGGAGAGGACGATATGGAAAGAACACTGATTTCGGAAATTTTTGCCGACCCCAAGGCCTTTGACAAGGTACAGGTCACGGTAGGTGGCTGGATTCGCACCCTGCGGGCCCAAAAGACCTTTGGCTTTATCGAGCTCAATGACGGCAGCTATTTTAAGAGCCTCCAGGTGGTCTTTGAGGACGGAATTTTGGACAACTACCGGGACATTGCCAAGCAGAACGTAGGGGCCGCCCTGGTGGTTTCCGGCACCCTGGTCTATACCCCGGAGGCCAGGCAGCCCATTGAGCTAAAGGCCGCCAATATCCAGGTGGAGGGGGCCTCCACCCCGGACTATCCCCTGCAAAAGAAGCGCCACACCCTGGAATATCTGCGTACCATCGCCCACCTCCGGCCCAGAACCAACACATTCTCCGCCGTGTTCCGCGTCCGCTCCGTGGCGGCCTACGCCATTCACCGGTTCTTCCAGGAGCGGGGCTTTGTGTATGTCCACACCCCTCTCATCACCGCCTCCGACTGCGAGGGGGCCGGAGAGATGTTCCGTGTCACCACACTGAACCTGCAGGACGTGCCGAAAAATCCCGACGGCTCCGTGGACTACACCCAGGATTTCTTCGGGAAAAGTGCCAACCTTACCGTCTCCGGCCAGCTCAACGCCGAATCCTTCGCCCAGGCCTTCGGCAACGTGTACACCTTCGGCCCCACCTTCCGGGCCGAGAACTCCAACACCCAGCGTCACGCCGCCGAGTTCTGGATGATTGAGCCGGAAATGGCCTTTGCCGACCTGAACGACTATATGGACACCGCCGAGGCCATGATTAAGTTTGTCATTGGCCAGGTGCTCACCAAATGCCCTGCCGAAATGGAGTTTTTCTCCAAATTCATGGACAAGGGCCTGATGGACCGGCTCCACAACGTGGTGGAAAATGAGTTCGCCCGGATTTCCTACACCCAGGCGGTGGAGCTGCTGGAGCAGGCCCCGGTGAAGTTTGACTATCCCGTGTCCTGGGGCTGTGACCTGCAAACCGAGCATGAGCGGTATCTCACCGAGCATTATTTCAAAAGGCCCCTGTTTGTCACCGACTATCCCAAGGAGATCAAGGCCTTCTATATGCGCCTGAACGATGATAACAGGACCGTGGCGGCGGCGGACTGCCTGGTTCCCGGCATTGGAGAAATCATCGGCGGCAGCCAGCGTGAGGAGCGTCTGGAGGTGCTGGAGGCCCGAATGGAGGAGCTGGGCCTGAATCCCCAGGACTATTGGTGGTATCTTGACCTGCGCCGCTACGGCAGCACCCATCACGCCGGCTACGGCCTGGGCTTCGAGCGGCTGATTATGTACCTTACGGGGGTCAGCAACATCCGGGACGTGATTCCCCACCCCCGCACCGTGGGCAACGCAGAGTTTTGATATTGCATCTGACCTTCCCCCTCCGGGGAAGGTTTTTTCTGCCTCTTTCGCCTTGCCCTATTTCCTCTTCCGTCACAGCAAAGCCGTGCCACCTTCCCCAAAGGGGAAGGCTATGGCATATTTTCCACATTCCTCCGCACCAAAACCTTCCCCCTGGGGGGAAGGTGCCTCCGAAGGAGGCGGAAGAGGGAGAATGCGTCATCATCCGTCTTGCCCTCCGGGCAATCCACCTTCCCCAAAGGGGAAGGTTATGAAACCGCCGCACCAAGACCTTCCCCCAATTTGGGGCCCCGGCGAAGCCCAGCGAAGCGGGTCTGCTGGGGAGAGGAGGAGCAAGGGAGCGGAGGGAGGG
>CAVJIP010000158.1:0-12204 GCA_963649625.1 Bacteroidaceae bacterium
AGGGGGAGCCTACCCTGGGCTACACCCACTATCAGCCGGCGCAGCTGGTCACGGTGGGCAAGCGTGCCACTCTGTGGATCAACGAGCTGCTGATGGATTTGGAGGAGGTGGAGTTTCGCCTGGGAACCCTGAAACTGCTGGGCTCCAAGGGCACCACCGGCACCCAGGCCTCCTTCCTGGAGCTGTTTGACGGCGATCATGAAAAGGTCAAAAGGCTGGAGGAAATGATTGCCCGAGAGATGGGTTTTCCGGGCGTGGTTCCTGTGTCCGGCCAGACCTATTCCCGGAAGATGGATTCCGGGGTGATCTCCACCCTGGCCGCCATTGCCCAGTCCGCCAGCAAGTTTGCCAATGATATGCGGCTTCTGGCCCACATGAAGGAGATCGAGGAGCCCTTCGAGCAGAATCAAATCGGCTCCTCCGCCATGCCCTATAAGCGCAATCCCATGCGCTGTGAGCGGATCTGTGCCCTGGCCCGGTATGTGATGGCAGACGTGATGAATCCTCAAATCACTGCCGCCACCCAGTGGTTTGAGCGTACCCTGGACGATTCCGCCAATAAGCGGCTGTCTGTCCCGGAGGCGTTCCTGGCGGTGGATGCCATTCTTGGGATCTATCAGAATGTGGCTTCCGGCCTGGTGGTTCACAGCAAGGTGATTGAAAAGCACATTTTAGAGGAGCTGCCCTTTATGGCCACAGAGAATATTATGATGGATGCGGTGAAGCGGGGCGGCAATCGCCAGGAGCTGCATGAGCGTATTCGGATCCATTCTCTGGAGGCGGGCCGTCAGGTAAAGGATTTGGGCCGGCCCAACAACCTGATCGACCTGATTGCAGCCGACCCCCTCTTCGGCATGACCAAGGAGGAGCTGACGGCTCATTTAGAGCCCAGCCGGTATATTGGCCGCTGCCCGGAGCAGGTGGACGAGTTCCTGCGGGAGTGTGTGGCGCCGGTATTGGAGAAAAACCGGGACTTGATGGACACCACTCAGGTGGAACTGAAGGTTTGAACGGCAAAAATGACCAAATTCAATTGACTTTAGACAGAACAACCGATATAATGATTCCTATCATGTGCAGGAACGTTTTCGGTTCCAAAGTATAGGAGGCACGGACAAACGATGAAAAAGAGTATCATCACCTATGTGGTTGTCATTGCGCTGATTGCGCTGATGGCTTGCACGGCGGCGTTTGGTCTGGACCTGGGCTTTTGCAAGATTCCAAGCGTGGAAGACGGCGTGACCCTGGGTCTGGACTTGGTGGGCGGATCGGAGATCACCTACCAGGCCGCCATTCCCGAGGGCACGGACGCATCCGCCATTTCCGACGGCATGAGTGCTGCCGTGACCATGCTCCGCCAGCGGCTGGACAGCCTGGGCTATTCTGAGGCCACCGTCCAGAAGCAGGGGGACGACCAAATCGTGGTGGACATCCCTGCGGTGAGCAACCCGGAGGAGGCCGCATCCAAAATCGGCACCACCGCCGTGGTAGAGTTCCGCACGTCGGATTATGATGCGGATGCCGACACCGGCCTGGTCATGACCGGCAAGGCCCTGAAGTCGGCCAAGGCCGAGTACAGTGCCGTGGATGAGACGGGGACGGCCAAATGGCATGTGGTTCTGGAGTTTACCGAGGAAGGCCGCCAGCAGTTTATGGAAATGACAAAGTATGCTGCGGCCATGGCCTCCGGCGAGAACTATGTGGGCATTTATCTGGACGATGAGATGATTTCCCAGCCCCAGGTGGATTCTCAATATGCTTCTACCGGCATTGACTCGGATTCCGCTATCATCACCCTGGGCAGCGATTCCGGCTCGGACTACGCCACCTATCTGGCGGACATTATTGCCGCAGGCCAGCTGCCCTTCTCCCTGGAGAACGTCAAAATGGAGAGCGTGGGTGCATCTCTGGGCGAAAGGAGCCTTTCTACCTCTCTCCTGGCCGGTGCCATCGGCATCGCCCTGGTGATTCTCTTTATGATTCTGGTCTATCGGCTGCCGGGTGTGATTGCCAGCGTGGCACTGCTGTTCTACACGGCCCTGTTCCTGGTGGTGGCCTCCGTTGCCAAGCTGAACCTGAGCCTGCCCGGGATTGCGGGTATTATCCTGACCATCGGCATGGCAGTGGATGCCAACGTCATCACCTTTGAGCGGGTCAAGGAGGAGATCAACAACGGTAAGACCGTGCGGGCCGCCATTGATGCCGGCTATAAGCACGCCATGACTGCCATTATCGACTCCAATGTGACCACCATTATTGCGGCCCTGGTGCTTTGGAAGCTGGGCACCGGCACCACCGTGGGCTTTGCCAAGACCTTGTTTATCGGCGTGATTCTCAGCATGATCGTGATGCTGTTTATCAGCCAGTTCCTGATGAAATGCCTGGTGCCTTTGAAGGCCACCAACCCCGCCCTCTATGGTGCAAAGCCCGCAGGAAAGGAGGAAAACTAAAATGTTTCAGAATCCAAAATTCGACATCGTTAAGCATTTTAAGATTTTCCTGATTGTGGCCATTGTCTTTGTGGCTACAGGCGTTGTGGGTCTTGTGACCATGCCCTTCGGGCTGAATCTCTTTAACATGGACGTGGACTTCCTGGGCGGCGTGACCATGACCTATGACCTGGGCCAACAGGCGGATACCGCACAGGTGGAGCAGCTGGCCAAGGAGGCCCTGGAGGGCAAGCTCTCCAGCGTGACCACTGCTGGTGACACCGGCACCCAGGTGGTCATCAAGTCCCTGTATGTGCCGGTGGAGACACGGGACAGCCTGACCAGCACCATTCAGGAGGCATATCCTGAGGCGGAGGTTGTGTCCAGCAGCTCCGTTTCCGCCTCTGTCAGCGCAGATCTGCGGAACTCCGCCATTATCTCTGCCCTGGTGGCGGTGCTGTGTATGCTGGTGTATATCGGCATTCGCTTTGACTTCCGCTCCGGCCTGGCTGCCGTGTGCGCCCTGTGCCACGACCTGCTGGTGATGCTCTCCGCCTATATTATCTTCCGCATTCCCTTTAACATCAACTTTATTGCGGCGGCACTGACCATTCTGGGCTACTCCATCAATGCCACCATTGTGGTGTTTGACCGGGCCCGGGAGAATGCCAAGGCCAATCCCAGGGCGGACTTTGGAGAGGTTATGAACAAGAGCATCTGGCAGACCATGACCCGTTCTCTGAATACTACCATCACCACCCTGCTGACCATTACCGTGGTAATCATCCTGGGTGTGACATCTATTCGGAACTTCTGCTGGCCCCTGTTTGTGGGCATTGTGGCCGGTTGCTATTCTTCCGTGTTCCTCTCCGGCAACATCTGGGTGCGCCTCAAGGGCGTAGGCCGCAAGGGTAAAGAGGAAAAGAAAGCCGCCTAAGCTGCGGAAAAACAGACTGCCTTCTTCGGAGGGCAGTCTGTTTGCGTCCACAGAGGGCATAAACCTATGCCGGAGGTCATAGTCTGTATGGCAGGAGGCGAGAGCGATGGAACGAAAGACACTGACACCGGAGCTTCAGGGAGCAATGGCCCAGCTTCCGGATCAGCGGCGAGAGCAGCTTATGGAGCTGCGGCTGCGACTGGGACGGGACGTGGGGGCGGTGTATCCCTGGGGGGAGGAGCTGCTGACCTGCGGGGGACGGCCTATCCCGGTGACGGAGCAGCTGTTAAAGGAGCTGCTCAACCGGGCCACGGGCTTTTCTCCCTATACGCTGCGAGGGGAGGAGCGGGGACTGTTTCTGCCTCTGGAGCATGGCGACCGAATGGGCCTGTGCGGAGAGGCCGTGATGCAGGATGGAGCATTAGGGGGCCTTCGGCATATCGGCTCCATGGTCATTCGTCTGGCGAGGCAGTGCCGGGGCGTGGCGGCGGAGGCGGCGGACAGGCTTCTGGAGGAGAAATGTGTACCCTCAGTGCTGATCGTCTCCCCGCCGGGGCAGGGGAAAACCACCTTTTTGCGGGATCTCATCCGCATTGTGAGTCAGCGGGGCATCCGGGTCAGCGTGGCCGATGAGCGGCGGGAGCTGTCTGCCGCCCGAAACGGAGTGCTGGAGCTGGATTTGGGTCCGAACACAGACGTGCTGACAGGCTGTCCCAAGGCCCAGGCCATGGGCCTACTGCTCCGGGTGATGAATCCCCAGGTGCTGGCGGTGGACGAGCTGGCCGGGCCGGAGGAGCTGGCGGCGGTGCAGGAAGCATCGGCCAGCGGCGTGGCGGTGTTTGCCACGGCCCACGGAGAAGGGTTGCATTCCCTTCGGCGGCGTGGGGGCTTTTCCCGGCTGCTGGAGGAGGGGGCCTTTACCTGGTGCGTTACCCTGGGGCAGCGGAAAGTAGTACAGATGGAAAGGCTGGGACAATATGCTGAAAATCATGGGTGCGTGTTTTGTGGCGGCGGCTTCGCTGATGAGCGGATGGGCATCACGGCAGGGAATGCAGCAGCAGCTTCACTTTCGGCGGCAGCTGCGGCTGGCGCTGGAGCTGATGCAGGGGGAAATGGAGCTGCGTATGCCGCCGGTGGCGGAGCTGTTTGAGACGGTAGGACAGCAGATGGGCGGCGAGCTGGGACGGTTTTTTCAGGGAACGGCGGCGGAAATGGCCGCAGTAACCGGCAGACCCCCACAGACCGCCATGCGCCTCCAGCTGGAAAAGGAGCCGCTGCCTCTGGGACAGGAGGAGCGGCGTATGCTTCTGGAGCTGGGCGGATGCCTGGGGCGGTATGACCTGACCGGACAGGCTCGGGCGCTGAACCTGTACAAGCGGCAGGCGGACGGCTTGATCGCCGCAGGGGAGGACACCATTCATCGGCGGGCCAGGGCCTCCATGACGGCCTCGGTGTGTGCGGGGCTGGCACTGATCGTGATCCTGCTGTAGGGAGTGTGCCATGGAAATTGATTTGATTTTCAAAATTGCCGCAGTGGGCATTATTGTATCTATCCTAAATCAGGTGCTGGTGCGCTCCGGCCGGGAGGAGCAGGCCACCATGACTACCCTGGCGGGACTGGTGGTGGTGCTGATGCTGATTGTGGAGAAAATTGCGGAGCTGTTTGACCTGGTCAAGACGCTGTTTCACTTCTGATGGATACGGTGATGAAATGTGTGGGCCTGGCGGCGGCCGGGGCCGTTCTGACCCTGACGGTTCGGCGGCAGAGCGGAGAGTACGGGGCACTGGTAGCCATGGCGGTGGTGCTTGCCATTACCCTGCTGGCTCTGGAGCTGATGGAGCCTGTATTGACCTTTGCCCAGAGCCTCCAGCGGCAGGCGGGACTGAGCCAGGGGGTCACGGCCCCGGTGATTAAGTGCCTTGCCATTGGATTTCTTACGGAGCTGGGGAAAAACATCTGCGAGGATGCCGGAGAAAAGACCATCGGCGGCGTGTTGCAGCTGGCAGGGGGAATTGCGGGATTTTATGTGATGCTGCCCCTGCTCCAAAGCGTTCTGGAGCTGATGGCGGAGCTGTAACGGAGGGGAGCCATGAGAAAAGTCTTCATCCTGCTGGCCCTGGTGCTGGGGCTCATCGGCAGGGCCTTCGCCACAGAGGAGCTGGTGGATACCGGGGAAATTCAAGGGGCCTTGCCCCAGGAAACCCGGGAACTGCTGGGAGAGGAGGGCATGGCGGGAAACCTGTCCGAGGGCCTTGGAAACATTCTCGCCGGGGCGGCGGAGGAAAGCGGAAGTGCCGTCAAAAGGGGCATGAGGCTGTGCGGGCAGATATTCTGCATCGTCCTGCTGACGGCCCTGCTCCGGGGAGAGGGGGCCAGTGCCTCGGCCATGGTACTGGCGGGAGTGCTGGCCATCGGGAGCATCTCGGTGGGGAGCATCTCCGGCTTTTTTTCCAATGCGGCCCAGACCATCGACACCATGACCACCTTTTCCGGCTTCTTGTTTGGAGGACTGGCCACGGCGGCAGCGGCCGGTGGGGCGGTGGGTACGTCCACAGCCCTCTATGGGGTCACGGTGCTGGTGTGCAGCGCCATGACCCGGGTGGTGGAGACGATTTTCCTGCCCGGAATTTCCTGCTATATGGCCCTGATGATTGCAGACAGCGCAGTGGGAGACGGCAGCCTAAGGCTGGCGGGGGATACCCTAAAGCAGCTTTTGGGAAATGGACTGAAGCTGGCGGTGCTGGTCTTTACGGCTTATTTATCCATCACCGGGGTCATCCACGGCAGTGCGGACAGTGCGGCTGTCAAGGCAGCCAAGCTGACCATTTCCACGGCAGTGCCGGTGGTGGGCAGCATGATTGCCGATGCCTCCGAGACACTTCTGGTCAGCGCAGGGCTGCTGCGAAGCAGCTTAGGAGTATTCGGTATGCTGGGGGTGCTGGCGGCAGGAATTCTGCCTCTTTGCCAAACGGGCTGTCAGTATCTCCTCCTCAAGGGTACTGCTGCGGCAGCCGGAGCGGTGGGAGAGAAGGAACTGTCCGGGCTGATCGGGGCCATGGCCGGAGCGGTGGGCCTGCTGACCGCCGTGACGGGAACCTGTACCCTAGTGCTGATGATCGGATGTGTGTGCTTTATGGGGGTGAGTACGGGATGAGAGGGTATTTGACAGAGGTGACGGCGGCGGCCATTCTGGCGGCGCTGATCCGGCGGCTCGCCCCCAAGGAAGGGGCCGGGCGAGGGGCAAGGCTGGGGGCGGGACTGCTGATTCTTTTGGCGGTATTTGGGCCCCTGGCCCGGCTGGACACCTTGGCGGCGGCGGAAAGTCTGGTGCGCCGGGGCTACGGAGATCCCCTGACGACCCAGGACTTTTCCCTGGCGACAAATGAGCTGCTGGCCGGCCTCATATCTCAGGAGGCCGAGGCATATATATTGGACAAGGCTGAGGAATGGGGCGTCAGCATCCAGGCGGAGGTGGAGACCTGCGTCACAGAGGCCTATCCCGTCCCATGGCGTGCGGTCATCCGGGGGAGCCTGACGGCCCGGCAGCGGAGCCGGTTATCCCAATATATGACCCAGGAGCTTGGGATCCCAGAGGAGCGACAGGAGTGGTGGAGTATGTGAAGAAGCTGCCCGTGGAGAAACTAAAGAAATATCGCTGTCCGGCACTGATTTTGGCTCTGGGGCTGCTGTTCCTGCTGGTGCCCACCGGGAACCGGGGACAGACCCCATCGGCGGAGCCTCAAATCACGGACAGCCAGAGCTTTGATCTGGCGGCGTTTACCCGGGAGGCCCAGGAGCTGCTGTCTCAGGTGGCCGGAGCCGGGGAGGTGCGGCTGCTTCTGACCCTGGATACCGACGGACAGCAGGACTATCTTTTGGATCGAACCCTGTCCCAGGGAGAAAACACCCTCCAGACCCAGGAGCAGGCGGTGCTGGTAGGCCGGGAGGAAGGGGAGATGCCGGTGACGATTCAGCGCACCTATCCCAAATTTCGGGGTGCTCTGGTGCTTTGCCGGGGAGAGCCGGGGCCGGGGCTGACCCTGGAGCTAAAGGAGGCCCTGTCCAGCCTTACCGGGCTGGGAATGGACAGAATTACGGTTTTGCGTGCGGAGTAGAAGGAGGACATTATGACAATGAGCAAGCTGTGGAAGCGCAACGCCATTGTGGCGGTGGTGCTGCTGTTTATCTGTGTGGGAATTTATCTCAACTGGTCCTACAATCAGGATCTGGAGGCAAAGGCGGCCTCCGGGACTGCGGAGCTGGCCGATACCCTGGATACGGTGCTGCTTCAGGAGGCCAGTCAGGATGCCGGGGCGGCGGACACCGGCGGGGTCGCCAGTGTGGATGCCCTGACAGATGATGTGGTGGTGGTTTCGGACGGGGAGGACTATGATGCACTGCTGACCCAGGCCAACACCGACACGGCCATGAGCGACTATTTTGCCGCCATCCGGCTGGCACGGCAGGAGTCCCGGGACAGTGCCGTGGAGCTGCTCCAGCAGACCATCGCCTATGAGTCGGATGCCGACAGCGAGGCGGCGGCCACTGCCTCGGGACAGCTCCAGGAGATGATTTCCACGGCACTCCAGGAGGCGGAGATCGAGGGACTGGTGATTGCCAAGGGCTATTCCGACTGTGTGGCCTACATGAGCGATGGGGCAATCTCCGTGGCGGTGGCGGCTCCGGAGGAGGGACTGACCACCGAGGCCGTGGCGCAGATTTGCGATGTGGTGACTACGCAAAGTGAATACACCCCGTCTCAGCTGAAAATTATTGAGGTGAAATGATTGTAATTTGCCGGAAAGCATGGTACAATAGCCGGGAAATAATGAATGGGCAGCCATTCAGAACTGGAGGCAATTGCGATGAGTGATGCAAAAGAATATCTGGTGCAGCCGGTTGAAAAGGGCACTGTCAATATTTCCGAAGAGGTGGTTGCGGCAATCGCCGCCCTGGCCATCAGCGATGTGGAGGGTGTCTATGGCCTGTCCTCCAGCCTTACCGCCGATCTAAAGGAGCTGCTGGGCAAGAAAAACATGGCCAAGGGTGTAAAGCTCACCATTGAGGAGCAGGTGGTGACGGTGGAGTGCTTTGTGGTCGTGACCTATGGCTACGAGATTCCTACCGTGGCAGCAGCCATTCAGGATAGCGTGATTAACGCAGTGGAGTCTATGGCCGGACTGAAGGTTTCTGCCGTCCATGTGGATGTATGCGGCATCTCCGCACCGAAAAACTGACTGTGTGAGCCGATCTATGACCGGCTCCGGCCCCTGCCGCCCCTTGGGCGGCGGGGGCCTTCTTGGGTTTTGGAATGAGGATTGACAAGGGGGCGTTTCCCGGGTATAATCAAATTCATATTATAAAGATAGGAAATGGGGAATATCCATGAGGGTTTACGCAGACCATGCCGCCACCACACAGACTTGCCTCCGGGCCAGAGAGGCCATGCTGGAGTGTATGGAGAAGACCTATGGGAATCCCTCCAGCCTCCACACCCTGGGGCAGGAGGCCAAGAACGCACTGGAGGAGGCCAGAGAGTCCATTGCCGTCCAATTGGGGGCCGCTCCCCGGGAAATCTACTTCACATCCGGGGGCAGCGAATCGGACAATCAGGCCATTTTTTCCGCAGCCAGGGCCGGTGCGGCCCTGGGAAAGCGGCATATTATCTCCACCGCCTTTGAGCATCACGGGGTGCTCCATCCCCTGGAGCGGCTGAAGGAGCAGGGCTTCCAGATCACCCTTTTGCCGGTTCACGAAAACGGCCTTGTCCGCCCGGAGGAGCTGCAGGCGGCCCTTGGGCCGGACACCGCTCTGGTGTCGGTGATGTATGTGAACAACGAGGTGGGGACGGTGCAGCCCATTCAGGCCCTGGGGACACTGTGCCGAGAGGCCGGAGTACCCTTTCATACGGATGCGGTACAGGCGGTGGGCCACATCCCGGTGAACGTGGAGCGGGACAAGGTGGATATGCTGTCCCTGTCCGCCCATAAGTTTGGAGGGCCACGGGGGGCGGGGGCACTCTATGTGCGCCAGGGAACGCCTCTTTTCAGCCTGATTGAGGGCGGTGCCCAGGAGCGGGGCAAGCGAGCCGGTACGGAGAATCTTCCGGCCATTGCGGGAATGCAGGCGGCCTTGGAGGAGGCCACGGAGCATTTGGAGGAGAATGCCCGGCGGACGGAGGCCCTGCGGGATCAGTTAATGCAAGGGCTTTCGGAGATTCCCCACAGCCTGATTCTGGGAGATCCGGCCTCCTGCTGCCCGGGCATTGTAAACCTGTGCGTGGAGGGCATTGAGGGGGAGAGCCTGCTGCTGCTTCTGGATCAACAGGGAATCTGCGCCTCCAGCGGCTCGGCCTGTACCTCCGGCTCCCTGGAGCCAAGCCATGTACTGCTGGCCATGGGTCTGCCGGTGGAGGTGGCCCGAGGCTCCCTGCGGCTGAGCCTGGGGCCGGACAACAGCCAGGAGGACATCTGCGCCATTCTGGAGGCGGTGCCCCGGGTGGTGGAGCGGCTTAGAAATATGTCTCCCCTGTGGGAGGCTCTGGAGAAAGGAGAACGGCCCCATGGGATATAACGAGACGGTATTGGAGCATTTCCAGAATCCCCGAAACGTGGGAAAACTGGAGCACCCGGACGCAGCAGGGGAGGCAGGAAACGCCCGCTGCGGCGACATGATGAAGCTCTACCTCCAAATCACCGGGGAGGGCGTCATCACCGATGTCCGGTTCAACGCCTACGGCTGCGGGGCGGCCATTGCGGCAGGCTCCATGACCACGGAGCTGCTTTTTGGAAAAACCCTGGAGGAGGCGAGGTACCTTACCAATCAGGCGGTGGTGGAGGCCCTGGGCGGACTGCCGGAGGAGAAGCTGGAATGCTCTCTGCTGGCGGAGCAGGCCCTGGCGGCGGCCTTGGAGGATTATGCGCTTCGGCAGGAGCAGGGAGGGCAGCGGCCTAAGCGGATTCGACTTGATTGACAGCCTATCCGTCTAGCGAGCGGCCATATTCGGAAAGGCTCCAGGGCGGAGCGGAAAATCCTTCCTATCTGGAATCCAGCATTGTGCCAAAAGCCCTTGGTCACAACCATTCGTTTTTTGTTTGATTCTTTTCTGGTTGTGACTAGACAGAATGCATAACCAGTGATATAATAAACAGGTTGAAAACCAAATAAGAAGTGAAAGAAGGATTTTTGTGAAAAATCGTAAGAATCCATGGATCTCCATCGTCGCCTGTCTGGTGGTTCAGCTGTGCGTCGGTATTCTGTATCTTTGGAGTGCCTTCAAGGGCAACATCATTGCCGCCTATTCTGTGGGTGCGGACGAGGCCACTGCCGCCGGTATCAAAACCGCTGCCGGAATGGTTTCCTCCTACATGATTTTCGCCTTTGTGTTCGGCAACCTGATTGGCGGTTTCCTCAATGATAAGAAGGGGCCCAAGCTCACCTGCTTTGCCGGTGTGATCCTGTTCTCTGCCGGTGTGGCCGTCTCCGCCTTTGTAAAGAGCATTGCCCTGCTGGACTTCACCTATGCCATTATGGCCGGGCTGGGCTCCGGCTTTGCCTATGGCGCCTGCATTTCCTGCATCCAGAAGTGGCTGCCCCATAAGCGTGGTCTGGCCTCCGGCCTGGCCTGCTCCGCCTTCGGCCTGTCTACCGTGGTATTCACCCCGGTGTCCAACTGGCTGATGAACATGAACAAGGATGCCGTCGGCATTGTGAACTTTACCCCGGTGTTTCTGACTCTGGCCGCCGTATTTGCGGTGCTGGGCCTGATTGCCTGCTGCTTCATTTCTCTGCCGGACGAGGCCTACCTCAAGAGCTTGAATCTACCTAAGGCCGCCGCCTCCGCCAATCAGAACTACACCCTGGGCCAGGCCATGAAGATTCCCGCCTTCTGGTGCCTGTTCTTCTCCATCTTCTTTATCAATGGCACCTGGAACCTGTGTGTGCCCCTGATTAAGGATTTGGGTGTGCAGCGTGGCCTTACCGAGTCTCTGGCCATTGCCTGCGTGTCCTTTACCGGCATCACCAACGCCCTGGGCCGTCTCATTATGGCCTCCCTGTCGGACAAACTGGGCCGCAGCAACACCATGTATGTGCTTTGTGGTCTGACCCTGGCGGGTGCAATTCTCATGACCTTTATCGGCGGCTACGGCTATTTTGCCACCATCGCCCTGATCGCCTTTGCCTACGGCGGCCCCTCTGCCCTGAACGCCGCCCTTTGCACCGATATGTTCGGGCCAAAGAACTCCGGTACCAACTACGGCGTGGCCATGCTGGCTCTGGGCCTTAGCTCCATTTTCTTTAACTTCGTCTCCGGCAGCATTCTCCATGCCACCGTGGAAAATGTCACCTCCACCTTTATTATGGGCGCCATTACCGCTGTGATTCCCGTGTTCCTGATGCTCTACATCAACAGCTACCTGAAAAAGAGAGCGTAATTTGCCCCCTAAAAGGGTGAGCAAAAGTCGTGAAAATCCGTGCTGTTATCGGATTTTCACGACTTTTTGTTTGGTTGGGGTTAGGAAGTCCTGTTTATTTTGTGCGAACCTTTGCGGTATAGGCTTCTATATCTATCCGAATCACCGCCACCGCAGCTGCCATTTTTTCGCTGATGCTATGTTCCTTCTTCCCGGTCTGTGTTTTCATGAGAAGCCCAAGGGCCCTGCACTTCTCGGCGGGATCCTCGATCATGGTCGCTTTTCCTCTGCACATGATGCTTTCATACCGGGCACCGTATCCACAGGGAATATCTGCCGGAATCAAGGCTTCACCATGGTCGATCTCCACAAACACGTTGGGGTTCTTTTGAATACAGTCCAGCTTATGCCCTTCCTTGGCAC
>CAVJIP010000159.1:0-2726 GCA_963649625.1 Bacteroidaceae bacterium
TCTCCCAGGAGAACACCGTCTCCAGAGGAAACACGTTGTGATAGTCCACGGTGTAGCGGGTGTGATCCTCCATGTGCTCGTAGACATAGTTGCAGATAAACATATCAATGGGCTGCTCCGCCAGAGCCTGCACCCGGAGCTGGTTCAGCACCTTTCCCAGGGCCTCCTCCTCCAGCCAGTCATCGGAATCCACCACCTTATAGTATAGTCCCCGGGCATGGCGCAGCCCCTGATTGACCCCCTCCCCGTGGCCCCCGTTGGGCTGATGAACGGCCCGAACAATGGTGGGATACTCCGAGGCGTATCGGTCACAGATGGCGGGGGTGTCGTCCTGGGTGGAGCCGTCGTCCACCAGGATGATCTCCACCTCCTCCCCGCCGGCAAGCAGCGAGTGAATGCATTTTTCCATATAGGCCGCACTGTTGTAGCAGGGCACCGCAAAGGTGAGAAGTTTCAAATGATCGCTCCGTTCCTGTGATTTGTCTGTGTTATCCTATCGAAAAAATGTGAATATTTTGTGAACGCCCGGAGTTCTCCAGGTAAAACCTTTTGGAAAACTTCTTTAACCTGGATTTTATCAGCCCTCCTCCATTGGCCGGGACATAATCTCCGTGAGCAGATGGATCAAGGGATTTTGATTGTGCCGGTTCCAGACCATGCTCAGGGTGATTCGCCCCTCCAAAGGCAGGGAGGCCAGACGGCTGTCCGTGGCAATGGACATATGCTGGTCAAACACCGCAAAGCCCTCCCCCCGAAGCACCGCCTGATAGATGGATTCCCGGTTGGGCAGGGTCACAGGCACCGGCTTTATCCCCTTGTCCACAAACTGGAGCATCACCAGCTGATGGGTCACAGGGGTCTCCTCCTCCGCCGGGAGCATCAACAGCCGCTGGCCGTCAAAGTCCCGGAGCCGAAGGGGCTGATCCTCCGGCACCAGCAGACCCTTGCGCACAAAGGCCCGGCCGGGAATCCGGTTTACCAGCTGCACCTCCAAATCCTCAAAGGACTGGACACTGGTTTCCGTGCAGAGAATCACGTCCAGCTCCCCGCCCCGGAGCCGCTCCTGGAGCCTTCTGAAGGTGTCGCTTTCAAAGTACAACTCCGCCGTGGGATACCGCTCCAGGGCCTGCTGCCGAAAGCTCATCAGCTGGGCGCTGAAATCCCAGCCCACGCCGATGCCCACCCGAATCCGCAGATTGCCCCCCAGGGTGGCGGCGGTGGCCTTCGTCTCCCGGAAGCCCCGGAGGGCCCGCTGGAAAAAACCCCGAAATACCATGCCCTCCGGGGTCATGGCCAGCCTGCGCTTGCTGCTTCGGTCAAACAGGGCGCAGCCCAGTTCCTTTTCCAGCAGCTGAACCTGATGGCTCACCGAGGGCTGGGACACATACAGCTCCTCCGCCGCCTGAGAAAAGCTCATGCAGTCGGACACCTTCAAAAAATACATGATTTGTAGGGAGGTCATGGTCCCGCCCCCTTTCTCAGATATTATAGCACATTTATAGACTTTTGGTTATATAAAATTGAAAAACTGAATATTGGTCACGGCCTTTTTCCTGTGCTATGCTGTTTCCTGAAAAATTTTGAAGGGATGATACAACACATGGAGCGTTTTACAGGAAAAATCGCCATTATCACCGGGGCCAGCTCCGGCATTGGGGCCTGCACCGCCCTGACCCTGGCCCAGGAGGGCTGCAATCTGGTGCTGGCGGCCCGCCATCTGGAAAAGCTGGAAGCTGTGGCCCAGGACTGCCGGGGAAAGGGAGCCCAGGTGGTGGCGGTTGCGGCGGACGTGGGCCGGGAGGCGGACTGCCATCGCCTGGTGCAGGCGGCCATGGATGCCTTCGGCACCGTGGACATTTTGGTCAACAACGCCGGCATTGCCGACAAGCACCGGCCCATTGACCGGCTGGACTCGGACTGGTACCGTCAGGTGCTGGAGATCAATCAGAACTCCGTGTTCTATATGATGCAGGCGGTTCTGCCCCACATGAAGGCCGCAGGCCACGGCTCCATTGTAAACGTGTCCTCCATCGGGGCCATCCGCAGTAACTCCGGTCTGGCCTATACCACCGCCAAAACCGCCGTTATCGGCATGAGCAAGAATGTGGCCCTGGAGTTTGCCCCATGCAGCATTCGGGTCAACGTGGTCTGCCCCGGCCCCACGCCCACGGCCCTGAACGCCCCGGAGCAGATCGCCACCTTTGACAGCGTTTTTGCCGCCCAGTGCAACGCCCACATGGATATAGATGGCGTACCCCAGTGTACCGTCCAGGAACAGGCCAACGCCATTGCCTTTTTCGCCTCGGATGCCGCCTCGGGAATCACCGGCCAGGTGCTGACCGTGGATCACGGCATGACCATTTGACCTGTTCCAGTCAGAAAAGCGCCGGAGCTGAATAGGCTCCGGCATCTCCGTTTGTGTGATTTCAGGCGATTCTTTTCCGCTTCCACCGTCCCGTGAGGAAATACACCCCACCGATCAGGAAGGGCACATAGCCCGCAAAGGCGTTGCCCAGCCAGAAGCCCATAATGCCCATGTCCATCACCAGGCCCATCAGCATGGCCAGCCCCACCCGGCACACCACACCGTCCAGGAGCCCTACGATCAGGTTCAGCTTGGCATTGCCGCTGCCGTTGATCAGGGCAAAGAAGGGGGAGCGGGCCGCAAAGCCAATATACAGCAGCACGGCCACAGGAATATAGGTCATGGCCATATCCAGTACCTC
>CAVJIP010000160.1:0-13209 GCA_963649625.1 Bacteroidaceae bacterium
AGGGCTTCATAAGCACCATGAAAGACGCAATTTCATGGTGCTTATGTTTTTTTAGCTCTTAAAATAGCAAGCATATCGCAAAAATAAGCATAAAGTGAGATTTTACGATTTTTTTACAGAGAAATATCACAAGTGCCCCTTTCACATTTTATGAAATATCCCATCTTGCGCTTCATAACCGGAATACTACAATAGAAGCAGAACAATTAGCAAGGAGGCTCAGATATGCCGAATGTCAACGAAATCACCCGGGAGTCCTGGATTTTGGGGGCGTTTCCCGAATGGGGCACCTGGCTCAACGAGGAAATTGATGCCCAGGTGGTTCAGCCCCATACTGTCGCCATGTGGTGGATTGGCTGTACCGGGCTGTGGATCAAGTCAGAGAGAAATACCAACATCTCCATTGACCTCTGGTTTGGAAACGGAAAGCGCACCCAGAAAACCAAAGAGATGGCACCCTTCCATCAGATGCGCAATATGACCGGCGGGCGCATGACCCAGCCCAATCTTCGGGCGGCCCCCATCGTCTACGATCCTTTCGCAGTGACAAATGTGGATGCGGTGCTGTCTACCCATTATCACAACGACCACATTGACCCCTTCTATGCGGCGGCTGTGCTGAAAAACGTCAAAAAACCGGTGCCCTTTATCGGCCCCAAGAAAAGCGTGGAAAAATGGCTCAGCTACGGTGTGCCGGCGGAACGCTGCCGGGTGGTGAAGCCCGGAGACAGCATCCAGGTCGGTGACTGCCGGATTGTGGTGCTGGACTCCTTTGACCGAACCTGTTTGGTAACAGCTGATTCGGATATTCGCGGAAAATTCCCTGACGACATGGACGACAAAGCAGTGAACTATCTCATTGAAACCCCCGCCGGAAATATCTATCACAGCGGAGACTCCCACTATTCCGTCCGCTACGCCAAGCACGGCAAGGAACACAAAATTGACGTGGCCTTCGGCTCCTACGGAGAAAACCCCGTGGGCAATCAGGATAAAATGACCTCCTCGGATATTCTGCGCATGGGAGAGGCACTGGGTTGCCAGGTGGTGATCCCCATCCACTATGACGTGTGGACAAACTTTAAGGCAGATCCCAACGAAATTCTATATCTCTACAACTATAAGAAGCATTTGCTGGACTATAAGTTCCATCCCTTTATCTGGGAGGTCGGCGGAAAATACATCTGGCCCACCGACAAGGATAAGCTCCAGTACCATTATCGGCGCGGCTTTGAGGACTGCTTCACGGACGAGCAAAATGTGCCGTTCCCCTGCGTGCTCTGACCCGATCCATCCCTCCCAGGTGGAGAAATAATAAACTAGAAGGAGATCATTAAAATGTCAAAACTCAACAAATGTTTCGCAATTCTGCTGGCACTATGCATGGTGCTTTCCCTGGCAGCCTGCGGCGGCACCTCCCCCTCCTCTGCCGGTCAGTCCGCCACCTCCGAGGCCGCCTCCGCCGGAGGCAATGTAGGCATTCTGCTGCCTACCGTTGAGGCCGAGTACTTTGTAGGCGTGGCCAATACCATTGAGGAGGGCCTGAAGGCCCAGGGCTTTGAGTTCACCACCACCAGCTATGACTGGTCTGCCGACAAGGAAATCCAGGCGGTGGAGAACTTTGTGGTTCAGGGCGTGGATGCCATCGTGGTCATCACCTTTGATGCCGCCGCAGATTCCGCCTTTAAGGCCGCCATGGATGCTGGCGTGAAGGTGGTCGTTGCCGGCTGTGAGCCGGAAAATTACAGCTACAATGTTATTTCTGAAAACACTCTGATCGGTGAGTGCGTGGCCAACATGGCCGTTGACTGGGTCAACGCCAATATGGACGGCAAGGCCCAGATCGCCATTCTCTCCAGTGAAGGCTCCCCCTCCGGCGCAGACCGTACCGCCGGTATGGAGAAGGTCTTTGCGGAGAAGCTGCCGGACTCCGAGATCGTTCTGGTACAGGATCCCGGCTCTGAGGCCGGGGATGGCAATGAGTTTGCCGAAAATCTGCTGCTGCGGTACCCCGATGTCAATGTGGTATGCTCCATTTCCGATGACCGGGCGCTGGAGGTCTTTGAGTCCTTCAAGGCCGCCAATCATGTGGGGGACGACGTGGCAATTTTCGGCTGTGACTGCAACGGTCAGGCCCTGAATTACATCAAGGAGGGCACCAGCTACCGTGGCTCTGCCGACACCGGCGACTACGGTGCGGAAATCGTCAAAATTCTGCCTCAGCTGATTTCCGGCGACACCAGCATCGGCACCCAGACCGTCTGCACCGGCGTTGGCGTGACCATCGACAACGTGAGCGATTACCTGAAGTAAGGCAGCACTGCGAAGGATGACCGGACTCTGGTTCGGTCATCCTTCTGGGAAGGAGGGTTCTCGTTGGAGCAGAAAACAATTTTGGAAGTAAAGCACATCTGTAAGGAATTTCCCGGTGTTAAGGCTCTGGATGATGTTTCTCTTGATTTTCGTGCCGGAGAGGTACACGCCATTATCGGGGAAAACGGGGCAGGGAAGTCCACTCTGATTAAAGCCATCGCCGGGGCGCAGCCTCCCACATCGGGAGCAATCCTGGTGGATGGGGTCAAATACGACCATCTGACCGTGGCAAAGGCCAAGGAACTGGGGATTCAGGTGATTTATCAGGAGTTTGCCAATGTGCCGACCCTGTGTGCGCCGGACAACGTATTTCTTGGCCAGCATACGTCAAAATTCATTGTCAACGACAAGGAGCGAATCCAGCGAACCCAGGAGCTGTTTGCCACCCTAAAGGTGAACATTCCCCTGGATCAGCCCCTGGGTGATATGTCCCCCGCCATGCAGCAGATTGTAGAAATCGCCAAGGCAGTCAGCGCAAAGGTGCGGATTTTGGTTATGGATGAGCCTACCGCTCCTCTGACCAATAATGAGATTGAGATGCTATTCCGGATCATCCGTCAGCTGCGGCAGGAGGGCGTATCCATTATCTATATCAGCCACCGGCTGGAGGAGCTGCCGGTGATCTCAGACCGAATCTCCATTCTCCGGGATGGTAAGTATATCAGCACCGTCAATACTCCGGAGGTCTCCCGGGAGCAACTGATTGCCATGATGGCCGGCCGGGAGCTGGACGCTCAGTATCCGCCCCGTGAGGCAGCCATTGGTGCGCCGGTGCTGGAGCTGAAAAATGTCTGCGGAAACGGCGTGTCTAACCTGAGCTTCACCCTGCACAAGGGAGAGATCCTCGGGTTTGCAGGTCTGGTGGGTGCGGGACGCACCGAAGCCATGCAACTGATTTATGGAGTAAAGCCCATAGAGTCCGGCGAAATGCTGGTAAACGGACAGCCCATGCGCTATCGTCACCCCTCGGAGGCCATTGAGGCCGGAATCGCCATGATCCCGGAGGATCGAAAGACCCAGGGCGTATTCCTGGATCAAAGCATCCGCTGGAACTCGGTGATCAATATTATCAAGCGAATCAGCCACTGGGGCGTTGTGGACAAGAGGCGTGAACAGCAGGTGGCGGAGGAATATCAAAAGCGTTTTTCCATCAAGACGCCCTCTCTGGAGCAGGCGGTCAGCAATCTGTCCGGCGGCAACCAGCAGAAGGTCGTTTTGGCCAAATCCATGGCGGCAGATGCCAATATCATTATCTTTGATGAGCCCACCCGGGGTATCGACGTGGCGACAAAATATGACATTTATGTGCTGATGAACGACCTGGTGGCCCAGGGAAACACCATTCTAATGGTCTCCTCGGAAATGCCGGAGCTGATTGGTATGTGTGACCGAATCGTGGTTCTCAGCGAGCGTACACAGGCCGCCATTGTGGAAAAGGCGGATTTCAGCCAGGAGCATATTCTGGATCTGGCCTCCGGTGACAAGTGATATGGGAAGGAGATAACGATGAATTTCTATTCGTTCTATAAAAAATTTGGATTATATGCGATTCTGGTTCTGGTGTTCGCATTCTTTTCGATTTTTGCGCCCCACTTCTTCAGCGGCACAAACCTGCTGAACATTCTGCGACAGGTATCCATTTTCGGAACTGCCGTAATCGGCGCCACCATCGTGATGATCGGCGGCGGCGCAGATATGTCGGTGGGCGGTATGGTCGCCATGGGCGGTATCATCGCCGCCATGGCCATGACCGCATGGGGCCTGCCCATTTGGGCCGCCATTCTGCTGACCATTCTGTTCTGCTGCTTTATCGGATTCTTGAACGGCTTTCTCACCGTGACCCTGTTTATCCCCGGCTTTATCACCACCCTGGGGATGATGCTGGTGCTCAACGGCATGGCCTATGTGATCTCCGGCGGCTACGCCATTTTCGGACTTCCGGAGGCCTACGCCTTCCTGGGACAGGGCTATGTGGGCTTCGTCCCGGTTCCGGTCATTGTCTTTGTGATTGTCTGCATTGCCGGCACCTTCCTGATGACAAAAACCTACTATGGCCGCAGCGTCTATGCCTTAGGCGGCAACCCCTCTGCGGCCAATCTGGCAGGCATCAACGTAAAGCGGGTCACCATCATCGCCTATGTGCTCTGCGGCTTTGTGGCCGCCCTGGCGGCTCTGATGCAGCTCTCCCGCTCCAATTCCGCCCAGCCCGGTGTAGGCTCCAGCTATCCCTTTGACTGTATGAGTGCGGCTGTCCTGGGCGGCATCTCCATGTCCGGCGGCAAGGGAAAAATTTACGGTGCCATTGTAGGCGTTCTGATTATCGGTATTCTGAACAATGGGCTGCAGCTGATGGGCTGCAACGCCAACCTGGTGGACGTGGTCAAGGGTGTGATTTTGATTGCCGCAGTGGGCATTGACTGTCTCTACAACAATCGCGGCTCTCTCAGCGCACGGCTCTTTTAAGCTATAGGAGGGCATATGCAGTATCAAAAGCAAATCATCGGCACCCTGGAAAAGTGTTACTCCCTGTCTCCCCTACAGGTGTCTCAGCAAAGCCGCCTTCTGGTAGCGGCGGAAAAACACGCCCCCTGCTATCTCTTTGACCTGTCCGGAAATTTACTGGAGAAGGTCTGGCAGGAGCCAGGCGGGGTGATGACCATGGTGCCTGTACCGGGCGTGGAGGGGGCCTTTCTGGCGACCCATCAGTTCTATTCCCCGAATGACTCCGCAGAGGCAAGACTGGTCTGCGCCCGGAGAACAGAAGCCGGGTGGCAGGTTTCCACCATCGCCCAGCTTCCCTTTGTCCATCGGTTTGATGTAATTTCGTCCGGGGGCGTAAGCTATGTGCTGGCCTGCACTCTGAAGTCCGGGCACGAGTATAAAAACGACTGGCGTTCCCCCGGGCGGCTGTATATTGGTGTTCTGGGGGACGACCCGGAAAAGCCTGTGCAATTCAGCGTGCTTTTGGAGGGTTTCGGCCACAATCACGGCTACACCCGATACGTGGAAAAGGGGAGGGTTGCAGGAATTGTCTCCTGCGACCAGGGGATTTTTCAGGTAACGCCTCCTGAAACTCCGGCCCGGAGCTGGCAGGTAAGGCAGCTTTTGGAGCAGCCCGCCAGCGACGCAGTGCTGATGGATTTAGACGGGGACGGGCAGCCGGAGCTGCTGACCCTCTCCCCCTTCCACGGTGACACCGTGACCATTTGGCACAGGGCCGGAGACACCTATGCTCCGATTTATGAGTACCCGGAAAAGCTCCCGTTTCTCCATGCCATCTGCGGCGGCAGGGTGTATGGCCGCCCCACGATCTATGTGGGGAATCGGGAGGGTAGGCGGCGGCTGCTGGGCTTCTGGTGGGATCCTGCCTCCCGCAGCATTCAGACCGAGCTGGTGGACTCCGGGGCAGGCCCCACCAACTGTATGCTCTTTACCCGGGAGGGCCATCCCGCCCTGCTGGCGGCAAATCGGGAAATCAACGAAATTGCAATATACGACATCCTCCCTGACCAAGGGGACACGCTATGAATATTTTCCTGTTGGATGTTGGAACCGGCAGTATGCGGGGCACGCTGCTGGATGAATCCGCAAAGGAGCTGTTCCGACAACAGTTTTATTATCAGCCTATATACGGAGAAGAGGGCATCGTAGAGCAGGAGCCGCTGGATTGGTTAAACGCCGCAGCCGCCCTGTGCCGGGCCGCCGCAGCGGAGGCCCCGGTGGATGCCATCGGGCTGACCTGTCAGCGCTCCTCGGTAATCCCCGCCGCCCCAGACGGCAGAGCCCTCACTCGGGCCATTATGTGGCAGGACACTCGAAATCAGGCCCTTTGCCATGCCCTTGAGGGCAAGGAAGCACTGATCCGCTCCATCTCCGGGATTGGGCTGAACACCGTTTGCTCCGGCGGAAAAATGGCGTGGCTCCGTCAGGAAAGGCCGGAGGTATACGCCCAGGCGGCCCATTTGTTCGTGATTCCCGACTATCTGATTTATCAGATGACAGGCCGCTGTGTCACCGATCACACCTATGGGAGCCGTTCCATGCTGATGGAGCTGCGAAGCCGCACCTGGTCCCGGGAGCTGCTGGAGCTGTTTGGGCTAGACCAGGCTAAGCTGGGCACGCTGATTTCTCCCTCCACCATAGCCGGAGGGCTCAGAGATTCCTTTGCCGCCCAATGCGGCCTGCCTGCCGGTACCCCGGTTATCACCTGCGGCGGCGACCAACAGTGCGGCGCAGTGGGACAGGGAGCCTTTGCCCCCGGCTCCTTGTCGGTCAATATGGGCACAGGGGCCTATTTGATTGCCCCAATTCGGGAGCTGCCGGCGGTTCTCCGCCCCGGCCTTACCTACAGTACCTCGGCGGTTCCCGGGGAATATATTCTGGAGGCCGGCGTACTGACCTGCGGGGCTGCTTTGGACTGGTTCCTGAAGGAGCTGGGCGGGGATTACTCCATGATCAAGGACGCTCTGCTGAAAAGTCCTCCCGGGGCAAATGGCGTAACAGTCCTCCCCTATTTTCAAGGCCGGGCCAACCCGGACTGGAACAGCGGGGCCAAAGGGGCCTTTTTCGGTCTGTCTCTGGGCACAACCAGGCTGGAGCTTCTGCGGGCACTGCTGGAGGGGATTTGCATCGAGATTTCCCAGGGCTTACAGACCATGGCACAGCTCCAGTCCATTGATACCATCCAGCTCAGCGGCGGCCTATCCAAGACCCCGGAGCTGGGCCAACTTCTCGCCGATGTAACCGGCTGCCAAGTGGTGCTTCGGGACAACCGGGACGCCACCACCACCGGGGCCTGGATATCCGTCCTTCGGTGTCTGAGCCTGGCAGAAAGCTGGCAGGAGGCCTGGGACAGAGCCTGCCCCTGCCAAGCCCCCTTGCAGCCCCGGGAGGCATACCGTCAGCTGTACCGGCATAGGGCCGCCCAAATGGAACGGCTCTATCAGGCAACCATGAAATGAGGAATGACAATGTTAGAGGAACTCAAGCGCAGCGTTTATGAGGCAAATATGCTGCTGCCCCACTATGGGCTGGTAACGTTCACCTGGGGAAACGTCAGTGGGTTTGATCGGGCAAAGGGTCTGGTGGTCATTAAGCCCTCCGGCGTGGCCTATGAGGCTATGAGGCCGGAGGATATGGTGGTGGTGAGCCTTGACGGTGCTACGGTGGAGGGGCAGCTTCGGCCCTCTTCGGATACCGCCACCCATATTGCGCTATATCAGGCTTTTCCGGCCATAAACGGGATCGTTCACACCCATTCCCGGTGGGCCACTGCCTGGGCTCAGGCAGGCAGGTCTATCCCCTGCTACGGTACCACCCATGCGGATTACTTCTATGGTGAGATTCCCTGTACCCGGGATCTCACCGGGGAGGAGATTCGGGAGGACTATGAAGGGAACACTGGGCTGATGATTGTCCAGCGGTTTTCGGGGCTGGATCCGGCAGCAGTTCCCGGAGTTTTGTGCTCTCACCATGGCCCTTTTGCCTGGGGCAAGGATGCCATGGATGCGGTACATAACGCAGTGGTTATGGAAACCGTTGCGGAGATGGCCTATCACTGTGAGCAGCTAAATGGTCAGGCCGGGCCCGTCTCCCGGGCTCAGTTGGACAAGCACTATTTCCGCAAGCACGGCAAAAACGCCTATTACGGCCAGGAGATACGCCCATGAGAGAATACGTTCTGGGATTGTATGAAAAAAGTATGCCCAACGAGCTGCCCCTGCGGGAGAAGCTGCTGCTGGCACAGGCCTCTGGCTATGACTTTCTGGAGCTGTCCATCGACGAGACGGAGGAAAAGCTAAACCGGCTCCAGTGGAACGGGGCCACCCGCCGCTCTGCGCTTCTGGCTATGGAGGAAGCCAAGCTGCCCATACGCTCTATCTGTCTCAGTGGTCATCGGAAATATCCCCTGGGCCATCCCGACCCGGCCATTCGCCGCCGAGGCATGGAGATTATGGAGGGTGCCATCCATCTGGCGGAGGATCTGGGCATTCGGATGATTCAGCTGGCAGGCTACGATGTCTATTATGAAGCCGGGACCCAAAGAACCCGGGAGCTCTTTGGCGAAAATCTGGAAAAGAGCGTAAATATGGCGGCAAGGGCCGGTGTGCTTCTGGCCTTTGAAACTATGGAAACGGACTTTCTCAACACGGTAAAAAAGGGTATGTACTGGGTGGAGCGGATTGGCTCCCCATATCTACAGATCTACCCGGATTCCGGGAATCTCACCAATGCGGCAGTTGCCAGCGGTCAGGACGTGCTGGAGGATCTTCGGGCCGGAGCGGGCCATGTGGCGGCCATGCATCTAAAGGAAACAGTTCCCGGGGTATTTCGGGAGGTTCCCTACGGCAGCGGCCATGTGGACTTTGTCGGGATCACAGCCACCGCCATGGATATGGGGGTTCGCCGGTTTCTGGCGGAGTTCTGGTATGACAGCGGGGGAGATTGGCGGCGCACCCTTCTGGATAACAACCGTTTTCTGCGGCATTACCTGGATCAGGCCGCCGCATCCACGTCTCTCCCCGGGGGAAACTGATTCCACACTTCGATACCGGCGCTTGAGAGAGGAGCTTTCTCAAAAAGCCGCATCAAAAGGAAAGGAGCTTTTTATGTCCTATCAACACCCGAAAATGGATGCTCTGCACATGGCGGACATGGTAGAGGACATCCACGCCGTTTCCAATTTAATGGGAAATTATACCTTCCTGACCCGCCTGCGGCAGTTTGACCGCCAATTTAAGACCTGGAGTACCAATTCTCCTACCCTGACCCTGAATCAAGGCAAATATATCGGCTATGAGGCGGTAAAGGGATTTTTTTTGGATTACAACAACGCCCAGACCCGGTGGGCGGGCCAAATCCTGCGGAGCCTATATCCTGACAGCCTGTCCGGGAAATCCGATGAGGCCCTGCGGGCCGCCGGCCCCAACACGGTGCTTACCTTTACCACCCCGGTTGTGGAGGTGGCCTTTGACGGAAAAACCGCCAAGGGCCTGTGGTATGTGTTCGGCGAGACCACCGAGGTTTATTCCTCCGGCCCCAAGACCGCATGGTATTTTGGACGCTGTGGGGTGGACTTTATCCAGGAGGAGGGCTGCTGGAAATTCTGGCACATGACCCTTTTTACGGATATTCAATCGCCGGTGGGACAGAACTGGGGCAACAGTGCTATGTATGCCCATGAGGGCATCACCCCTCCGGCTCCCACTATTGCCGAGCCATTTTATCAGAGCTACTGCGCCGATTATGTTTCCACCATAAACCCGCCGTTTCCCGAGCCCTATGACACATTTTCCAACACATTCAGCTATTAAAGGAGGGACAAAGCATGGCAGCCCTTACACCGGAGGAGCAGATTCAGCGTGCCTTCGACCGAGAACAAATCAAGAATGTTTTTGCCAAGCATTGCTATTGCCATCTTGCTCTGCGGCACGACCTGGAAATGGAGAAAATTTGGGCCCACAACGCCCCCAATGTGAGCTGGGGCTTTCCCACCGGCTTTCAGGTGGGACGGGACACCGTGTGGGATTTTTACGTCAAGCCCAATCTGGCAAAAACCGCACCGCCCAGCGTCTGCCGGATGCACACCTTGACCACACCTCTGATTGAAATTGCCGGAGACGGCCAAACCGCCCAGGGAATGTGGTACACGCCTGGCTTTGGACCCATTGACCGGGAGGGCTATGACCCCAGGGATGGGCGGCCCTTGCAGGGAGAATGGATTTACGAGCACTATGCGGTGGACTTTATCAAAGAGCATGACCAGTGGAAAATCTGGCATATGTTTGTGGCCGGAGATTTCAACTTTGAGGCAGGCACCGGCTACCAGGAGTCGGTGCAGGCCCCCGGCAGTCAGAAAATTCAGTGGGCGGCTCCCGGCGTGCTCAGCGTCCCCAGATTGGCCTCCACCAAATGGGGCTGGAGCTCCTTCCCCCACTGGCCGGAGCCCTATGAGGTCTGGACGCCGGAGATCGGCTACGGTGCGGAGAAATTTATGGAAAGGGTCGGTGAGACACTGTGACAGAATTGGAGCTAAGAGCCCATCGGCTGGCGGCTATAGGCACCGTTGAAAACCTGATGAGCCGAAACGCCTATTACTACGCCGCACATCCCAATATGGCCCAGCCGGCTCTGCCCGAGGAGCCCTCTGTACCCGCAGCTTCGGCGCCTCCGGAGCAGGTGGATATGCCGGTGCGCTGTCTGGCCTCTCCGGTCATTGAGATCAGCCCGGACGGCACTCAGGCCCGGGGGCTGTGGTACTCCCCCGGCTTTTCTCTGCACCATGATCACCGGGAGGGCCGTGCCGCCGTGGAGTGGAGATGGGAGGTGTGCCGTGGGTCTTTCACCTACGAAAATGGCACATGGCAGCTTTCGGAGCAGGCGTTCCAGGTGGACATAACCGCAGTGGAGCCCTCCTCCTGGACGGAGTAGCGCATTGTTTCAAAATTCCCTTAACAGGCCGAAAAAGCACCGAGACAGGCTCTCGGTGCTTTTCCTTACCCTGGCGGGGCCGATGCCGGCCTTTCAGCCGCAGTACCAGCCTCCGCAAGGGATTATCATCGCTGCTGATTAGAATGCGTTGTACCAGTCGGGCTCGTTGGAGTGCTCGAACTCATAGGGGTTGGCAATCTCGCCGGACTCCACCTTCTTGAACCAGGCAGCGGCATTGGCAGCCATGTTGTTCCAGGACTCGAAGGTCTGAGGCTTCTCCATATCCTTGGTGGCATAACGATAGTCGTTGACGCGGGAGATGTACTTCTCATCCTGCTGTGCGGAGTTCTCATCGCCCAGGGTGCCGTCAGCGATACGGAGCAGAGAGCCGTACTGCTCGGAAACAGTGTGCAGCTTCAGATCCTCAACCAGCAGCTTCTTCAGAGGCCGCTTTGCCAGGTTGGCCATAATGGTGCGGTTCTCATAGGGCATACGCTTCCACATACGAGCGATCTCCCAGGCACGCTCGATGGCGTGGCCCTTCTCAACCACCTCGGAAACCATGCCGGCATCCAGCATTTCCTTGGCGGTGATCTGACGGGAGGTCATCATGTAGTAGTTGCCCCGCTTGGTGCCCAGATAATGCTGAGCCATCAGGCCCATGCCGTCGCCGGGAACCAGGCCGCCTTGCGCATGGGGAACCTCAATCTTGGTGTCCTCGGTCACGATGGTCACATCGCACAGGAAAGCGGAATCCCAGTGGAAGCCGGGGCCGGTCATTGCGCCGATGGTGGGAACATCCAGATCGAACACCATGTTCTTAATCAGGTTGGTGTCGTCAAAGTACTGATGCTGGAAACGCTGAGTGGGCAGCTCGGAGTAAGTCTCCCAGCCGTTGGCATCGGACTCGATCATCCAGTTCTCGCCGATATGGGTGTAGATGATAATCTCGTTCTTCCAGTCCATGGACAGCACACGGGTGAGCTGGCTCATGGCACGATGGGACATACCGGAATGATGCATGGGGCCGTCGTTGGTCTTCCAGGTTACCTGCAGAATGCCGTCCTCACGCTTCAGATCAGCGAAAGCCTTAAACCATTCTTTGTACTCGTCAAACTCGGGCAGCTTGACATAATCAGCCAAAGGTCTTGCCATAATAATGATTCCTCCAAAATAGTAATAATTTTAATAAACCTCTTTTGAGGATTTATCCATAAGTGGTACGTCTCCTATTATAGACGAAAGCCGTGCAAAAGCGAATATCCAATGCGGAGAAAATGTTTCGCCCCATTGTGTGATTTGCCCAAGAATTTTCTCCTCCGTTCTTCAAACCGCCAAAGCGCAGCCCCGGACAGAGAAAAAGCCAGCAGAACCACCAAAAAATCCCCGGCGTTTCCCCCTTTACACCATGAAAATACTAACACTTTCTAAGCGTAATGTCAAGTTTTATTGCGCCACCTATGCCAGCCTTTCTCCTGTCGGAGCGTCGGCAAGGGCTGCCGAAGCATCTCCTCCGGCAGCCCAACTGTTTACGCCTTATTATCCTCAATCAACCCATAGCCGCCGTCCTTCCGGGCATACACCACGGAGAAGGCTCCATCCTGGGCCTCGTCCCGGAACACAAAGAAGCTGTGATCCAGCATATTCATCTGAAGAATCGCCTCCTCCACGCTCATGGGCTTTAGAGGGAACCGCTTTGTTCGGACGATTTCAAACTCCTGCTCCTCCGATCTGGGCTCCTCCTGGGGCAGCTCTGCCGAGCGTGTAAAGGCCTCCGTCCGCAGACGCTTGGCCAGGCGAGTCTTGTTTCTGCGAATCTGACCCTCAATGGATCCAATGGCTGCGTCCAGGGAGGCCATCATATCCGAGGTCGTCTCTTCCGCCCGGAAGTACATACTGCTGGAATGCACTGTTAGCTCCACCCGGCAGTCCTTCTTCTCTCTGCGGAAGGTGACGGTGGCCTCTGCGTCCCTTTTGAAGTATCGCTCCAGCTTGCTTACCTTTTTCAGGGCATACGCTTTGGTCGCCGCATCCACGGTACACTTCTTTTCGTTTAACTTTACATCCATAGCGTTCAGCTCCTTCTCTGGTTGGGGAGCATGGCTCCCGCTGCCTGTAGTATAGCACACTTTTCCCAAAAATAGAAGCGTATTGTGGATTTTTTTGTGATTTTTGCCATTCTTCTTTCCGTGAGGACTTAAATTTTCAGGAAACCCTCCCGTTGGTTCCCCTCCGCTTGCCGGGGTATTGCGGACGTTCCATGTGCTTTTTGACGAAAATCCCCCTTTGGCTTGTCATCTGGCCGCTTGCCTTATGGGCTGGATTATGCTAGAATGACCCAAGAAAAATCAAGGGCAACACCGCACAATTGCGCCATAGGTCTTTGGCGGTTCTTTTACCCCACAA
>CAVJIP010000161.1:0-30014 GCA_963649625.1 Bacteroidaceae bacterium
AAGTTCTAGTCTGATTATGTCTGCGGTGGGGCAGGTTCCTGTCCCACCGCAGATTTTTTCTGGCAGAGGGAACATTTTGCCCCTCTGCCGTGTATTAACATCGGAGGAAGGTGTACTTTTATGAAACGTATCTATGGAGATCTGAAAATGAGCTGGCCTGTCGTGATCCTGTTTGCCATTGCGGCAGGGGCCTACACCGGCGGAATCATGGTGGTGGACTGCCTGTCGGGCACGTCCTTTCAGGATATTGGAGTTTCCTATGAGTGGTGGGTCATTTTTGCGGTGATTATTGTGGTGAACTGCGAAAAAAACTGGGAGGCCATGCTGAAATGCTTTGTGTTTTTCCTGATTAGTCAGCCGCTGGTGTTTGCGGTGGAGGTGTTTTTCGGACACCTTACCCCGGAGATGGGGATATATTACTACTGCTCCATTTGGCTCCCGGCCACATTTTTGACCCTTCCCGGCGGCCTGATTGCCTATTGCTGCAAAAGGCAGACCCTGCCGGGGGCGGTGATTCTGGGACTGGGCAATACACTTCAGGCCGTCCTGGGCATTCACTATGCCGCCCAGGCTGTGCGGGATTTTCCTCACCATCTGCTCAGCTGCCTTGTGTGCTTTGGCTCCATATTCCTGATGAGCTTCCAGATTCAGAAGGAGCGGAAGGGGCGGCTGACAGCCATTTTGGTTCCTGTTGTGCTTACCCTGGCAATCGTGATTTTTTGCAGGGCAATGGGGCGGACACTGATATAAAGGGTGTGGTCTATCAGGGGAGGCTCAGGGAAAAATTTGTGATATTGTGAAACAAAAGGGCCTGTCCGTGGGTATTAAAAGAAAGACCAAAATTGGCTTGGATGGAGAAAGCATATAGAAAATCCTAACGGAATGGCGATATGAAAGGAGATACGTCAATGAAAACGATTCGGGTACCGGCAGAGGTGGCGCAGCTCTCTCTGATTAACGATTTTATTGGGGAGGAGCTGGATAAGTACGGCTGCTCCCCAAAGGTGCAAATGCAGGTAGAACTGGCAGTGGAGGAAATTTTTGTAAATATTGCCAGCTATGCCTATCATCCCGAGGTGGGTGAGGCGGAAATTGATGTGAATGCAGGGGGTGATCCTCCCACCATCACCATCCGCTTTTTGGATCACGGAATGCCCTTTAATCCTCTGGAGCGTTCCGATGTGGACGTGACCCAGTCGGCGGAGTCCCGGGACATTGGGGGCCTGGGGATTCTGCTGGTGAAGAAAAACATGGATGATGTGGTCTATTCCTATGAGGATGGCAAAAACGTCCTTACCATTCGGAAAAAGCTGTAACGCCTCCCTGTGAAAGCCATCGGGGAAAGATCAAATAGGACGGGGCGAAAGGCGCCGTCAATACAGGGAGAGTAATGTAAATGCCAGGGAAAAAGAAGATCTGCTTTTCCATGGGCGTGAAAAGCGCCCTAAATATTATCTTTATTGCGCTGATTATCGGCGGCGCAGCCATTTCCTTTAGCTATCGTGCCTACAAGAACAATCTGGATGAGCAGATGATCCACACCGCAGAGAATTTGGCGGTGGCGGCGGCGGTGCAGGTGGAGCCGGATTCCATTGACCGATACCTTTCCACCGGGGAAACTGACGAGGAATATGAAAAGGTGCTGGGACGGCTCCGGGAGATTCAGGAGTATTACGGCGTTCTGGCCCTGTGCTGCCTAAAGCCCACCCAGGACGGCTTCTATGTGGTCTATAATACGGACCAGCGGGAGGGGGCCCTGGGCCTGGGAGATATCCAGCAGTTTACCTTTCAGGAATTTATCGACATTGAAGGACTGCTGCTCAAGGGAGTGGACGTTCCCACCATTCGCCAGGAGAGCCAGGGCAGCGGCGCAGCCTATGCTATGGCGGCGATTCGGGACGACGGCGGTGAGACAAAGGGATATATGGCGGTAATCTTCTCCATGAAAAACACCGAGGAGGCCGAGAACACCTTCCTGTTCCATCTCATTGCCATTTTGACGGCGATTACCGCAGTGCTGGTGGTTATGGCGGCGCTGGTGGCACAGAGTATGCTGGTGCGGCCCCTGAACCGGCTGTCCAACATTGCCAACCACTTTGTAGAGCAGCAGAAGGCGGGGCTCCTTGTTCCGGGCCAGAAGATGCTGCAGGTTCCCCAGCGGCACAGCGGCGACGAGGTGGAGCGGCTGTACAATGCGGTGCGTCAGATGGAGCAGAGCATCTACGACTATATTCAGGATCTTACCAAGGTCACGGCGGAGAAGGAGCGGATTAGTGCGGAGCTTTCCGTGGCCACCAGGATCCAGACCAGTATGCTGCCCTGTATTTTCCCGCCCTTCTCCAATCGGACGGAGTTTGATATTTACGCCACCATGACCCCGGCCAAGGAGGTGGGAGGAGACTTCTATGACTTCTTCCTGGTGGATGACGACCATCTGGCACTGGTTATCGCAGATGTGTCCGGCAAAGGCGTTCCTGCGGCACTGTTTATGGTGATTACCAAGGTGCTGCTGAAAAACAGCGCCCAGTCCGGCAAGGAGCCCAAGGACATTCTGGAGGAGGTCAATAACCAGCTTTGCGCCAATAACTCCATTGATATGTTTGTAACTGTGTGGATGGGCATTTTGGAGATTTCCACAGGAAAGCTCACCTGCGGCAATGCAGGTCATGAGTATCCTGCCCTGTGCCGGGCAAACGGACAGTTTGAGATTTTGAAGGACCCCCATGGGCTGGTGCTGGCCTGTATGAACGACAGCCGCTATAAGAACTATGAGCTTCAGCTGTCTCCGGGAGACACCCTGTTTGTCTACACCGACGGAGTAACGGAGGCCACTGCCTCGGACAATGAGCTCTTTGGTACGGAGCGGATGCTGGCCTCTCTGAACCGGGACACCCACGCCGCCCTCTATGAGGTGTTGACCCGGATGAAGCAGGACATCGATACCTTTGTGGGACAAGCTCCTCAGTTTGACGACATTACCATGCTGGCCTTCCGCTATCTGGGGAACACACCGTCCGAAGGTACAGATGAAGCGGAGTGATTCCCCTGCCCGGGCGGGGGCTGGGCCGAAAAAACCTCATATTTGGAATATTGCGGCGGTATCTCTGCTGACGGCGGCGGTGATTGCCCTTCTGGCGGGAACCGGCCTGGAAAGGCACGCTCTGACGATCTGCTGGGTTCTGGACGTATTTTTCCCGGTGGTGCTTATCCTGCTGCTGCGGGCCCTTCGGCGGCAGCTTCGGTTTAATCCCTATTCCTACAACACCATTTATTACATTGGCTTTTCCCTGTTTCTCCTTTCGGTATGGATCACCCAGTTGCTCCTGACCCGGGAGCTTATGGAGGATTCGGCACATCAGGGCCAGCGCATCAGCCAGATCACTGCCCTGCTCAGCGGGTCGGCCAGGGGATATATGCTTCTGTCTGCTCCGGCCATTCTGATATTTTCTCTGGGACTGTGTATCTCCAATGCGGTCCTGGTTCGCCGGGAGGGGCTGGGCCTGGTAAACGCTTTGGGATTTCTGCTGGCGCTGCTCCTGGTGGGCGGAGAGCTGTTCCTGTTTTTGGGAGACAGGGGCGTGTCCGGAAGCGGGGCCTATGTAAGGGCCCATGAGATTGTGGTCAACGTGTTTGCGGCGGTGTACCTGTACTTTGAGTGTATGGTCATGGGGGTTTTTACCGCCTATGAGCTGACCGCCCGGCATCAGCCCGCCCCGGAGCAGGACTATCTCATTGTCTTGGGCTGTGCCCTCCGAAGGGACGGCACCCCCGCTCCCCTGCTGCGAGACCGGCTGGAGCGGGCCATCGCCTTTCGGAACCGGCAGCTGGCGGCCACCGGGAAGGAGCTGACCTTTGTCACCTCCGGGGGCCAGGGGCCGGACGAGGTGGTTTCGGAAAGCGAATCCATGAAGCGGTATTTGCTGGAGAGCGGAATACCGGAATGCCGGATTCTGGAGGAAGATCGCTCCACCAATACCCTGGAAAATATGCGCTTTTCCAAGGAGAAGATTCAGGCGGAGCATCCGGGTGCCAGGGTCGCATTCTCCACCACCAATTATCATGTGTTTCGGAGCGGCCTGCTGGCCCGGCGGGTAAAGCTCAAGGCGGAGGGGATGGGTGCAAGGGCAAAGTGGTATTTTTGGCCCAATGCGCTGGTTCGGGAGTTTGTGGGGCTGCTGACGGCCCACAGAGGAAAGCAGACATGGATTATCCTGGGGCTGATCGGGGTGTATGTGCTGCTGGCCTACTGGGCCATACCCATGTGATGTAAGGCGTAAGATGCCGCTCAGGCATTGTTTTAAGCAAAGAAAGGACGGAAAACTATGTCCACACTGAACATCAAGTATTTAACCATCCTGAAAAGCATGGTGGTGGAGCCGGAGGGCTACTACCTTATGTCCAAAGTGGAGAAGGAGGCCAGGGACGAGGGCCGAATGCCGCCTCCGGATGCCCAGGGAGAGCAGCTGAAGGATCTGCCGCTGGCGGAGGGCATGAAAAAGCTCAAGCAGATCATCCAGGAGGATGGCCCGGATCGGGATCATCTGTCGGAGGCCCTGGAGGCCTTCCGCACCAGAAAGGCCGCAGAGGGCGGCGGTGAGCCCAGGGATTATGACCCCGGCTACAGCGTGGAGGAAATGCAGCGGCGGTACGACTATTCCGGCCGGTGCCGGGAGGCGTTGCTGGGCTGCCATGAGCGCAGAATCCAGCAGTATCTCCGGTGGAATGAGGTGGCCGGACAGGTTCTGGGAATGGATGCCGACGGAAAGACCCCGAAAAAAACCAATTCCCACCGCTGGATGGAGCGGCTGATTCGTATGGACGACACGGCGGAGAGCCGTCGGCACAACGAAAAGGTGGTTACGCTGGCGGCCATGGTCAATGGGGACATTGACCAGGAGCAGTTCCGGGAAAAGCGCTACCAGGCCCATTTGGCGGAGAACAAGAGTCAGGAGGAGGCCCATCGACTGGCCCAGGAGGACTGTGACAAGGGGGCGGCGGATGCTCTGCTGGAGCTGCTGGCGGAGCGGATTGAGGAGACAAAGAAAAAGCTCCCCCAGATCAACGCCGCCATGGACAGCATTGTAAAGGGAACGGCGGAGAACCTGGAGCAGGCCTATCAGCTGGTAGAGGATGACGGCATATACCTGATGATGAACGGCACGGACTGCCTTTCTGATCTGACCACCGGCACCCAAAGGCCGCTGAAAAATTACAAGACCCAGGCGGAGGCTGAGCTGAAGCGGGCCAAGGAATGGGAGTCCGTTGGATGCGTGGTGAGCACCTCCCAGGAGCTGGTGGAGGACATTGCCGACCCCCATTATGCGTACCTGGATCCTATGGAGCTGCGGAAGGCCAACATTCGTATGGTGGAGCATGAATGGGGAGAGGCCACCGGGGAGTATCTGGATGCCTATAGCACTGCAATGCTCAAGGCGGAGACCTATGCCATGGGGCCGACCCTGGCCCAGTATGGCTTTGTGGAATCCCCCAACCAATATGAGCGCAACGACTTTATGGTCTATCGCCAGAACGGCAAGAGCCTGATCTTTGCGGTGGAGGATGTGAGCTGGCAGGACGGCAAGATCCAAATGCAGGTCAACCAGCAGGTTCCCGGGCGGCTGGTAGACAAGAACCTGGAGCAGGAGCTGAAGGGCTTTCTGGAAACCTACGACCAGGTGGAGGAGGGGGAGCTTTCGCCCTTTGCCATCCTGGGAGAAAGGCTCAAGGCCCTTGAGGGGAAGAAGCTGGGAGATGACCCGGAGCGGGAGCCGCTCCAGGACTTCACGGAAAAATTCCAAGGGCTAAAGCGGGCAGCCGTGGGCTATTTGGCCAGCGAGGCGGAGAAAAAGAAGCAGCAGGCCAAACAGCCCGGTGAGGCAAAGAAGCCGGAGTTTGTTTTGGCAGAGGAGAAAAAAAGAGCCAGGCTGGCCAGAAACGTTAAAAGCTTTGCGGAGAAAAAGCTCAAACAGCTTGCGGATGTGAAGGGCCACCAGGGGCTGATGCTCCAGGCGGAGATCGCAAGGGACAACGCCCGGCAGGACGGCATCCGAACCCAGTGGGCCATGTTTGACGTGCAGTTTAACGCCGCATTCCAGGCGGAGAACAGAATCAATGAGGGGCCGGGAGAGTACGCAAGACCGGTCATGGCCGGAAATCGTATTGACGAGTACATCAACAACAAATGGGGAGAGTATATAACGGAGGAGCAGGCCCAGAGGCAGGGGCAGGACATAGAGGACTTTGAGGCCGCCAATGACCAGGTCTGCAAGCGGGCACTGGCCGGTCATGTGGTCAAGGCACTGGTACTCAACGAGGAACAGCTCTTTGCCTCCGGTGAGGATCAGCGGATCATGCAGGAGTATATTATAGACGGAAAGCTGGACAAGCTGGTGCATATGGTCTGGAAGTCTGAGAGCTTCTGCGACCAAATCAGGTGCCTGGATTTGAGCAATCGAGAGGATGCGCAGGCCCAGATTGATGCAGGTCTGCCTAAGCAGGTGGCAAAGGACATTATGAAAAATTTCCTGGAGAATCAGCGGGAAAACGCCAAGCAAAATCCCCTGGCCAAGGGAGAGCCGAAGCCTGCGCTGGAAAATGAGCCAAAGAACAAGCATCCTGCGGTAAAAAGCTAATCGCAGCATAAAAAATGGCCACGGCGTGACCCAGCTGGGTCACGCCGTGGTTTTGTCATATAGGATTAGAAGGTCAGCTCCTCCACCGTGGGAATCAGGCGGATCAGCTGGGACTGATAGTAGGCGATCAGCTGCTCCCGCATAGGCTCCTGACGGCGGATGGTGCGGCGCAGAAGCCGCATATAGCCGATGATCTTGGCCTTGTTCTCCACTTCCTCCACCCGGGCGGGATCCTCCGTGCCCAGATACATGGAAAGGGCTCTGCGCCAGAACACCCCGGCCAGCTCATGGGAGAAACCCAGGAAGCCCTGGGTCACTTGGTGGTCAATCTCGGAGAAGCCCACAAAGGCGTTAAACATGGAGCCAAGCTCAAAAATCGGGTGGCCGGTACAGAGGGTGTCCATGTCGATGAGCAGGGCCTCTCCGTCCCGCACCATAATATTATTGGTGTGGTAGTCTCCGTGCATCATGGTCAGCTGATCCGGGACGGCCTCCACCATGTGGTAGAGCTTATCCCCCAGCTCCTGGGGCAGATGCGCCTGGTCGAATTTGGCCCAGCCCAGGGCCACCTGCTTCATGTCAGGCATATCCCCTGGCTTGACCTCTGTGCTGTGAATCTGCTTGAGCATATCCGCATAGTAGGTCAGGGGAACTTCCAGATGCTCCGGGTCGGCCTTGATCAGGTTGGACAGGGGAACCGCATCCAGCAGCTCCATTACCGTGCCGAAGCTCTCGCCGATCCGTACCACGTCATAGGGAATGGCCGTATTGATGCCCAGCACCAGGGCCGTGCGGGCCAGCTCCCGCTCCCGCTGAATCTCCGGCAAAGCGTCGGGGTTAAAGTATACCTTGATAATGGTCTCTGCGTCATAGCGGTATACGGCGCCGTTGGCGCCCTTTCCGATCAGCTCGCAGCCCTCCACGGAAAGATGACGATAGGCCTTCTGAACGGACATCATTTCGGTGAAGCCGGTCATTTCCAGCACATCGTAGACCTCCGAGGACACGTTGACGACGGACAGCTCCTTCTCCGCTTTCCGCAGCCGGAGAAGAATCCGCAGTCCTGCACTGGAGATATATTCCAGCCGCTCTGCGTCAATTACAATGGGCACCTTGGGCACAGCGGACCGTGCGGCCTTTACCTCCGTCTCGATTTCCGCCGAATTGGCGGAATCCACCCGCCCGCTGACACAGATAGTCAGCACATCGTCCTTTGCCTGATAAGTAACCTGCTTGCTCATGTCGATACCTCCGCAAATATGATCTGAATCAGCCTTTGATATTCCTGCCAGGCAGGTGTGTGGGAAAGCTCCTGGGTGTACTGGGCGATGCCCCGGAAATACCAGGCCTGCTGAGCTGGATCCTTTTGGTGAAAGACCTGCCACATGGCATCTCCCTGTCGCAGCCAGTCCCGGTACATACAGCGTATGTTGGAGAGCTTGTCCCCAAGATAGAGGATTTTTACCTCAATATCCTGGGTGGCCTTCAAAAGGGCAAGGGCCTCGGCCTTGCGGACCTGCCAGGTTTCCTCCGGGGGAAGCTCCTCCCGCTTGTTTTCCGTCTCGGAGGCGACCAGCTCTGCCACCCGGTCGCCAAAGCGGGCCTGAATCTCCTCTAGGGTAATGTCGGCATCCTCTACCAGGTCATGAAGGGCTGCCGCCGCAATGACCTCCTGGCTGCTGGTGATGGAGCCTACAATGGCCGCCGCCTCCATGGGATGGAGAATATAGGGGCTTGTGGCCTGGCGGCGGCGCATTCCGTCGTGGGCCTTTGTGGCAAAAATAATCGCTTCGCTTACCAGCTCCATAGGATAGCCTCCGAAGGAACAGGGGTGATAGAGCCGACCTGACCGGGCCCGGCCAGGGTGTCAATGGTCATAGCGTCACACTCCTTTGTGATGCGATGGGGAAATCCCCGTCGATGGAAACAAGATTCCACACCTCTAATACACCCGGAAGGGGGAAAATGTCCCACTGGTTGGAAGAAATCTTCGGCACAACAGGTTCCTGCTGTGCCGAAGCCGTGTATTTATACGATGGGGCCGCCCTGCTTGGCCTCGTTTTTGTGGGGATTCTGGTCATTTACTGCTGGGGCCTGCCTTTCCGGGCCCTTCTGGTTCTGGAGCGGCCTACTCCGATCTGCCTGAAGATTGGCGTTGTGATGTGCAATATACTCCGTGGCGAACTGCTTGATCTCGCCGCCAACCAGCACCTGGGCGGGGGAAAGCCCACGCTGGGCAAGCTCCGTCATGCGCTGCCGGAACTTGGGGGAGGTCTGGATTTTTTTCATCAAGAGGTCGGGAGCCTCGGACATTTGCTGCTCGATGCTGCCCGGCCCCTGGCCCTGGTTGCCGCTGCGCTCCAGGAGAATCACAGCGTGAAGGACACAGTTGGCCAGAATGGTCTGAGCCTCCTTCAAGGGGCCGGACAGCTTTTGAAAATTCTGGTCTGCGCTGTTTAGAATGTGTGTGCTCACATGATCCCGGAAGGTCTGGTCACGCTCCTGGCTGCCGGTGGGCTGGATGGTGTTCAGGTAGCGGGCAGTCAGCTCCTGGCGAAGGATGGCGGGCTTTAGGAAGGCGGGGGCGTACTGGTTGGGCTCCACCCGAGGGTCAAAGCTCCGCAGAGCGTTGTTGACGTTTTCTGTATTTAGGGGTGCGTTATTGAGCTGCTTGCGGAGCACCTCGGTGCCCAGGGAAATCAGCTCCTCATCGGTGGCCCGGGCCAGACGAGCCTCCACCGGGCCGCCGGTTCCGCCCAGCCGGTTCCGCTCTGCCAGAATCATTTCCGCAGCGGCGGTGGTGCCAAGGGAAAGCTCAAGGCAGTCGCTGGTTATGTTGTTTTGGAGGATGGTCTTTTGATCCCATTTCTCCTTTAGTGCGGCGAGATTGCGGGTAAGCTGCCGGGTAAGAGGCCCGGGGAGCTGTGCCTGCTCCAAAAATCTTTGGCTGTACAGGCCCTGGAGCCACTGGACTGGATGCTCCCTGCGGCTGGCCTGATCCAGAGCCTGAATGTTGGCCTTCATCTCCTGGGAGCTGTTTTCTCTGGTGGTGGTGGCCTGAAGCTCCTCCGGGGGTACGTCCCGATAGCGTTCCAGGGTGGTCTTGGCGGCGGCAATCAGCTCCAGCTCCCGGAACTTGATGGTGGCGAAGGCTCTTATGGAGCGGGCCGCATTGATGCGATTCTCCTCCACGTCGTTTTTGCCTGCTCCATTGCCCTTGCTGTCCAGGTATTGGCGGCTGCTTTTGAGCAGGGCAGAATATAGCTCCTTGCGCTTTTCAATGTCCCGGTCGGTGAAGTCCTTAGGCAGCTTGCCCAGCTGCGTCACCTCCTGGAGGCGGCGGCGCATATCTCCGTAGCCGTGCTTGTTGGTTTTATACCAGCGGTCAGCATCCTCCAGGGTCTTGGAAAGAGTTGCGGCTGTGCCGGGAAGGGAGTAGTTATACAGCGTCTCCGGGCGTTCTACGGTAATGCCGGAGAAGGTATCTGCCGGACTGGTGACAATGACCCGAAAGCCCTGGACATAGACAGTGGGCTTGTCATTGTACAGGTTGAGATTGGTAATCCCATCCAGAGTGTGGGTGGTGCCCTGCTTTCTCATTTCCTTGACCTTATCCGCCGGGTCATGGGTGGAGGGAACCTCGCTGTATTTGGTGGCCAGCCGAGGTTCAAAGCTGTAGGCGGTCAGGGTGTCCCGCACCTGGCGACGGGTCAGTTCCCGCTTGGCGGCACCGTACTCCGCCGCATTTTGCAGGAAGCTGCTAAAGTTATCATAGACTCCCTCTGTGACATAGCTGCTAAAATGGGCGTGCTTCCGGCCCATGGCGGTTCGCCAAGCCGGATCCTCATTGGCCCGGAACTCCTCCCAGACCTTTTCCATAGCCACCATGTCATAGGCACCCAGTTGCTCCGGGTCAAAATACTCGTACATGGGGTTGGCCATGGCCTCCAGCTTGCTGGTAGCCAGCGTGAGCCGGGGCCGCAGCTCCCTCTGCCGCTGCATCAGATCCCGGGTCTCCTGGGAGAGCTGAATCAGACCGCTGTCCGCCAGCTCCAGGTACTTTTCGATGGAGTCGTTGATCCGCTTTGCCCCCATGATTCTCCCCAGATTCATGGAAAGGTCATCCAGGGAAATGTCAGGGCCGACCAGCCGATTCAGCTTTTCCATCACCTGGGCAGATTCTTTGACATAATGCTCCACAATGCTGCCTCGGAGCTTTGGAAGATCCTGCTCCGCCTGGGCGGTGGCATCCTCCAGGGACATTTTCGGGTTTTTCTGCTGAATGCCCTCAATGGTGCGCTGCTTATACTGCTGCCCCGCCGGGGAATCCGGCAGAAATTGGGCCAGGCGCTCCTGATTTATCTCTGCGTAGATTTCATCATCCTGCTGGACGGTGGGAAAGAGAAGGCTCTGGAGCCAAGGCTCCGTCCCCGGCACATTTCTGGTGGAGGCATAGGTGGAGGCGTAGTTGGTTAGGGCCTTCCGAATCCTGGAGGAGGCCTGCCTGCGCTGGGCCCGCTCTGCCTTGGTGAACCGGCGCACACTGGGGGAACCGGGGAAGGCGTTGTCAAAGAAGGTGTAGAACACGTCCAGGTCGGAGAAGCTGCCGGTTACGGTAGTGGTATAGCGCTCCGCCTCTGCACGAACCTGGGCGGCGTCCGGGTTTCCGTTGGCCTTGGCAATGTTGTCATATAGGACTTCCAAGGATGTTAATGTGCCCATAGAGATCGCCTCTTTCTTCTGATTTTGTTAGCCGGGTACTACCAGATTGGGCCTTGCCTGGGGCGGATTTCTCTGGAGATTTTGTGCCGCCTGGGGCGCATTGGGGACGTGTCCCGGAGGATTCTGTCCCATCTGAGGCCGGTTTGCCAGATTCATGGAGAGCTTTGCGGCGTTCATGGGGGCGTTCTGTTCCAGAAGCCGTGCCACGTCGGCGTTGGTGGGCTGCTGGCCCAGGCCGGCCAGCATATTGGTAAAGGGCTGGGAAAGCTGGACACGCTGACGCAGCTCCGATGCACCCTGGGGCGTGGACAGGGTGGTTTCCATCAAACCGGGCTGCCGGTTATTGCCTCCCACCCGCTCCATCTGAATCATGCCGTTGAGCATACAGCTGCTCAGAAGCTGCCTTGCCTGCTCCATATCGGCGGGGGCGTTGGGATTGGTCAAAAGGCCCTGGGCCGGGGCCAGGATGCTCTCCTGAGTAAACTGGTGGAGCTTCTGCTCGTACTGATCCAGCTTTTCCCCACGGGCGGGGGTGATGGCGTTTAGGTACTGGCCGGTGAGCTTCTGATCCAGAGGGGAGACATGGTAGTCCTGGTTGATTTGATCCACATAGCGCCGCTGGTCAAAGGTGGTCAGGAAATCCTTCAGATCCTGGCTGGTCAGGGCATCCAGTTCCTTGCCGGTGGCATCTCTGAGAATCTGCTTGCCCCGGTCTACCAGGGAGGCTCTCAGGTCGTCAACATCCATATCCTGGAGCTGCTGTTCCAGGGAACCGGGCCGACGGGGGGTATTGAGCCGCTTTCGCTCCTGCTCTATGGCCTCCCGGGTGGCCATAGAGCCTGCAATTCCGGCAATCAGGTTCTTATTGTCCTCAGTGGCGGCAAAGGGCTCCTTCGCTCTGCCAAGGAGATTTAGCCTGCCGGCCAGAAAGCTTCCCGGGCCGGACAGATCCAAGGCGGAGGAGGTGAGGGTGCCGCTGTAAAGAAGGGTATACTGGCTGTTGAGCCATTTGACAGGATCCTCTTGCCGGGCCGCCGTGACCTCGTTGTTGATGTGCTGGGCGTAGCGGGGCTGGGCGTTTTCCCGGGCGGTCTCGGTGCGAATCTGCTCCGTGGTCTTGCCCTGGTATTTATTCATGGTGACAACGGCCTTGCCCACCAGATTCAGCTCGTTGAGCTTCATGGTGGCCAGGTGCTTCATCTTCTTGATGGCCTCTACCCGCTGGGTCTCCAGGCCCGCCTTGGGGTTGTCGCCCTTCTTTTCCAGATAATAATTGCTGTCGTTCAGCAGGGCCTTGTAGGCCTTGGTGAGCTGATCCAAATCCCGGGGGGAGCGGAGGCGGCCCAGCTTGCCCAGTTCACAGACCCGGGAGAAGCGGGCACCCACCGTCTCATAGCCGGAGGTGTTGTCGGTATACCAGCGGTTGGCCTTACGGTAGGCCTCGCCAACGGACTCCAGGGTGTTGTTCAGGTTGAAGTTATACAGCTCCTCCGGGTGCTCTCTTGAAATAAAGCCGTCCTTGGGAGAGGGGGAGTGACTGAGAATCACCACCCGATCCTGTAGGGCGTAGGCCACAGGCTGGCGGAAATCATAGGGGGAGGGCTTGCCCAGATTGCCGTAGGTCTCGCTGTAACGGCGGGTGGCACCCCGGGTAAAGCCGAAGGTCTCAATCATCTGCTCACAGGCGTATTTTCTGCTGTTTACCAGGGCATCCTGGGCCTGTTGGGCATCCTCCAGGAGACAATCCAGGCTGTCCTTTAGGTTGCTGGTATGGGTCTTATAGTAGGCATCCTTCTTCTCTATGGCCCGGTTCTGAACGTCCACTCTGGAGCCCAGGTCGAAAATCGGGTCGTCCTGATCCTCCGGGGGAATTTCGTCCGGCTCTCCGAAAACGCCGGCATAATATTTCAGTGCCTTATCCATATTAAAGCTCATCAAAGCGTCAGGGTCCACATACTCATAGAGAGGGTTGGCCATCATGTTCAGGGAGAACAGGGCGTGGGAGCAGTTCATGGAAAGCTCCGACTGCTCAATGAGCCATTGCCGGTCCTGGTGAGAAATCTCGAAGAACCCGGTGTCCGGCTGGCAGTCGGCGGCATAGTTCTGGAACTCCATATAAAGGGCCGAAGTCCGGGCAACAGAGATATAATTCTGGGCAAGCTGCTGGGGGGTAAGGTTCGGGGCCGTGAGAGCATCCAGATTCTGGAACACCTGGTGGGCCTCCCTGGCGCTTTCCATGAGGATCTCACCTCTGCGCTTGCGCATGGCAGCCGGCGTGAAATAGGCGTCCACCGCCTGATCCAACGTCTCCGGGGTCCAGGGCTGCTGCTGGCGCACGCCGTTGACCTCCTGATAGGGAGGATTCTTCTGGAGCTGTTCCCGAATCCAGCGCCTGTCCTCGGCCCGGCTGGCGTCGGGGTTGGTGTTAAACAGAATGGCGACCTCCCGGTTGTGCAGCTGATCCTGGGGGGTCTTTTCCGGACGGAAAAAGGTCTTGTGTACCCGGTTAAAGTTCTGGCCGGCAGTGGTGTAGGGGTCGGTCTTGGAGGTCTCCCACATGGTGTAGTCGGTCAGGGCAGAGCGTACGATGCCGGAGGCCTTCTTCCGCTGGGTGCGGGTGGCCTGGTCAAAGCGGGGAAGCCTTTGGATGTGGCTGCCTGGATTGGGATATTTCTCCAAAACAGAATACATCTCCGTAGTGGAGAGGGGGGGCTTAAAGGCATCCTTATAATAGTTGTTCAGCATATTCTTGATATACGCATTGGCCTGGGGCAGAAGCTGAGGCTGGGAGGCCTTGACATAGTCCAGCAGGGGGAATTTTAACACCAGGGGCAGGGCCTGCTCCACGTTCTCCGGCTTCAAATGGGTGTTTCTCCGGCTCTTGTACAGAGGCTGCAGCCGGGACTGGAACTCCGGGCTGTTGAAGTCCGAATTGGGGGGTATCCTCAGGTTGGCAGGGTTCGATAGAAACGTCTGCTTGTCCTGGGCGGACAGCTTGCGCCACAGGAAGGAGAAGAGAAGGTTATCCCGCAAACGCAGATAGGCATTAAAAAGCTGAGGCATAAGTAGACTCCTTTCCAAAGCATCCAACAAAGGATGGTCTATTGCTTTCATCTTAAATACACCGCTGCCCCATAAAATGTCCCAGGGGACAGGAAAAAAATTACGGTGCGGCAAAAGCTGCCGCACCGTGGGAGATTGTTATGGAAGTCTGGGCTCGGACAGGTTGGGCTTGGGCAGATGGGGGGCGTTTCTCCGGGCAATCTGGTCGGGGAGCTGCTCAGACCGCTGCCGCAGCTCCGGCCCCTTTACCTCCCGCTCCTGCCGCCGCCGCACCAGCTCCTGCTCCCGCCACTGGGCAAAGTCCTCCTTGTAGCTGTTTTTGCAGCGCCGGACAGCGGCCTCCGGGAGGCCCTCCTGAATCCGCTCCATGACCCGCTGGGGAGAGAGATGACCGTTTTTGTCCAGGCAGGCGGCCCGCAGGGTACGAAAGACCCCGGACTGTTCCGCCCAGGCCCGCAGCAGTCCCAGTTGCTGGGGAGAGCCCAGGAGAGGCTCCATAGAGTCGGCGGGGTTCCCCGGCGGATTCCGGCGATCCGACTGGAGCATTTCATAGGCCAGGGCACTGCTCAGGAGCTTATCCAGATCCTGCTGGGTGACATTCTGCGCCGGGGCCACGCACCGGGCCGCAGGGCCCACAATGGCGTTTTCTGCAAAGCTCTGGAAGGGCTGGCAATAGGGATCGTTCCTGTCTGCGGAACGAATGGAGTCCACATACTTCTTTTCCATGGCGGCCTTGACCATCAGACGCTGCAGATCGGGCCTGAACTGGGCGGCCATCTCCCGGGGGTCAAAGGTGCCCAGGAAGCCGTTGATCAGATGGTTGGACAGAACCTGGCGGTTGCAGTCTTGGGGAAGCTGAGGATTCTGAGCCTGGTAGCGATTCAGTGCCGCCTCGCCCAGCATCAGGGCACTGTCGTTGGCCACCTGGTTATCGCTCAGGAAGGCCTCCACAGGGCCTCTGCCCTTGGCGTCTACGCTCCTTTCCGCTCCACTCCGTATGGCCCGCCGCTCCTGGAGAATCAGCTCGGCGGCAATGACGCAGCCTGCGGCCTTTTTGGTCAGGGCCATGTTCTGGTCGGCTACCTTGGGCTGGAGCCAGTCCTTTCGGGCGTAGTCCAGCTTGAGAGAGGCCACATTGACGGTAAGCAGACGGGAAAGCCCATAGGGCAGCTTGGCGTTGTCGTTGTACATTCTCTGGAGCCAGGCCCCCGGATTGGCGCTGCGCTCTGCCACATCCTTTTGCAGGAGATAGGATTTCATCTCCGGGCTGTTATTTTCCACGGCGGTGTCGGCCTTGATCTGTAAAAGGGACTTTCCCGCATGGGCCGCCAGGGTCGCCCGGGCGTTGTTGACCAGCTCCAGCTCCTTGAGCTTGGTTTTAGCATAGGAGAGAATCTTTTTATTGGCCGCCAGCCGATCCTTCTCCCGCTGATCCAGTCGGCCCTTGCGCCGGAGATCCCGCTCCTTGTGGGCCGCATAGGCCTCGCTGGCCGCCTGGAGGGTCTCAAAGCGCCGCTTCATCCGCTCAAATTCCCGGGGGGTGTAGTCGGCCTTCAGGGGGGACATTTTGCCAATGTCCCGGAGGGCACTTTTCAAATCCCGGAACTGGCTGCTGTTTAGCATATACCAGGGATCCTTGTCCAGCAGGGACTGGAGATGGTTGGCGTTGGTGCCCCGCAGGGAGTAGTTGAACAGGGCCTCGGGGTGCTGAATGGAAAGGGTGTCCGTGGGGGTTTTCTGCTGTACTACAATGACCCGGTTGCCCTGCTCATAGGCAAAGGGCTGATCCTGGGGCTTGATGCCGCCCTCATAGTTTTCGTGATAGACCGTGGCGACCTGGCTCTGGAAGCCGAAGCCGGAGATCAGCTCCTTGCGCATGGTGTTCATGGCGAGCCTGTGCTGGCCCACATGATCCTCCGCATCCATCAGGAACGTGGAAAAGGTATCCGGCACCTGGTTGGCATACTGCCTGAACTTTGGGTTTCGGGCGATTTTTCCATCCCGCCAGAGGGTATCGTCGGCGCCGTCGTTTAGGAAGTAGGCGGCCTTTATCCCGGAGATGTTGCGGGAGCTCAGGGCGTTCAGATCAAACTGCTCATATAGCGGGTTGGCCATCAGCTGGAGCTTGGACTTGGCACTGGTCACTGCACTGCCCATGGAGGGAAGATTCAGGCTTTCCATGAGCTTCTTGTCTGCGTCACTGACCTGTAGAAAGCCCTGCTCCGCCGCCTCCAGGTAGTGGCGCATATCGGGCACAATATTGGCGGCCCGCTCAATCCGCAGATAGTTTTTCCCCAGCTCCGCCCCGGGAAGGGAGGGGTCGGTCAGGGTGTCCAGGTGGTCACACAGATCCCGGAAATCCCGCAGCCGCTCCATCACCAGCTGACCACGCCGCTGGGCCAGCTGACCCTCCGCCGCCTCCGGGGAGCCCAGCGTACCGGCCAGGGCCGCCTTCTCCTGCTGATACTTTTCGCCCTGGGGATTGAAGATCCAGTCGATCTCGTCGTTGTGGTTCTGGGCCGGAGTGATGGCGTATTCCGGCATATACAGGGACTTATAGATGCGGGGAATATCCGCCCGTCCCGGCAGAAAGTCCGCATACCAGGCGGTAAACTGAATCATGGACTTGCGCACGGCGGCGGAGGCGTTCCGGCGCTGGGAGCGCTCCGAGCTGTCAAACCGAGGCAGAGGCTCCGGCTGAGACTGGGGGGCGGGCACCTCGCCGGGATAGCGTGTTTCGGGATGCTCCAGAATCTCAAAGAGGGTATTCCGGTCAAGCATGGGGGTCAGCTCCCGGGAAAGATACCGGTCCGTCTCCTGAATTGCCTTTCTCTGGAGCTCCGCCAGCTTTTGGGCCCCGTTGGGGTAGTTGGCAAGGAATTTTTCCTTCATGGCGGCCAGGTTAAAGGGGCAGGGCGGAGCGTTTAGAATGGTGTCCATCTGCTCCTGGGTCAGAGGCCGGTTCTGGTTCTCGGCCTCCTGCTTGATGGCCTTCGGTTCGGCGTTCATCTGAGCGGAGGAGGCCGGGTCGTTGATGAGCTGCCGCTTGACCTGGTCAGACAGGGCAGACCACATCAGTGCGCTGAAAATGTTGCCGTAGAGGGATTGGACGCTCTGTGCAAGGGACATAGAAAGGGCTCCTTTCACTGGAAAATTTATTGTCTTTACCCTTAATACACCCCAGCGGGCAAAATGTCCCACGGGACAGGATTTCTCTTGAGAAAAGTAGAGTTTGTGAAAAAGTGAAAAAAGATTGACTTTCAAACCTGATATGTATATAATGAGGTGAACATGGCGGTTTGCCTAGGAAAAATGTCAATTTTTGTTGAAAATCAGACGTTTTCTTACCGCAAATTTACATTCGCCCCTGACGGAGCACCAAGAAAGGTGCCACTGCTGAAAAAATTTCTGAAGAAAGTGGGACAAAAGCGTGGACTACGGTGTTTTCAATATGAGCGACGATTGTGTGCTGCGCACCTACGCCGACATGGTGTACCGGGTGGCGGTTCGCAACACCCGAGAGCTCGCAGATGCTGAGGATGTGTTCTCGGACACCTTTTTGGCCTACTTTACCAAAAAACCGGAATTTGAAACGGAGGAGCACCGAAAGGCGTGGCTGATTCGCGTGGCCATCAACCGGGCCCGCAACCTTCACCGGGCCCAGAAGAAAACCGCCAAGCTGGAGGAAAACCTTCCGGCAGCGGAAGGGGACTATGACCGGGTGGAGCTGTCCACGGATCTAAGGGAGGCGCTGAGCCGGATGAGTCCCGACTACCGTGAGGTGATCTGCCTGTATTACTTACAGGAGCTTTCCGTACATGAGATCGCCCAGGTGCTGGAGAAAAACGAAAGCACCATTCGGACGCAGCTCCATCGGGCCAGAAAGCAGCTCCGGGGCTTTTTGGAGTAGAGAAAGGTGATTCCCGGTGTGTGGACACCGCTGAACGCAAATTGCAATTTTAGGGAGGAAATTCAAGTGAAAAAACTCAATGAAATCAACGAGAAGCTGGCCTGCGCCAAGCTGGGCAGTGTGATGTCCGCAGTGATGCTGATGACCACCACCGCTTTCGCCACCGACTATGACAAGGTGGTAAACCCTGTAATCAGCCTGCTGAACAACCTGCTGGGGCCCTTCCTGGGCGTGGTAGGTGCCGTGGGCGTGCTGTACTGCGTGCTGCTGGGTGTGAAGTTCGCCAAGGCGGAGGAGCCCCAGGATCGTGAAAAGGCCAGAACCCATCTGAAAAACGCCATCATCGGCTTTGTGCTGATCTTTGTGCTGATCGTAATGATGAAGATCGGCATGGGTGTCATGCTCGACTGGGTGAAGAACTCCACCGGCACAGACCTTGGCAACATTCCCACCGGCAACTGATGCCTGCTGCCGAGGGAAATAAGAGCGTAAAAGGAAACGGAGAACACGGGGCGGAGAGGCGATGGACAGAAGCGGAAGTACGCCTCTCCGCCGCCTTACACGGAGGAAGGTTCTCCTTTGGAGGTGCCGTTATGCGTGATGAAAATTTTTTGAATATTCAGTGCGCACTTCGGACAGCAACGGAGGCGCCGGAGGCTGCGCCCTCTGGGGTGATCGCACGGACAGTGCGCCGCTGTGAGGCGGTGCTGGCAGGCCGGGAGGCGGAGCGTCTGCTCAAGCAGGAAACGGAGCTCCCTCCGGAGAAGGTCTATGACCTGGCCGCCGCCGGCGTACTGGGTCAGCTTGCCCTGGGCCGGCGTTTGCCGGAGGGCCGGGACATTTCGGAGATGCAGCGTCAGCTTTCTGCCTCCGGGTGGTTTCGCCAGCAGCTAAGCGGTACGGCGGAAAACGCCCTAAACGGTCTGCACAGCGGTACGCTGCTGCTGGGCGGCACGGAGCACGTCAACAATTCCCCGGGGCCGAAAAAGCACCCGGAGGAGCACAAGCAGCCGCCGAAAGCAAAGGGAGGAGTCTGCGGATGAAGGGAAGCAAAGGGATTCGGCGAGGGCTTTCCCTGCTGCTGGGGGCACTGCTGTGTATGCCGCTGGGTGCCGTTTCCGCAGCCGCAGCCGACACCAAGGCCGTGGCCGATGGAACAACGGACATCTGGGAATGGAATCTAATGACCGCCCAGAGCGATCTGCCGTCAGACCAGGAGTCTCACCCGGTGATGCTGCTCTACCAGGTCAATGGGAAAACCTATATGATAGATGGCAGCAGGCATACCAGCGGGGAGTATTTCAAGTTTCTCCCTACAGAGGCCAGCGACGGGGTGGACTATAACAGCAAGACCTTTCGGACGAAGGACAATATTTCCAATATGACCCTGAAGTACACCGGAAAGTCGGACAGCGACAACGGCGGCGCAAAGATTTGCGAGTTTGCCATTACCGAGGGCGGAAAGTCCAAGACCCTGTCTCTGGACGGGGACGGGTTTTGTACCCCCGGCGTGGAAAAGGATGCACAGAAGATCACCGTTTTAACCACCAACCTGAACAGCAAGGCCGATGTGGCGTGGGATCATGTGATGCTGTTTCACAACGTGAGCCTGTGGGGCGATTTGGTCATTCGGATCGCCAGTGACGGAACCGTCTACGCCGAGCGGGACTGGGACTGGGATCTGGGACAGTTTAAGTTGTATATTGGCACAAAGGTCACTCTGTCTGCCCTGACCCATGACTACACCGTTGGCAGCGGCAGCGTGGCCAACTTCAACGACTATGTGTATATGAACCCCGGTGTTACCATCACCGTGGAGAAGGGCGGCGTGCTCAGCGTCAGCGGTGTGCTCTACAACAACGGTGCCATCGTCAACAACGGCGGAGACATTGTGGTGCAGAAGAACGCCACCATTGAGCAGTTCTGCCTTAACGACAGCGCCGGAGGCTCCATACGATGTAACAGCGGAGACTTGGTGATTCTGGAGGGCGGCCGGGTGAGTACAGGCACCACGGATGACCTGGACAACAGCTACGGATGCGGCTTCGTTCTGGAAAACGGAGCTACCTGTACCAACTTTGGAACCCTTGTGGTGGGCAGTGCCTCCCGGGTGGACTCCGGTTCCACGCTGGATAACCGCTCCTCGGGCGCAATGTTCTTCGGGTGCAAGCTGAAAAGCGTCAACAGCGGAAATCTTCACACTCTGGCGAAGAAAAGCGTGCAGTCCAAGGATACCTATGAAAGCTCCTCCAGCTATAATGTGAAGGAGAGGGTCTACTCCCGGGTTGACCTGCTGTATGTGGGCAGCGACGTGTTGCTCTACAACCAGGGCTATGTTTGGCTGGATGCCTGGGCGGATCAGCTCAGCGGTGCCGGCAATATCACCAGCAAGGGAAGCGGTACCATTACAGCCTCCAAGTGGTGTCAGATCTGGCCCAGCTTTGGCTGGGTACTGCCGGATATGTGGTATGCCATGTGGAACGGCCGGATCGAGTGATCCGGCAGGCACCGAAATAAAGGAAAGGAGAGTGCGGAATGCTGAAATTTCTAAAGGAACGGCTGGAGCAGCTGGACGGGAAAAAGCTGCTGGGCTATGTCATTCTGGTGGTCTTGGGCGGCGCACTGCTGGGCTATGTGCTGCGGCAGCTGGTTCGCGGGGGCCTGAGTGCGGCGGTCGGCGGGAAGTTTCAGCTGGAACCGACTCTGCTGCTGATGCCCAGTACCTGGGCCATCGGCTATGTGACGCTTTTGGTGTTTTGGGTCATGCTGTGGCTGTGGCCTATGGTGTTTAACGGCAAGGGGGCGGGCAAGGGCCTGCTGGGCAATCGGGGCCGGGACGGCGTGGTGGACGACAGCGTACTGGAAAACAGCCGTTTTCTCACCGACAAGGAACGGGACACCTACTTTCCCGCCAGCACCTATGAGCAGCTCCAGAAGGTGAAAAAGGACGGTGTGCCGGTGCGTGCGGTGCTGGACCGAAAGGGAAAGCTGGAGGTCAATTTCCTCTCCGGGACCCATTCCCTGGTCATCGGCTCCACCGGCTCCGGTAAAACCACCACCTTTATCAACCCCATGATTCAGCTTCTGGGAGCCACAAATTGCGGCAGCTCCATGATTATGACCGACCCGAAGGGCGAGCTGTTCTCCCTGCACTCCAAGTTTTTGAAGGAGCGGGGCTATGACGTGCAACTTCTGGATCTCCGTGACACCTATTCCTCCAGCCGGTGGAATCCTCTGGAGAGCATTTGGGATATGTACCAGGAGTATGTCCAGGCCGGAAAGGGGATTCGGGGCCACCGGGACTCCATGTCGGACTACCCGGATCTGAAGCAGCCCGACGGGACGGCGGGGGACGGAGAGCTGTGGATTGAGTGGAACGGGCGGGCCTACGCCGACCCTACCCACTGCCAGGATGACATTGCGGTGGCAAAGCAGAAGATCTATGACGAGATGTATGAGGATCTTTCCGACCTGATCTCCGTTATGTGCCCGGTGGAAAACGAAAAGGATCCCCTGTGGGAAAAGGGCGCACGCTCGATTATTATGGCGATTTGTCTGGCCATGCTGGAGGACAGTGAGGATCCTCGCTTGGGCATGACCAAGGATAAGTTTAACTTCTTTAACCTGAACAAGGCGCTGACCAACAGCGAAAACGAGTTCCAGGCCCTCAAGGAGTTTTTTGAGGGGCGGAATCCCCTTTCTCAGGCCGTGTCTCTTTCCCGACAGGTGCTTTCTGCTGCGGATCAGACCATGGCCAGCTATATGTCCATTGCGTTTGATAAAATGAATATGTTCAACGACCGAGGGCTGTGCGGACTGACCTCCGCCACGGATATTCAGGCGGAGCAGTTTGCCCAGCGGCCTACGGCGTTGTTTATGAAAATACCCGATGAAAAGGATACCCGCCATGGGCTTGCCGCCGTGTTTGTACTGTGTATGTACAAGGCTCTGGTCAAGGTGGCCAGCTCCCGGGAGGATTTGAGCCTGCCCCGGAATGTGTACTTTATTCTGGACGAGTTCGGTAATATGCCAAAAATCGAAAAGTTCGACAAAATGATTACCGTAGGTCGTTCCCGGAAGATTTGGTTCAATATGGTGGTGCAGAGCTACTCCCAGCTGAACAACGTCTATGGGGAAAAGGTGGCAGACATTGTCAAGTCCAACTGCGGCATGAAAATGTTCATCGGCTCCAACGATATTGGCACCTGTAAGGAGTTCTCGGAGCTGTGCGGCAATATGACCGTGCGCACCACCTCCACCTCCTCGGCTCTGGGCAGCAAGGAGGGAGATGTAAACATCTCCGCCCAGACCCAGACCAGACCTCTGGTCTATCCCAGTGAGCTGCAAAAGCTCAACAACAAGCAGTCCACCGGCAACGCCATTGTGGTTACTTTCGGTAACTATCCCCTGAAAACCAAGTATACTCCAAGCTACAAGTGCCCCTTCTACCAGATGGGCCAGATGGATATGGAGGAGCTGCGCAGCCATGTATTCCGGGCGGACGATGTGTACTATGATCTGGGCACACGAAACCGCACCGTGCTGGGCGGAGGAGAGGAAGCATGAGAAAACACCGATTCCTTTCGCTTGTGCTTATGCTGGCCCTGCTGCTGAGCGCATATTGTACCTGGGCCTATGCCGTCGACGGCTACACCGGGGAGCTGGACCCGGAGACAGGCGAACCCATTCAGGAGACCACAGAGGCCAGTGCCTCCGATGACCGGGTGACCATCTCCGATGGGGTGTATTATGACCGGGAACGCCTGGGCTATGTTTACACCATCAACGACCAGACGGAGCTGCTTTGCTCTGTGGTGGACGGTATGGTGGTGCAGCGCAATGTCCGTGTGGAGGCAAACGAGGGCGTGGATGTCACCCTCTACTTAGACGGGGAGGCGGTGGCCGACCCGGATCTTACGAATATCTTCAAGGCAGGCAACTACGTTGTAGAGGTAAGCGTAGGCGGCCAGGCCTATCAGCCGGTTTCCTTTTCCATTATCGGCAGCGTGACAAACGCCATGACCGGCTACAATATGCCGGACGGCTTTGTGATTACGGAGGTCACCCTGGACGGGGAGGACATTTATGAAGATCGGGGCTATGTAAACATGGCCACGGAGGGCCATTATGTGATAAATTACCGATGCGCCCGCAGTGGCATGACCTATGAGCTGGACGTGATCATAGACACCACGCCCCCGGTTTTGGCCCTTGCAGAGCTAAACGACAGAAATCAGGCACGGGGGCCTGTCTCCATTGCGGATGTGGAGGAGGGGGCCAGTGCTGTGGTGCTGCTGGACGGAAAGCAGATCACCTATAAAAGTGAGCTGACGGAAAGCGGAGACTATCAGGTCATTCTGACCGACCAGGCAGGAAACGTGTCCCAATACACCTTTACGATTCTGGTGTATTTTGATATGAACAGCCTGCTGTTTCTGGGATTGGCCCTGGCCGCCCTGGCCAGTGTCGGTGCGTACGTTGTAATTTCAAGGAAAAAACTCGCGGTGCGCTGATTGAATCGCCGGAGAGCCATGGAGGAACAATTATGAATTCGATCTTACAAAGCGTAGGCGACTGGTTTTCAGATGGTATCGGCGGCTTTTTCTACAACACCTGCTATATGATCTCGGCATCACTGTGCTGGATCGTTGGGATTCTGGATCAGATTTTTTCCGTGATGAGCGGACAGACAAAGGTTCGCCTAGACGGCAAGGCCCAGACCCTGGTGGATGTGTTCGTGGGCAACAGTGTGGTACAGAAGGTCTATTGGGGCATGGCCCTGATCGGCATTCTCCTCTGCTTTATGTTTTCCATTATTGCGGTGGCCAGAAAAGCGGTGGATTCCGGCGATAAAATGAAGCAGTCCATGGGGGGAATCCTGACGGGGCTGTTTAAGGGTATTCTCATTATTATCAGCATGACCTTTATCTTCACTGCGGTGCTGTCCCTGTCCAATAAGCTCTTGACCCAGATCACCTACACCTTTAACCACGCAGACTCTCTGGGAGAGGACACCAGCATTGAGTTTACCGATGAGCAGTATGCGGCCATGGCCCGGGTGCTGGACACGGTGGCGAACTATTCTCTGAATCCCTCCTATGACAACCGCTATAACCTAAATAACTGCTACAACGAAATCAGGGGAGATTTGCAATACCTGATGCAGCAGGGGGTTTTCGACTTCAACTATGACACCGAGGAAAGCGGAAACTCTTGGCAGTCCGCCATACAGGAGATTGTCAATGCGGCAAACCCAGGGGAGGATCTGGCCTTTGATATTTATGACGACAAGGTGGGCGATGCGCTGCTAAGCTGCATGAAGCTGATGAAAACCGACAAATCCTTTGGGCCCCTGCGCTCCTACACACGGAAGTACAGCAATAATAACACCAACATACCCTTGGATCGGCTGATTTTCCTGTCGGCCACTATGCGGGCCGCCTCCAACTCCGTATATAACAGCAACGCCTCCCTGGAGGATCCTCTGCGGGGTGCCTATTACACCGAGGAAAAGAATATCTATGACAATGAACAGGTGTCCAAGGACTTTAAGCTCTCCGACATCAACTATATCGCCCTTTGGGCCGTGGCTCTAAAGCTAATATGGGATTTGGCGGTCATTATCGTAGACTGCGTAGCCCGAATCTTTAATATGATTTTCCTGTATCTGGTAGCACCGCCCTTTATCGGCGTGATGCCCCTGGACGACGGCGGAAAGTTCAAGCAGTGGATGACCGCCTTTGTGGTGCAGTGCTTCGGCGTGTTCGGGACGGTTATCGCCATGCGGGTCATGCTGATCTTTATTCCTATTATTGTAAACAGCAATTTGGTGCTGTTTGACAACGATATGCTGAACTTCGCCGGGAAGATTATCCTGATCCTGGGTGGTATGTCCACGGCAAAGCGTGCCAGCGGCGTTATCACAGGTATTTTGGCGGACAACGCCGGGTATCAGGCCCTTCTGGCCAGCAATATGGGCGACAGCGTCCGCAAGACCATGGATCACGTCCGCAACCGGATTACCGGCGTTGGCGACACAGGCATGTGGAGCGGCAACGGCAGAGGCGGTCTGGCGGGGGCGGCAGGTAAGGTATGGGATAAGATGACTGGCTCCGGCAGTTCCGGCGGTTCCGGCGGCTCCAGTGGGCCCACCATCAATTTCAGCAAGGGCTCCGGAGGCACCAAGGACACAGGGGGCCCGGTGGGCGGGAGCACTGAGGATAGCGGCGGCGGAGGCAACGAGGCCGGCGGCGAAACCGGCGGAGGAACTCAGGGCAGTTCCAATCCCCTGACCCAGGGCATCGTTCGGCTGCAGGGAGATCAGGGTGGGGCGGACATCGGCCCCAACTCGACCCAGAGCAATCAGGGTGCGCCGCAGAATCAGCAGCGGCAGAACCGGAATATGGACGCCATCCATCGGAATCTGTTCGGCGTGCCTCCTCGGACGTCGGCCAACAACCAGCAGGCCCCCCAGGGCGGCGGAGCCGGTGGAGCGGGCGGCGGAGACGGAGCGGCCAGTGGAGCCGACCAGAACCCGGTGCAGCCGCAAAACAACAACAACCAGGGCCGGAATATGGACGCCATCCATCAGAATCTGTTTGGTGTACCCCGTCAGGCAGCGGCCAACAATCAGCAGGCCCAGGGCGGAGCCGACCAGAACCCGGTGCAGCAGGACAATCAGCAGCAGGCCCAGCCCATACAGCAGCAGAACAACAACAACCAGGGCCGGAATATGGATGCCATCCATCAGAATCTGTTCGGTGTACCCCGTCAGGCAGCGGCCAACAATCAGCAGGCCCAGGGCGGAGCCGACCAGAACCCGGTGCAGCAGGACAATCAGCAGCAGGCCCAGCCCATACAGCAGCAGAACAACAACAACCAGGGCCAGTAGGGGCCTTCCTGCCGGGAGGACAAACAGGACAAGGTGGTGACGATACAACATGAGACTGATACCAAGTAAAACAAAAGTAGAAATCGAGCTGTTTAAGGGTGTCACCCTGGGAGACATTCTGGTGGCGGGCGTGGCCCTGACCATGATTGTGCTGGTGCTGATCTCCAGCCTGCCGGGGCGGATATTCGTTGTATTCGGCATTGGCCTTTTGACGGCGGGTCTGCTGGCCCGGATTGACACGGTGCCCAACTATGTGTTTTTGCTGCATATTCTGCGCCATCTGGGCTATGATCGCCGCTTTGCCCGCAGGACGGATGACGATACCCTGCTGGGGAAGGAAGCCGCCCAAGACGGCGGAAAAAAGCGCCGCCGGAAGGCCGGCTCTGACAGCCGGAACCAGAAGGAGCGGCAGAAGGCTGCAAAGGCCCGGCGGCAAAAAGAGGAAAAGCTCCTGAAAAGCAAAAAGCTCACCTCGGAGCAGAAGGATGCCATCCGGGCCCGACAGGCCAAGGCGGCGGATGCTGCGGTAAAGCGGGTCAAAATGGAGCAGATCGTGGCCTTCACCGGCATTGGGGACGGCTTTATCGAATACGGGGGAAAATACTTTGGCGCAGTGCTGGAGATTCCTCCGGTGGAGTTTCGCTTTTTCAGCCAGTACCGGCGGAACAATGCCATTGAAAGCGGCCTGGGACGGGTGCTTCGGGCAATCAACGGAGATTTTTCCGCAAATATCGTCAAAATCGAGCGGCCCATTATCTATGACCGCTATCTACAACTGGAATATGATCGGCTGAACAATCTCAAGACCTCCTTTGAAAACGGGATGCTCAGCGAGGAGGAATATAAGGCCCGGGTGGAAATCCTCTATGACCGCATCAACGATGTCTATGACCTGTGCTACGAGAACAAGGTGGTGGAGCCCTTCTACTATCTGGTGCTCTTTGAAAGCGACAAGCGCCAGCTGACCAACCAGATAGAGTCTGCCGTCAATACCCTGCGAAACGCAGATATGGCCCCCAAGCGACTTAATGATAAGGAGCTGGCGGTGTTCCTGAAATACACCAACCAGCTGGACTTTGACGAGCGGGATGTGGAGCGGCTGAATCCCCAGGACTATGCCCAGTGGGCCATGCCCCAGACGGTGGACATTAAGCCCCGCACCGTGGAGATTAACCATATCGTCACCCATAATATGCGCATTGTCTCCTATCCCAATGCAGTGGGAGACGCATGGCTGGCCAGTGTTATGTCCATGCCGGGTACAAAGGTGGTGGTCAAGTGCCGTCCTATGGATCGAACCAAGGCCGTCCGGGGCATTGACCGCTCCCTGCAGGAACTGCGGGCCCAGTATATGACCACCGGCGTGGATTCCCGCCGGATTGAGTTGCAAAGCAACATTGACTCTCTGGGTACCCTTCTTGCCACGCTCCAGCAGGATAACGAATCCCTGTTGGAGGTAAACGTCTATGTGACCGCATACGACATTGCCACCACCCGGGCCAACAGGGCCGCCATACAGCCGCCTCGGTCAGACCGAACGGTGCTGACCAATATGAAAAAGGCGGTGCGCCGGTGCTACCAGGAAAACGGTTTCCGGCTCAACGGGATGGACTTTGACCAGACCCAGGCCTTTATCGGCTCCCAGGTCAGCGGATACGACCCTATGCTCCGGCAGAGCCGGGGAATTCCCAGCAACTCCCTGGCGGCCTGCTTCCCCTGGATTTTTGCCCATGTGTCCGATGTAGGGGGCATTAAGCTGGGCAGCAGCGAGGGTGTCCCGGTGTTTATCGACTTCTTCCGCCGGGACAGTGAGCGGGTCAACTCCAATATGGTGATCGTGGGTAAGTCCGGCTCCGGTAAGTCCTATGCCACCAAGAGTCTGCTGGCAAATCTGGCGGCGGAGGACAGTAAGATATTCATTCTCGACCCGGAGAACGAATACACGGAGCTGGCGGAGAGCCTGCACGGCAAGTTTATCAATGTGGGAAATGCCCAGTTTGGACGGCTGAACCCCTTCCAGATCATCACCGCCCTGGACGATGACGAAACGGACGGCTCTACGGTTTCCGGCAGCTATGCCACGCATCTACAGTTCCTGGAGGAGTTCTTCCGCCAGATACTGCCGGACTGTGAGAAGGATGCCATGGAGTATCTCAACAGCCTGATTGACCGGATGTACACCAACCATGGCATTACCGGGGAAACCGACCTGAGCCGGCTGCATCCGGAGGACTACCCGGTGTTTGACGACCTGTACGATGCGGTGCTGGCGGAGTTCCAGCAGACGGACAATGAGTATATCCGCACCATCCTGCGGACACTGATGAACTATGTGGCCAAGTTCTCCACAGGAGGGCGAAACGCCAATATCTGGAACGGCCCCTCCACCGTCACCACCGAGGAGAACTTTACGGTCTTTAACTTCCAGAGCCTGATCTCCAACCGAAACAGTACCATTGCCAATGCACAGATGCTGCTGGTTTTGAAGTACATCGACAACGAGATCATCAAGAACCGGGACTACAACAACCGATACGGCCTGAAACGGAAGATCGTGGTGGTCATTGACGAGGCCCATGTGTTTATTGACACCAAGTTCCCGGTGGCCTTGGACTTTATGTTCCAGCTGGCCAAGCGAATCCGTAAGTACAACGGTATGCAGATCGTTATCACCCAGAATATTAAAGACTTTGTAGGCAGCGAGGAGATCGCCCGGAAGTCCACAGCCATTATCAACGCCTGCCAGTACAGCTTTATTTTCTCCCTGGCCCCCAATGACATTCAGGATCTGTGCAAGCTCTACGAAAAGGCCGGCGGCATCAATGAAATCGAGCAGGAGCAGATCACCACGGCCCCCCGGGGCCAGGTGTTTACGGTGATGAGTCCCACCAGCCGCTCCACCTTCCTGGTGAAGGTGCCCCAGAGCATTGTGGCCATGTTCCATGAGAAGAATTACCAGAGCCGCTATTTCGGCGGGGTAAACGGAGCCCAGGCCTGGGAAAACCTGGTGGCGGGCAGCCGGGAAAAGTATATGGCAAGCAGGCTCAAACGCTGGGGAGAGCAGGAAAAGCAGGCTGAAAAGCCCCGGCAGAAGCGGCATAGCGTCACCTTTGTGGAAACCGACAGAGCCACGGAAACGGCAAGACGGCAGAGGGAGGCCCGGAAGGCTCGAGTGCAGTTCCAGGAGGAGCAGCGGCCTGTGTCCGTGCCCCAGACAGCTCCCACGCCTCCGCCTGCGGCGGTTCCTACGCCGGCCCCGGAGCCTGTCTACACCCCGGCTCAGCCGGTGGTGGCAGAGCCTGTCTATGCCCAGCCGGTGCAGGGGGGAACGGATGCGGCACTGACCGATCTACTGGGCCGCTTCAGCTATGATGCGCTGCTCCGGGAGATTCAGAGAAGCGTAGAGGCCACGGTGGATTCCCGCCTCAAGACGGCGGAGGCAGAGCTTGCGGCGGAGCTGGGCAATATGCCCCAGACCATGGCCGGAGTGCAGCAGGCTCCCTTCGGAATCGAAGATGCCGGGCAGACCCCGCTGGCACCGGCTGCTCAGCCGGACTACCAGGAGGCGGCACCTGCCGCACCCGCCGACTACTCCGCAGACACCACGGAGAAGAGCATGGATATTGTGGCCTTCCTGCAGGCCAATATCGGGGAGATTGAGATTCCCACACCCATTGAAACCATGGATATGTTCGATGAAAAGGTTGTAGACATTACCCTGGAAGAGCTGATTCAGTACAACAACAAGCAACGCGGCAAACGAAAATAGGAAGGGGCGAGCGTATGAACATTAAAC
>CAVJIP010000162.1:0-13130 GCA_963649625.1 Bacteroidaceae bacterium
GTGGTAACGCACACCGGGGAGATCCTTTACACGGCCGCCGCGGATCAGCACCACGGAGTGCTCCTGCAGGTTGTGGCCAACGCCGGGAATGTAGGCAGAGACCTCATAGCCGTTGGTCAGACGCACACGGGCGATCTTACGAAGGGCGGAGTTGGGCTTCTTCGGGGTCGTGGTACGGACGGCAGTGCAGACGCCTCTCTTCTGGGGAGAAGCCAGATCCGTAGGAACGTTCTTCAGGGTATTCAGGCCCTTCTGCAGTGCGGGAGCAGTAGACTTAAAGGTAACTTCCTCTCTGCCCTTTCTGACAAGCTGATTAAAAGTGGGCATGGTTTTCCTCCTTTCTTGGATGTTAAATATTATCCCAGGCAAGTGCCTGTTGGGATCAATGGGTTTTGAGCAGGGCGGCCACCGCCGCTCCTACCTGAATGCCGCAGGCCCTTCCCAGCTCCAGCATAGTGGCAGCGGTCTCCACCGGGACACCGGCCTCCCTACATTGGGCCTCCAGGGGTTCGATGAGCTTTGGATCCGCATCCTGGGCCAGAAACACCTTCTCGGCCCGGTTTTCCTGAAGGGCCTTGCGAAGCTGCTTGATTCCGACCACCTTGTTCTTTGTACGGAGCTCTACGAGCATTTTGCTGCCTCCTTTCGCATTTAGGCGCAATTCGGCCACCCGCAAACGAAAAGATTATATCAAAATTGTGCCCATTCGTCAAGGCTTTTATGCATATCATTTTGCATATTTTAAGTGGAGATCAAGGAAGCAGCCTCCGGCAATTTACCGGAGGCTGCGGGATCGTTGCGGCTTAAAACTGCTCGTGGTCGATCATGTCCTGGGTCACGGGAGACTCCGGGCTGGTGCCGATATGGTAGTCCCGGTAAACCGACATACCGGAGCCGGCGGGAATCAGCTTGCCGATGATCACGTTCTCCTTGAGGCCCTCCAGAGGGTCGATCTTGCCCTTGATGGCGGCATCCGTGAGCACCTTGGTGGTCTCCTGGAAGGAGGCGGCGGACAGGAAGGATTCGGTGGCCAGGGAGGCCTTGGTGATACCCATGAGCACCAGGCTCCGGGTCGCCAGCTGCAGGCCCTCCTCCCCGGCATCGATACGCTTCTGAACAGCGGCGTTGGCATCCTCATATTCAAAGACATCCACCACGCTGCCGGTGAGCAGCTCCGTATCGCCGGCGTCCTCGATTTTCACCTTCCGCATCATCTGGCGGACGATGATCTCGATGTGCTTATCGTTGATGTCAACGCCCTGCTGACGGTACACCGCCTGAACCTCCTGGATCAGGTAGTTCTGCACGGCCTCCAGGCCGGAGATGCGCAGCACGTCATGGGGGCTGAGGGAGCCGTCGGTGATACGCTCTCCCCGGTTGATATGGTCTCCGTCCACCACACGCAGGCCCATGTTGTAGGGAATCTGATACTGCTTGACCTCTCCGTCCTCTGCGGTAATGGTAACGGGGCGGTAGGCGGTGCGGTGGGACTCGTCAATGGACACCCGGCCGGAAATCTCCGCCAGCTGGCCCATCTTCTTGGGCTTCCGGGCCTCAAACAGCTCCTCGACACGGGGAAGACCCTGGGTAATATCGTCACCTGCCACGCCGCCGGTGTGGAAGGTACGCATGGTCAGCTGGGTGCCCGGCTCACCAATGGACTGGGCCGCAATAATGCCGACGGCCTCGCCCATGTTTACCTCCTCGGAGGTGGCCAGGTTCATGCCGTAGCACTTGGCGCAGACACCGCTGCGGGCCTTGCAGCCCAAAACGGTACGGATGCGCACGGAGTGAATGCCGTGGGCCTCCAGGAGCTTGGCATCGTCCTCCATCATCAGGTGATTGGTGGAGATCAATACCTCACCGGTCTGGGGGTCGCAGATGTTTTCCAGGGGATAGCGGCCGCGGATCCGGTTGCCGAAGGTATCCACCACGGTGCCCTTTTCCACGATCTCCGCCACCTCGATGCCCTCGGTGGTGCCGCAGTCCTTCTGGCGAATAATGATATTCTGGGCCACGTCCACCAGACGGCGGGTCAGATAACCGGAGTCGGCGGTACGAAGGGCGGTATCCGTCAGGCCCTTCCGGGCGCCTCTGGAGGCGATAAAGTATTCCAGAACGGACAGGCCCTCACGGAAGTTGGACTTGATGGGGATTTCGATGGTCTTACCGGCGGTGTTGGCCATCAGGCCGCGCATGCCGGCCAGCTGACGAATCTGGCTCATGGAGCCTCGGGCGCCGGAGTCCGCCATCATGTAGATGGGGTTGAACCGGCCCAGGTTCTTCTGCAGGGCATCGGAGACCTGGTTGGTAGTCTCCTCCCACTGGGCCACTGTCAGGCGATAGCGTTCATCGTTGGTAATGAAGCCTCGCTTGTACTGGCGGTCAATCTTGACCACCTCCTGCTCCGCCTCCTTGACCAGACTGTACTTGACCTCGGGAATGGTCATATCCGCAATGGAAACCGTCAGGGCGGCCAGGGTGGAATGCTTATAGCCCAGAGCCTTTACATTGTCCAGCATCTCCGTGGAGATGGTAAAGCCATGGCGGCGGATGCATCGGTCAATAATGGCGGAGAGCTGCTTCATGCCTACGGTGAATCCCACCTCCAGATCCAGGCACTTTTCAGGATCGGTGCGATCCACATAGCCCAGATCCTGGGGAATGGCGTTGTTGAAAATCAAGCGGCCCACGGTGGCATCAATAATGCGGGTACACATTTCCCCGTTGACCTCCCGGCTGGTGCGAACCTTAATGGGAGAATGGAGACCCACCACCTTGGCATCATAGGCCAGCATAGCCTCGTCGGCAGAGGAAAATACCTTTCCGGTGCCCTCCTCCTCCCGGACGATGGTCAGGTAATAGGTGCCCAGAATCATATCCTGGGTGGGAACCGTAACCGGCTGGCCGTCCTGGGGACGGAGCAGGTTGTTGGCCGAGAGCATCAGCACCCGGGCCTCCGCCTGGGCCTCTGCGCTCAGGGGCACATGAATGGCCATCTGGTCACCGTCAAAGTCTGCGTTAAAGGCGGTGCAGCAAAGGGGATGGAGCTTCAGGGCACGGCCCTCCACCAGCACCGGCTCAAAGGCCTGAATGCCCAGACGGTGCAGCGTGGGCGCACGGTTGAGCATCACCGGGCGGTCCTTAATGACAAATTCCAGCGCATCCCAGACCTCGGGCTTGCCCTTGTCAATCATTTTCTTGGCGGACTTGATGTTGTTGGCCACACCGTCCTCCACCAGCTTTTTCATAATAAAGGGCCGGAACAGCTCCAGGGCCATCTCCTTGGGCACGCCGCACTGATAGAGCTTCAGCTCCGGGCCTACCACGATAACGGAACGGCCGGAATAGTCCACGCGCTTGCCCAGCAGGTTCTGGCGGAAACGCCCCTGCTTGCCCTTGAGCATATCGCTCAGGGACTTGAGCGCCCGGTTGTTGGCCCCGGTGACGGCACGGCCACGGCGGCCATTGTCGATCAGGGCATCCACCGCCTCCTGGAGCATACGCTTTTCGTTGCGGATAATGATGTCCGGCGCAGACAGCTGCATCAGACGCTTAAGGCGGTTGTTCCGGTTGATGACCCGGCGATAAAGGTCGTTTAAGTCAGAGGTGGCGAACCGGCCGCCGTCCAGCTGAACCATGGGCCGAATCTCCGGGGGAATCACCGGCAGCACGTCCATAATCATCCAGGCGGGATTGTTGCCGGACTGGCGGAAGGACTCCACCACCTCCAGCCGTTTAATGAGGCGGAGCTTCTTCTGACCGGAGGACTTTTTCAGCTCTGCCCGCAGCTCAGCGGACAGGTACTCCAGATCCAGCTCCTCCAGCAGCTCCTTCACGGCCTCTGCGCCCATACCGGCCCTGAAGTCGTCCTCGTACTTCTCCCGCATATCCCGGTATTCCTTCTCGGTGAGCACCTGATATTTTTTCAGAGGGCAGTCGCCGGGATCCACCACAATGTAGGAGGCAAAATACAATACCTTTTCCAGTACCCGAGGGCTGAGATCCAGAATCAGGCCCATCCGGGAGGGAATGCCCTTGAAATACCAGATGTGGCTGACCGGGGCGGCCAGCTCGATGTGGCCCATGCGCTCCCGGCGTACCTTGCTTTTTGTGACCTCCACGCCGCAGCGGTCACAGATCTTTCCCTTGTAGCGAATCTTCTTATACTTGCCGCAGTGGCACTCCCAGTCCTTGGTGGGCCCGAAAATCTTTTCGCAGAACAGGCCGTCACGCTCGGGCTTGAGGGTACGGTAGTTGATGGTTTCCGGCTTTTTCACTTCGCCGTAGGACCACGAACGAATCATGTCCGGGGAAGCCATACCAATCTTAATGGCATCAAAGGTTGCGTTGCTCATGACTTATCCTCCCCCTTCTTAATAATCATCCTCACTGGTTTCCATGCCAGTGTCGCTGTAATCGTTGTTGGCGGCAAACTCCTCAATGGTGCTGATAATGGCATCGCCGTTTTCGTCCTCAATGGCGTAGCCCTCCTCATTGATGGTGCTGTCGTCGTCCACCACATAGGTCTGCTTGGAGTCGGCACTGTAAACGGTGGTATCCTCATCGTCCTCGTCCTTGAGCTCGATCTCCTCGCCGTTTTTATCCAGTACCCGAATATCCAGGCACAGAGACTGCAGCTCCTTCACCAGAACCTTGAAGGACTCCGGCACCCCGGGCTTGGGCACGTTGTGGCCCTTGACAATGGCCTCATAGGTCTTGACACGACCGGTCACATCATCGGACTTCACCGTCAAAATCTCCTGGAGGGTGTAGGCTGCGCCATAGGCCTCCAGAGCCCAGACCTCCATCTCGCCGAAGCGCTGGCCGCCGAACTGGGCCTTACCGCCCAGAGGCTGCTGGGTCACCAGACTGTAGGGGCCGGTGGAACGGGCATGAATCTTATCGTCCACCAGGTGGTGGAGCTTCAGGAAGTACACATAGCCCACCGTGACCCGGTTGTCAAACTTCTCACCGGTACGGCCATCGTACAGATCAGTCTTGCCGTCCTCCGCCAGTCCGGCCAGCTTCAGGGAGGCGGTAATGTCCTTCTCGTTGGCACCGTCAAACACCGGGGTGGCGATTTTCCAGCCCAGGGCGTGGGCGGCGTAGCCCAGATGCACGTCCAGAACCTGTCCAATATTCATACGGGAGGGCACGCCCAGGGGGTTGAGCACAATGTCCAGAGGCGTACCATCGGGCATAAAGGGCATATCCTCCTCCGGCAGAACACGGGAAACCACGCCCTTGTTGCCGTGGCGGCCGGCCATTTTGTCGCCCACGGAAATCTTCCGCTTCTGGGCAATGTAGACCCGCACCACCATATTGACACCGGGACTCATTTCGTCTCCGTTCTCCCGGGAGAACTTCTTCACGTCCACCACAATGCCGCTTTCGCCGTGGGGAACTTTCAGGGAGGTATCCCGAACCTCTCTGGCTTTCTCCCCGAAGATGGCCCGCAGGAGCCGCTCCTCCGCCGTCAGCTCGGTTTCGCCCTTGGGCGTGACCTTGCCCACCAGATAGTCCCCGGAGGTGACTTCTGCGCCGATGCGGATAATGCCGTTCTCGTCCAGATCCTTCAGGGTGTCGTCGCCCACGTTGGGAATGTCCCGGGTGATTTCCTCCGGGCCCAGCTTGGTGTCCCGGGACTCGGTCTCGTGCTCCTCAATATGGATGGAGGTAAACACGTCCTCCCGCACCAGACGCTCGTTGAGCAGGATGGCATCCTCGTAGTTGTAGCCCTCCCAGCTCATAAAGCCGATCAGCACGTTTTTGCCCAGGGAGATTTCCCCATTGGAGCAGGAGGGGCCGTCTGCGATCACCTCGCCCTTGGCAATCCGATCTCCGGCGTTCACATTGGGCCGCTGATTGACGCAGGTGCCCTGGTTGCTCCGGGCAAACTTGGTCAGGGTATAGTTGGCGGTTTCGCCGCTGTCGTAGCGCACCGCAATATCCGTGGCACTGACTCTGGTGACAACACCGTCATCCTTGGCCACCACGCAGACCTCGGAATCCACCGCAGACTGATGCTCAATGCCGGTGGCCACAATGGGAGCCTCCGTGACCATCAGAGGTACGGCCTGACGCTGCATATTTGCGCCCATCAGGGCCCGGTTTGCGTCATCGTTCTCCAGGAAGGGAATAAAGGAGGTGGCCACGGAGATCATCATTCTGGGAGACACGTCCATGTAGTCGATCACGTCCCGGTCCACCTCGATGATGTCCTCCCGATACCGACAGGTCACACGGGGATTGACAAAGTGTCCCTCCTCGTCCAGAGGCTCTGTGGCCTGGCAGATATAGGCATCCGACTCAATATCCGCCGTCAGGTACAGCACCTCATCGCTGACCCGGTGATTTTCCTTGTCCACCTTTCGATAGGGGGCGGTCAGAAAGCCGTACTCATTGACCTCCGCATAGGAGGCCAGGTAGGAGATCAGGCCGATGTTAGGACCTTCCGGGCTCTCAATGGGGCACAGACGGCCATAGTGGCTGTAGTGAACGTCCCGCACGTCAAAGGAGGCACGCTCCCGGCTCAGGCCGCCGGGGCCCAGAGCGGAGATACGGCGCTTATGGGTCAGCTCCGCCAGAGGGTTGTTCTGATCCATAAACTGGCTCAGGGGGGAGGAGCCGAAGAACTCCTTGATAACGGCGGTCACAGGCCGGATATTGATCAGGGACTGGGGGGTGACCAAATCCAGATCCTGGGTGGTCATCCGTTCCCGCACCACACGCTCCAGCCGGGAGAAGCCCACCCGGAACTGGTTCTGGAGCAACTCACCCACACAGCGCAGACGCCGGTTGCCCAGATGGTCAATGTCATCGGTGGTGCCCAGGCCCTGGGCCAGGGTGAGAAGATAGTTGATGGAGGCAAGAATATCAGCCTTGGTGATGTGCTTGGGCACCAGGTCGTTGGCCCGCTCCCGGCAGGCCTCCTTCAAGTCCTCCCCGGAACAGCTCTCCATCAGCTCCCGAAGTACCCGGAAGTCCGCCCATTCCCGGATGCCTATCTCCTTGGGGTCAAAGTCCACAAAGTTCTTCATGTCCACCATGTGGTTGGAGAAAATGCGAACCTCCCGATCCTCAATGCGCACAGTGGCCTCGTTGACGCCCTTGGCCTGAATGGCCTGGGCCTGCTCCAGGGAGATCACCTCTCCGGGCATGGCCAGAATCTCCCCGGTGAGAGGGTCGGCAATGGGCTGGGCCAGGGTCTGCCCCGCCAGACGTTTGCTGAGCTGGAGCTTCTTGGTGAATTTATAGCGGCCCACCCGGCTCACGTCATACCGGCGGGAGTCGAAGAACAGGGAATCCAGATAGCTCTCGGCGTTCTCCACCGTGGGAGGCTCGCCGGGACGGAGCTTTTTATAGATTTCCAGCAGGCTCTCCGCCTTGGTTTTGCAGGGGTCCTTTTCAATGGTGGCCGCCAGGAAGGGGTCCTCCCCGAACAGCTCCAGAATCTGGCCGTCCGTCTCCACCCCCAGGGCCCGAATCAGGCAGGTGATGGGAATCTTGCGGTTTTTGTCGATACGGACATAGAACACCCGGCTCAGGTCGGTTTCATACTCCAGCCAGGCCCCACGATAGGGAATCACCGTGGCGGTATACACATGGTTGTCCGCCTTGTCCGCCGTATCCCCATAGTACATACCGGGGCTGCGGACGATCTGGGAGACGATCACACGCTCTGCCCCGTTGATAACAAATGTGCCGCCCTGGGTCATCAGGGGGAAATCTCCCATGAAGATCTCCTGCTCCTTGATTTCGCCGGTGTCCTTGTTCAGGAGGCGGACACGCACCTTAATGGGCTTTGCGTAGGTGGCATCCCGCTCCCGGCACTCGTCCACCGTGTACTTGGGAGGCTCGTTCATGGTAAAGTCCAGGAAGCTCAGCTCCAGATTTCCGGTGTAATCGGCAATCACGCCCACGTCCCGGAACACCTCCTGGAGGCCGGTTTTCAGGAAGTTCTCATAGGACTCCTTCTGAATTTTCAGCATATTGGGCATATTCAGGATGTTATCGTGCTTCTGATAGGACTTGCGGAGGGTTTTGCCAAAGTATACGTCTTTCACCATGGCCATAGGAACATCACACGACCTTTCTTACCCGGTTTCCCGGGAAAATCACCGAGAGCATGATACACCCGGCAAAGTTGTTTCTTTTTCATTCTGCCTATTGCTTATCTGACCGGCTCTGTGCTACAATAGGGATGTAAGGATGGAGCAGTCTGCTTTCTGCAATATGGCATACCAGGTGGATATTGTATCATATTTCCTTCTCTGTGTCAAGAACTTTTTTTGCCCTGAAGGTTATCATCTTTATCTTGCGTTTTTTCGGGGTTCATGATAGAATAGTGCACAAATCAAAAAAGGCGAACGCTGGGGATGACGGCGTCCGCCTTTTTGGAAACCTGTGGTTAGTTCCCTCTAACCATCATGATGGAGGAAGCCATGCTCAATCTCTCTTTGCTTCGCCTGCTGGGCGGGAAGAAAAAATATATATTCTTCTGCGTGGGCCTGATGCTGCTCGGGCTGCTGGCCAATATCGGTCTGACCGCATCGGTCTGCCGGGCGGTGGCGCTGGCCCTGCATTATGAGGAATACAGCGGCGGCCCAGCGGTCTTTCTGTGGCCCGCCCTATGTGCGGCGGCAGCGATCCTTGTGCGCTATGCTGCTTCACGGCTTTCGGCTGCGCTTAAGGATGTTCTGGGCAGGAACGTGAAAAAGGAGCTCCGGGAAAGGCTCTACGAGAAGCTGGTCAGCCTCGGTGTCCGCTCTGCCGATGGGATGAGCATGGCAGGGCTTACCCAACTGGCGGTAGAGGGCGTGGAGCAGCTCGACCTCTATTATACCGCCTATATTCCCCAGTTTTTTTACGCCATGCTTGCGCCCTTCCTTTTGTTCGGCGTCACGGTCTGTATCCAGTGGCGTGTGGCCGTCACACTGCTTTGCTGCGTGCCGCTGATTCCCGCATCCATTATGGCCCTGTCCAGATATGCCAAAAAAATCTTCGCAAGGTATTGGGGCAAGTACACCTCCATGGGTGACTCCTTTCTGGACAGCGTGCAGGGGCTGAAGGAGCTGAAGCTATTCCGGGCCGATGGGACGCAGCACAGAAAAATGAACGAATCCAGCGAGGAATTTCGCAAAATCACCATGAAGGTTCTTGTCATGCAGCTGGCCAGCACCACCATTATGGATCTGGTGGCCTACGGCGGGGCGGGGCTTGGTGTCGCCATGACGCTCCTTTCTTTGCTGTATTGGGGGCTGCCGCCGGTAGCGGCGCTGTTTCTCATCCTTGTGGCGGTGGAGTTTTTTCTGCCCCTTCGTGCCTTCGGCTCGGCCTTTCACATCGCCATGAACGGTGCCTCGGCGGGCAAAAGGATACTCTCCCTTCTGGAGCAGCCCGATCCCCTCTGGGGCGACGGAGAGCCTGATGGCACCGAGCTCAGGCTGGAGAATGTGACCTTCTCCTACGACGGAAAGCGGGAGGTGCTGAAAAACGTCACAATGACCTTTCCTCAGCGCAGCATGATCGCCATTGTCGGGGCCTCCGGCTGCGGGAAATCCACGGTGGTCAATCTGCTTCTGGGGGTGTTTCGTCCGGAGGAAGGGGGCGTTACGGTAGGCGGCAAAGCACTGGAAAGCCTCTCCCGCAGGGCCTACTATGATCGCCTTGCCGTGGTCAGCTGCAGCACCTACATTTTCAATGCAACCGTCCGGGAAAACTTCCTCCTGGCCAACAAGAATGTGTGCGATGAGGAAATCTGCGCAGCGCTGGAGCGGGTAAATCTCCTGGATTTTATCTGCGAAAACGGCGGGCTGGACAAGGGGATCGCCGAGGATGCGGCCAACCTTTCCGGCGGCCAGAAGCAGCGGCTGGCCCTGGCCGTAAGCCTGGCGGCGGATAAGGATGTTTATGTGTTTGACGAGGCCACCAGCAATATTGATATGGAAAGCGAAGCGGTCATTATGGAAAATATCAGAGAGCTGTCCAGGAGCAAAAGCGTGATTGTGATCTCCCACCGCCTTGCCAATGTGGTTCCCTCCGACTGCATCTACTACATGGAGGCGGGCATCCTGATGGAAAGGGGAACCCATGGGGAGCTGATGGCCCTGGGCGGCGGCTACGCCGAGCTCTATACCGCACAGAGGAGCCTGGAGGAAGGCTATAGGGAGGTGTGCAGATGAAGCAAAACAGCAGTCAGCGCAGAAGCGGCGCAGTCATTGTGGCAAGGCTCATCCTTCTCCTGGGCAGTCTGGCCTACATTATGCTCCTGGCCGTCCTCAACGGCTCCCTGGGCTTTCTCTGCGCCATGGGCATGACCCTTTTCGGCGCAGTGGGGGTGGCAAAGGCCCTGGGGGAGGCGATCACCCTGTCCTACGGCTGGATTATCGTCCTTGCCATCGGCTGTGGCCTGCTCCGGGGCATCCTGCGCTTTTTGGAGCAGTACAGCAATCACTATATTGCCTTCCGGCTGCTGGCGGTGCTCCGGGACAAAATATTCGGCGCACTGCGCCTGCTGTGTCCGGCGAAGCTGGAGAGCAAGCAGAAGGGAGCCATCATTGCCATGATCACCTCGGATATAGAGACCCTGGAGGTGTTCTACGCCCATACCATCTCCCCCGTATGCATTGCGATTTTAGTGTCCTCCCTGGTGCTTTTGTTTGTGGGCATTGTATCCAGCTGGTATCTTGCCCTGGTGGGGCTGCTGGGCTTTGTTATCATCGGCATCGTCGTGCCGCTGCTCTCATCCTCCAGGCTCAAGGACTCCGGCGTGCGCTACCGGGAGGAATTTGCGCTCTTCAACGGCTATTTTCTGGACAGCATCAAGGGAATCCGGGACATTGTGCTCCATAACGCCGGTGCGGCACGTCAGGCGGAGGTGAACCTGCGCTCGGATCGGCTCCTTGCGGAGTCCAAGCGCATGAAGCGTGATATTTCCAGGGCCGGTGCCGCAGTGGAAATGTGGGTATCCCTGTGCATTCTCGCCGCACTTTCCGTGGGAATCCTGCTTGTGGTAAACGGGCAGCTCTCCGGCGGACGGATGGTAATCGGCCTTGCCGCCGTGTTCGGCTCCTTCGGCCCGGTCATTGCAATCTCGGCCCTGCCTGGAAACCTGACACAGACCTTCGCTGCGGGAAACCGGGTGCTGGAGCTTCTGGCGGAAAAACCCGCCGTCACGCCGGTGGAGAACGGAGAGAACATCACATACGACCGTCTGGACGTAACTAATCTGTCTTTTTCCTATGAGGAGGAGGCCCAGACCCTGCGGGAGGTCTGTATGCAGGCAAAAAAGGGCGAAATCATCGGCATTGTCGGCCCCTCCGGCTGCGGCAAGTCCACGCTGCTCAAGCTGCTCCTGCGCTTCTGGCAGAAGGACGGCGGGGAGATAAGCTATAACGGTGTCGATATTGACAGGGTCAACACCGGCAGCCTGCTGGACAACGTGACCATGGTCAGTCAGACCACATACCTCTTTGACGAAACCATTGAGGAAAATCTCCGCATCGCAAAGCCTGATGCAGCCCAGGAGGAGCTGGAAGCCGCCTGCAAAAGGGCCTCGATTCACGATTTTATTCTCTCCCTGTCGGAGGGCTACCAGACCCCTGTGGGCACACTGGGTGACAACCTCTCCGCAGGCGAAAGGCAGCGCATCGGCCTTGCAAGAGCCCTCCTGCGGGGAAGCGGGCTGATCCTTCTCGATGAGCCCACCAGCAATGTGGACAGCATCAACGAGGGCATCATTTTGAAGGCACTCCAGGAGCAAAAGGGTCAGAAATGCATTATCCTTGTATCCCACCGTGAATCCACCATGGCCATTGCGGACCGTATTTACCATTTTGAGGGAGGGCGGTTGTATGAGCAGGCTTGAAAGCAAGCGGGAGCGGGAAAAGAGCACCGTGTCGCTGATGATCCGCCTGTACTGCCGAAAGAAGCACGGCACAAGGGGTGCGCTTTGCGCCCAGTGCCGGGCGCTCCGGGATTACGCATTCCTCCGTGCGGACAGATGCCCCTTTATGGAAACAAAGACCTTCTGCTCCAATTGCCCTGTACACTGCTACAAGCCGGATATGCGGGAACAGATTCGTGCGGTTATGCGGTTCTCCGGGCCACGTATGATATTCCGCCATCCTGTTATGGCTCTGCGGCACGTCATTGAAAGCAAACGAGAAAAGAGACGATTGAGAAAGGAATCCTATGAAAATTAAAAAGATATTCTGGCTGTTCCTCGGCTTCCTGGGCCTGGGCCTGGGCGCTGTCGGTGCCCTCGTACCTATGCTCCCGGCCTTTCCCTTTCTGATGCTTGCACTGCTGAGCTTCGGGAAAAGCTCGGAGAAGCTGCACCGTTGGTTTATCAGTACAGCCCTTTACAGAAACAATCTGGAGTCCTTTGTGAAGGGGCAGGGCATGACCCGGTGCGCCAAGAAAAGGATCATGCTCACGTTGACGCTTCTGATGGGCTTTGGATTCTTTCTGATGCTTCGCAAGGGGCTGTATGTGCCCTGCGCCATTCTTTGCGGCATCTGGCTGTTCCATATCCTGTATTTTGCCTTTGGGGTCAAGAAATACACGCCGGCAGATCGTAAAGCCTTGCAGAAAAACGGCCCCCATACTGCCTCTGAAATGCAATGACAGAGCGGGCAGCGGCGGTGCAGGCTACGCCCAGCACCCAGGAAGGGGCGCAGCCTGTGACCAGACTGCGCCCCGTATAGGCCTTCATTCCGCAAACAGATACAGAAGATACCCATAGCCCTCCGCCTCCATTTTCTCATAGGGCACGAAACGGAGAGAGGCACTGTTGATGCAGTAGCGCACGCCGTTGGGGGATTCCGGGTCGCCGGTGAATACATGGCCCAGGTGAGAGTCTCCGGCACGGCTTCTGACCTCCGTGCGGCGCATCCCCAGGCTGTTGTCCTCCAGCTCCACCACCGCAGGTTCCTCAATGGGCTTTGTAAAGGCGGGCCAGCCACAGCCGCTCTCAAATTTATCCGTGGAGGAAAAGAGCGGCTCGCCGGTGACAACGTCCACATAGATGCCCTTTGCAAACTGATTCCAGAATTCTCCGGTAAAGGCCCGCTCCGTGCCGCTCTCCTGGGTGACGCGGTACTGCTCCTCCGTCAGCTTGTCCC
>CAVJIP010000163.1:0-3273 GCA_963649625.1 Bacteroidaceae bacterium
GAGCAAGGGAGCGGCGCAAGGGCGACCAACGGAAGCCCGAGCGAGAGCGGACTTTACGCCCAAAACGGGGCCCCCGGCGAAGCCCAGCGCAGCGGGTTCGCTGGGGAGAGGAGGAGCAAGGGAGCGGAGGGAGGGCGACCAGGGGGAGCCCGAACCAAAGCGGACTTTGCTCCGACGTGGGACAAAACTGGGACAAAATCGGGACAAAAACGGGATGAAATCTACCCTCCCCTGTGCTACACTGGTATCATCCCTCCGAAGCAAGAAAATCGCCCCGGCTCGGTGGAGCCAGGGCGATTTATCAGGTTATCTTACTGCTTCACAGCCACCATCATGATTTTGGCGGCCTGAGCCCGGGTTGCGGTGTTCTGGGGCCGGAGGTAGCCGTCATCGCCGTTAATGATGCCGTAGTGAACGGCCCAAGCGAAGGGAATCTCCGCCCAGTCGGCTACGTTTTCGCTATCCGGGAACTCCTTCCATTCCTCGGCCCCAGAGGCGGGCAGGGGCAGCTTTTTGCTGAACGTGACCATATAACGATACAACATTGTCACCATTTCTTCACGGCTTACCGCCGCATTGGGACGGAAGGTGTTGCCGTCGGCCTCACCGTCGCCCAGGATGATGTCGTTGGAGGAGGCCCACTGGATGGCCTTTTCGTACCACTCGCCGGACTTTACGTCACTGAACGTAATCTGGGTTGTGCCCTGCGTCGGCTCCTTGCCGCCGTTCACCACTTCCTTTTGATAATTGTAGAAAATCTGCGCCATTTCCGCACGGGTCAACGTGACCTCGGGATCAAAAATCTTGTTGCCCTTGCCCTGCATAATGCCCACCTGGGTGACGTAATCCACAGCGGGATGATACCACGCCTGGGCCTCAATGTCATCGTAATACTGGCACTCGTCCGTGCCGCAAACCACGATAATCTGGCAGGTGGCGATCTTGCTGCCCGCCTTGGCCGTGATGGTAGCTGTACCATAGCCCACGGCCTTGACCTCGCCGGTGTCGCTGACGGTGACAACCATCGGGTCGGAGCTGCTCCAGGTCACGGAATCCGTGCTGTTGGTGGGTTTCACTACGGCGGTGAGCGGGATTTTTCCATTTGGAACCAGGGTCAGCTTTTTCATAGAAAGGGTCAGGCCGGTAGCGGGAACGGCACTCCCGGTGGTCACAGTGTCCTCTCTGCGGATTTCCGTTTTGGCGTCCTCATCGGAATAATACTTGTCGCACCCATCGCAGTGCCAATATTCAATGTTGCCCTCGGTGGTTTCCGTGGCCTCCACAGCGTCAACATGGGTGAGGTTGGTGTGGTTGTCGGCCTTTACCGTGCCGTAGGTTGCGCCACAAATCGAGCAGGTTGCCGGGGTCGTGCAGGTGGCCGTGCCGCCGGAGCAGTTTTCCGTTTGGCTTTCGGTGCAGCCTGTGCAGCTGCGGCTATGGGTACCGTTGCCGCTGGAGGTCCAATTGCCCCAAACATGGGTGTGGTTGAGTTTGGGTGTGACAGTTTCCGCCGGGGTGGTTGGCTGGGTAGCAGCTTCATCTTTATAATACTTGCCGCAGCCCTCACAGTGCCAATATTCAATGTTGCCCTCGGTGATTTCCGTGGCCTCCACAGCGTCAACATGGGTGAGGTTGGTGTGGTTGTCGGCCTTTACCGTGCCGTAGGTTGCGCCACAAATCGAGCAGATTGCCGGGGTCGTGCAGGTGGCCGTGCCGCCGGAGTGTTCTGCGTAGCCGCCCTTATTGCTGTTACCGGTGTTCGGGCAGTTCGCCGCCGTGCAGTCGTGCCAATGGGCAGTTTCGTCGCTGTTCCAATCCTCAGACCAAACATGATCGTGAATTGTCAGCGTCACTTTATCAAACTTGCTGGCGTAATCGGTTTTGTAATTCCCGTTGTACTGCTCGCTGAACACATGAAGGGTATAGGTTCCCTCTGCAAGACTGGAGGGGATGGTAATATCCACCGTACCGTTTGCGGCTTCAGGCTTCAGCACTCTGCCGTAGTGGGTGATGTTGCCGTCCTTGTCCTCCAGGATGACGGAAATGTATTCATTCGCCCCAACGTTTGCACCGGTATAGGTCAGCGTAATCTTACCGCCGGCTTTTTCGGTGGCTGTGGTTTCCGTCACGGCAAAATCACGGCTTGCATCCTTCAGTGTCACCTTCCACTCGTTGCCGGTGTAACCCGGTACGGCAGTCAAGCCTCTGTTCATGCCGCTTGCGGCCTTGCCGTCCACGGCGGCAGAGGTAAAGAGGACAGAATCCAGATTTAAGTTAAAAGCAGGGCGAGCCGCCAAGTCGGAGGCCGCACCGACTTGGTACACATTACCGTCGTACTTGACCATGCCTGCATTATAACCTTCATTATTACTATCTGGAGAACGGAGCCACCACGAACCCGCTGTCGCTGCCAGTCCCGGGGCAGTTTTATAATTTCCTACATAGCCTGCCAGTTCCCGCACAGAAAGGAAAAACAGCTTGTCGCTACTAAGGCAGCTTGCGCCCCACTCACGACTATACACGCTATCGCCACTGTCGTTCTTTGTAATACCAAGCATAGCACCTTGCTCCGCCATGGTGAAATTCCTTGTATTGTTCGCAAAGTCACGGCACCATTCTTGCGCTTTGCTGCCCTGATATAGACTTCCGTCTAAGTTACTGTCATTAAACTTCACATTATTTTCTAACAAATACTCCGACAGCAGGAACATTCCGCTTGTATTGTTGTTGGTCTTGTCTGCGTCCAGCACCCGCCACTTGATAGGAGTGTTGTTGTTACTGTTCACACCGAAATAAACATAGCTGTTGGGGGAGTAGTAGGTTCCGTCATCGGTTGATTCTTCCTTCGGGTCTTGGATTCCGCCTGTGCCAAGCTGGATTACCTTTACTTGTGGAGTCTCTCCCGCAAAGGCCGTGGTGGGGAGCAGCCCCAGCACCACAATCAGGGCAAGGAGTACGCTTAATAATCGTTTTTTCATTATGTTTCCTCCAATATTGTGGATTTGTCCGCTTGCGGTTCCCTGTCGGCAGCGGACACGCCGAGAAGAATTGTTTTTAACCGTTCAGCCATTGCCCGATGGCGGCTTCTGCATTACCATAGGGCATCAACGCCCTTCCCCAAAACGCAAAAAGCCGTAGCCGGAAGGTCTGTGTTCATCCTATTTACAGGCATCTCGCTTTTTTGCGGCTTCTGCCCTTTTGGGTGGAGGGCCTTGCACCCCCGGGGATCGTCGCCGACCCTCCCAAGGGCGCAAAAAGCCGAAGCCAGGGCGC
>CAVJIP010000164.1:0-6697 GCA_963649625.1 Bacteroidaceae bacterium
GCTCCAAGGCGGGCACCTGGCCATAGCTTTTGGAAAGGCTCCGGCATTCAAGAATTGGTGTCATGGGAATCCTCCTTTTGTGCTGCCTCCAGCAGCGAAATGATTTCTTCCCGGCCATAGCCCAAAGCCTTCATGGCCGTGAGAAAGCTCTGAAGCTGTTGGGCGGCCAGGGTGTGTCTTGCGGCCTCCAGCATAGCGGTGTCCTCTGTGACAAAGCGTCCGCTGGTGCGCTGGGAAAACACCAGCTTTTTCCGCTCCAGCTCTCCCATGGCCCGCTGCATGGTGTTGGGGTTGACCCCCGCCTCCACCGCAAGCTCCCGCACCGAGGGGAGCCGCTGACCGGGGAGATAGCGGCCTGTGACGATTCTCAGGGTGAGCTGCTCCACCAGTTGGGTGTAGATGGGCCCGTCACTGTGAAATTGCCACTCCATAAAGCACCTCCTGTTGCATTGTATTAGTCACTTAGTACAATACTACAATAATACAATTATTCCCCGTTGTCAAGGACTTTTTGAAAAAATCCCGAAGGGGGCGCAGTCTTTGGCGAACTCCACAAATTCCGCCGGGGCAAAGGGACACTTTACGACAGTTTCACGAAAAGGAGAAAAAAGAAAAGTAAGTCTTGACAAACCTCCCGGGAAGGCGTATGATGAACGGAGGTTAGAGGGATCTAACCTTTTGAACACACTGTGGGTTAGGGTATGCTAATCCATAACGGGAGGGTGAAAAATATGATACCCCTTTCTTTGGCCACCCCTGGACAGGAGAGCCTGATTGAGCGGATCGGCGGCAAGCCGGAGGTGAAAAAGCACCTGGAAAACCTGGGCTTTGTGGCCGGCACAACCGTCAAGATTATCACCATGATGGGCGGGAACATTATCGTCCAGGTGAAGGAGGCCCGGGTGGCTATCAGCTGTGAAATGGCGCAGAAGATCATGGTAAAGCCCTGATTCGGCGCAGCACATATTAAAGGAGGAATTGCGGATGAAAACCCTGAGAGACGTGAAGGTGGGACAGACCGGTACGGTGGTGAAGCTCCACGGGGAGGGCGCAGTCAAGCGCCGGATTATGGACATGGGCATCACCAAGGGCGTAGAGGTCTATGTGCGGAAGGTGGCGCCTCTGGGCGACCCGGTGGAGGTCACGGTGCGGAACTATGAGCTGTCTCTAAGGAAGGCTGACGCAGAGATGATTGAGGTTCAGTGACCTTTGGGAATTGTTTTCGTAATCGGTTAGTAACTGCTAATCTTTGAAAGAGAGGAACGTAGCTATGAATGTGAGAATTGCCCTAGCGGGCAACCCGAACTGCGGTAAAACTACCCTGTTCAACGCACTCACCGGCGCAAACCAGTTCGTTGGCAACTGGCCCGGCGTTACGGTGGAGAAAAAGGAAGGCAAGCTGAAAAAGCACAATGACGTGACCGTCACCGACCTTCCCGGCATTTACTCCCTGTCCCCCTACACCATGGAGGAGGTGGTGGCTCGGGATTATCTGATCTCCGAGCGTCCCGATGTGATTTTGAACATTGTGGACGGCACCAACCTGGAGCGGAACCTGTACCTGACCACACAGCTCACCGAGCTGGGCATTCCCGTGGTGGTGGCCGTGAACATGATGGACGTGGTGAAGAAAAACGGCGACACCATCAACACCGGGGAGCTGGGCCGGGAGCTGGGCTGCAAGGTCATGGAGATCTCCGCCCTGAAGGGCACCGGCTGCCTGGAGGCCGCTGAGGCCGCTCTGGCCGCCGCCAAGAGCACCAAGACTGTGCCCATGCACACCTTCTCCGGGGCGGTGGAGCACGCCATTGCCCACATTGAGGAGGCCGCCGTCCACAATATGCCAGAGGAGCAGCAGCGCTGGTACGCCATTAAAATCTTCGAGCGGGACGACAAGGTCATGGAGCAGCTGAAGCTCTCCGCCGAGGTAAAGGCCCACATCGAGGAGGACATTCGGGCCGCCGAGAAGGAGCTGGACGACGATGCCGAAAGCATTATCACCAACGAGCGGTATGTGTACATTGCGGAGATCATCAAGGGCTGCTACAAGAAAAAGAGCCAGGGTAAGCTCTCCACCTCCGACAAGATCGACCAGATCGTTACCAACCGGATTCTGGCTCTGCCCATTTTTGCGGTGGTCATGTGGCTGGTGTACTGGGTGGCCATGGGCCCCTTCGGCTCCTTCCTGACGGACTGGACCAATGACGTGTTCGGGGCCGAGTGGCTCCAGGGCGGCGCAGGCTGGCTCATGGAGAAAATCGGTGCGGCGGACTGGGTCACTGGCCTGGTGGTGGACGGTATCGTAGGCGGCGTTGGTGCCGTGCTGGGCTTTGTGCCCCAGATGCTGGTGCTGTTCCTGTTCCTGGCCATTCTGGAGGACTGCGGCTACATGGCCCGTATCGCCTTTATTATGGACCGGGTGTTCCGGAAGTTCGGCCTGTCCGGCAAGTCCTTTATTCCCATGCTGGTGGGCACCGGCTGCGGCGTGCCCGGTGTTATGGCCTCCCGTACCATCGAGAACGAGCGTGACCGGCGCATGACCATTATGACCACCTGCTTTATTCCCTGCGGGGCGAAAATGCCCATTATCGGCCTGATTGCCGGTGCCCTGTTTGGAGGCAGCGGCCTGGTGGCGGTTTCCGCCTACTTTATCGGTGTGGCCGCCATTATCATCTCCGGCATTATCCTGAAAAAGACCAAAATGTTCGCCGGAGATCCGGCTCCCTTCGTGATGGAGCTGCCTGCCTATCACGCCCCCACCGTGGGCAACGTGCTGCGGGGTATGTGGGAGCGGGGCTGGTCCTTTATTAAAAAGGCCGGCACCATCATCCTGCTGTCCTCTGTGATTCTCTGGTTCCTCCAGGGCTTCGGCTGGGAGAACGGCGGCTTCGGCATGGTGGAGGACATGGACAACTCCGTGCTGGCGAAAATCGGCTCCGCCATCTGCATCGTCTTTGCTCCTCTTGGCTTCGGCAACTGGAAGGCCACCGTGGCCACCATAACCGGCCTGATTGCCAAGGAGAACGTGGTGGCTACCTTCGGTGTCCTCTATGGCGGCCTGGAGGAGGTTGCCGAAAACGGCGACGAGATCTGGGGCGCAGTGGCGCAGAACTTTACGCAGCTCTCCGCCTTCAGCTTTATGATTTTTAACCTGCTGTGCGCTCCCTGCTTTGCGGCCATGGGTGCCATCAAGCGGGAGATGAACAGCCCAAAGTGGACTCTGTTCGCCATTGGCTATATGTGCGTGTTTGCCTATGCCATTGCCCTGATCGTCTATCAGATCGGCAGTGTGTTCACCGGCAACGTAAATGTGGTGGGTCTGATTTGCGCCCTGATCGTCCTGGCCTTTATCATCTACAATCTGGTTCGGCCCTATCAGGAGTCCGACCGGCTCACCAAGGCCGTAAAGGTCTAATGGAAGCTCTGCCAAGGGAGGTGCTTTTATGATTGCCTGGCTTTCTGCCAATCTTTCCACCATTGCGGTGGTGATAGTTCTGGCCATTATCATCGGCCTGATTATTCGGAGCATGATTCGGGATAAGCGCAGGCACTCCTGCGGCGGAGGCTGCGGCGGCTGCTCCGGCTGCGGCATGAGCGGCAGCTGCCATCCCAAGGAATAAGCCAAAGGGAGATGCGAAAGCATCTCCCTTGCGTTTTGTATGCAGCCTTTATATGTAGCCCTGATCGCTGCGGACGGAAACCTCCCCGGAAAAGACCACGCCCTGCTCCCCATTTTCGTAGGTCACAAGGAGCGCACCGTTTTCGTCCAGGCCGGTGGCGGTGCCCTGACGGACTCTGTCTCCCCGAATTACCTGCACCTGACGGCCCAGGGTGATACAGTCCCTGGCGTATTGGGCCATCCATCGGGCCTTGTCCTGAAACAGTCCCTGAGAAAGGTCATAGAGCCGGGCGATCAACCGGGCGGCCAGCAGATTTCGGTCTACCCGCTCTCCTGTAATCATGGCGATAGAGGCGGCCTTGTCCCGCAGCTCCTCCGGGAAATCCGTCTCCCGATGGTTACAGTTGATGCCAATGCCGATGACCAGAGATTCCAGGGTGCCGCTTTCCCATTGGGCGCTGAGCTCCGTCAGAATCCCCGCCACCTTTTTCCCCTCTAAAATCAGGTCGTTTGTCCACTTGATGCCGGGACGGACACCGCAGACGGCCTCAATGGCATCACAGGCGGCGACCCCGGCCATGGCGGTCACATGGGCCAGAGCGGCAGGGGCGCAGTCGGGCCGCAGCAGCAGGGAAAGATAGATTCCGCAGCCGTGGGGGGACACAAAGCTCCGGCCCAGACGACCCTTACCCCCGGTTTGCTCCTCGGCCAGATAGCTTGCGCCCTCGGGAGCCCCCTGGAGGGCCTGCCCCTTGGCCAGGTTGTTGGTGGAGTCCACCGTCTCCAGGACGGTGATTTTCTCCTGCCAGGGGTGGCCGGACAGAAGGGAGGCAATGGCATCCTGGGACAGAAGCTGAGGGGTGCTGACCAGGCGATAGCCCAGGTTGGTGCCGCCCTTGATTTCATAGCCCTGGGCCCGGAGCCTCTTGACCTGCTTCCACACCGCAGACCGGGAAACCCCCAGCTGCTGGGACATGGCCTGGCCGGACACATACCGGCCCTCCGCTGCCTCCAACAGGGTTCGTACGTTCTTGCCCATGGAAAACTTCACCTCCAGGGACAGTTTACCACATCTGGCGGGGATATACAACGGAAAGTTTTCGACAGGCATCGACAGGGAAAAAGTTTTTTCTGTAAAGGCTTTTCTCTTGACATTCCCCGGGAGATGGAGTATAATCCAGTCTGTTAAGTCTTGCGCCTTTACAGGAGGAGCCTATGGAACGGGATATGCTCACCTGCGCCCTGCTATTTGACACCTATGGGGCCATGCTCACGGAGAAGCAGCGGCTTTGCTGGGATCTTCGGTACAATCAAGACCTTTCCCTGGGAGAGATCGGAGAGCTGGAGGGGATTTCCCGTCAGGCAGTCCGGGACAACCTGGTGCGGACCCAGGCTCTGATGGAGGAGCTGGAGGAGAAGCTGGGCCTGGTTCGGAAAAGTGCCCAGCTCCAGACGGCCCTGGAGGAGCTGGCTCAGGCGGCCCGGCAGCTAAGAGCCCTGGGGGGCCCCGGTAGCGCCATCGCTGAGGATATTGACCATGCCGCATTGCGGCTGAAGGAGTGAACCTATGGCCTTTGAAGGGTTAACGGAAAAGCTGTCTGCCGCATTCAAAAAGCTCAGAAGCAAGGGTCGCCTTACGGAGTCCGATGTAAAGGAGGCCATGCGGGAGATTCGGCTGGCTCTGCTGGAGGCGGATGTCAGCTATAAGGTGGTTAAGGACTTTGTAAAGCGGGTCACGGAGCGGGCCATTGGCAGCGATGTGCTGGAGAGCCTGACCCCGGCCCAGATGATTGTAAAAATCGTCAATGAGGAATTGATCGCCCTGATGGGCAGCGAAAACGCCAAGCTGAAAATCGCCTCCAGGCCGCCCACGGTGGTGATGCTGGTGGGCCTTCAGGGGGCCGGTAAAACCACCAACGGGGCCAAGCTGGCGGGTCTGATGAAAAAGCAGGGGAAGAAGCCTCTGCTGGTGGCCTGTGACGTGTACCGCCCCGCCGCCATTAAGCAGCTGGAGGTGGTAGGCGGCCAGCTGGGGATTCCCGTGTTCCAGATGGGCCAGAGCGACCCGGTGGACATTGCCAAGGCCGGTGTGGCCCACGCCAAAAAGGAAGGCTTCGACATGGTGTTTCTGGACACCGCAGGCCGCCTGCATATTGACGAGGCCCTGATGGAGGAGCTTTCCGCCATTAAGGCGGCGGTGGAGCCGGACGAGATCCTCCTGGTGGTGGACGCTATGACCGGCCAGGATGCAGTAAACGCCGCCACCGCCTTTGACGGACAGCTGGACATCGACGGGGTCATGCTCACCAAGCTGGACGGCGATGCCCGGGGCGGTGCGGCCCTGTCCGTAAAGGCCGTCACCGGCAAGCCCATTAAGTTCGCCGGCAACGGGGAAAAGCTGGACAATATTGAGCCCTTCCACCCGGAGCGGATGGCCTCCCGGATTTTGGGCATGGGAGACGTGCTGACCCTGATTGAAAAGGCCGAGGCGGCCATGGATCGGAAAAAGGCCCAGGAGCTGGAGCAGAAGCTCAGAAAAAGCAAATTCACCCTACAGGACTTTTACGACCAGCTGGTGCAGCTCAAATCCATGGGCTCTCTGACGGACATTCTGGCCATGATGCCTGGGATGAACGCAGGGGCCTTAAAGGACGTAAAGGTGGACGAGAAGGCCATGGCCCACACCGAGGCCATTATCCTGTCCATGACCCCCTATGAGCGGGAAAACCCCGGCTGTATCAACCACAGCCGCAAGCAGCGGATCGCCGCAGGCTCCGGGGTGAAGGTGCAGGAGATCAACAGCCTTTTAAAACAATTTGAGGCCATGCAGAAAATGATGAAGCAGTTCACCGGGGCAGGCGCCGGGAAAAAGCTGAAAAAGCTCCAGAAACGGGGCGGCTTCGGCGGTATGGGCGGCTTCGGCGGCATGGGAGGCTTTGGCCTCCGGTAAACAGGTTCGTAACCAGTGGGCTTCGGCCTTAGCTGTACGATAGATAGATGAAATGCTTATGGAGGTGAATCACCCATGGTTAAAATCAGACTGCGCAGAATGGGCGCCAAGAAGGCTCCCTTCTACAG
>CAVJIP010000165.1:0-22907 GCA_963649625.1 Bacteroidaceae bacterium
GAAGAAGGTGATGTGTAATGGAATCCGTTCAGGCCCACTATGAAGCCATGAAGGCTGCCATTACCAAATATACCCCCCATGTGGACATGGAAACCGTAGATGCCGCCTACCAATATGCGGCGGAAAAGCATAAAAATCAGCTTCGGAAGGACGGCTCTCCCTACATTATCCACCCTCTGGCGGTGGCGGAGATCGTGGCGGAAATGGGGCTGGATACCGATGCCATTCTGGCGTCGCTCCTCCACGACTGCATTGAGGACACCGATGCCAGCCATGAGGAGATCGCCAAAAAATTCGGCCAAACCGTGGCGGAGCTGGTGGAGGGGGTCACAAAACTCACCCGTGTAACCTTCCAGTCCATGGAGGAGGCCCAGATGGAGAACCTCCGGAAGATGTTCCTGGCCATGAGCAAGGACATCCGGGTGATTCTCATTAAAATCGCTGACCGGCTCCACAACACCCGCACCCTTCAGTTCCAGTCCCCGGAGAAGCAGCGCACCAAGTCCCTGGAAACCATGGAGATCTATGCGCCTCTGGCTCATCGTCTGGGGATGCAGAAGATCAAGTGGGAGCTGGAGGACACCTCTCTAAAATACCTTGACCCGGTGGGCTATGCGGACATTTCCAGGCAGTTGGATGCCAAGGAGGCGGCCAATGCCCAGCTGATGGCCTCCATCCGGGAGAAGATCGAAACCCGGCTCCAGGAGACGGGAATCCGGTTCCGAATCTATGGCCGGGTCAAGCACATCTATTCCATTTATCGGAAAATGTACTCCCAAAACAAGACCCTGGACGAGGTCTATGACCTGTTTGCCTTCCGGGTGATCGTGGAGGACATTGCCGACTGCTATAACGTCCTGGGCCACATTCACGACCTGTTTAACCTGGTTCCCGGCCGGTTCAAGGACTATATCTCCACCCCCAAGCCCAACGGCTACCAATCCCTCCACACCACGGTGATCGGCTCCGACGGCATTCCCTTTGAGGTGCAGATCCGCACCGCCCAGATGCACCATACCGCTGAATACGGCATTGCCGCCCACTGGAAATACAAGGAGGGCATTTCCCAGGCCGGCGGAGAGGAGCAGCTGGCCTGGGTTCGTCAACTGCTGGAAAGCCAGCAGGACTCCGAGGCGGAGGACTTTATCTCCAACCTAAAGGTGGATATGTTTGACGATGAGGTCTTTGTATTCACCCCCAAGGGCCAGGTGATCTCCCTGCCCTCCGGCTCCACCCCCATTGACTTTGCCTACGCCATTCACTCTGAGGTGGGCAACCATATGGTGGGGGCCAAAATCAACAACCGGATTGTGAACTATGACACCGTGCTCCAAAACGGCGACATTGTGGAGGTCATCACCTCCAAATCCGCCAAAGGCCCCAGCCGGGACTGGCTGCTGCTGTGCAAGTCCAACCAGGCCCGCATCAAAATCAAGCAGTGGTACAAAAAGGAGCGCCGGGAGGAGAACATTGTCACCGGCAAACAGCGCTTTGAGGAGGAGCTCCAGCGCATCGGTGTCTCCCCCGCCATTGTCACCAATGAGGCCCTGCTGCCTACGATTCTCAAAAAGGTGTCCTTCGGCAGTCTGGACGATATGTACGCCGCCATCGGCTACGGCGGCATTACGGCCCTCAAGGCCGTAAACCGAATCAAGGAGGACCTGCTCCGGTTTACCAAGGCCGCCAAGTCGGAAACGCCAGAATCAAAGGATCCCACCTCCATCAGCCGGGCCCCCAAGCAGGCCACCTCCGGGGTCATTGTGGAGGACATTGACAACTGTATGATTAAATTTGCCCGCTGCTGCACCCCGGTTCCGGGAGACGACATTGTGGGCTTTATCACCAAGGGCTTCGGCGTGTCCGTCCACCGGCGGGACTGTCCCAACGCCCGGGGGGCGGCCTCCCCGGAAAATTCCGGCCGGTGGGTAAAGGTCAGCTGGGCCGACACCCCCCTGGAAACCTTCTCCACCTCCTTTGAGCTGGACTGCCAGGATCGGGACGGTCTGGCTCTGGACGTGGCCATGGCCATCACCGCCCTAAAGCTCAAATGCTCCGAGCTGTCCGCCCGCTCCGACCACAAGGGCAGCTGTTTCATCTCCATCACCGTGGAGGTTCGGGATGTGGGGGCCCTGAACACGGTGAAAAACCGACTGGCCGGGATTCGGGGGGTTCGCCGGGTTCACCGGGGGCACGCCTGATGCGGGCGGTGCTTACCCGGGTGTGCTCCGCCTCCGTCTCCGTGGACGGGACAGTGACCGGGCAGATCGGACGGGGCGTTCTCATCCTTTTGGGTGTGGGGCCCCAGGACACGGAGCAGGACTGCGACAAGCTCTGCAAAAAGCTCCTGAGCCTTCGGATCTTTTCCGATGACCAGGGGAAAATGAATCTGGGGCTGGAGCAGATCGGCGGCCAGGTGCTGGTGGTGAGCCAGTTCACCCTGTACGGCAGTTGTAAAAAGGGCCGCCGCCCGGATTTCTTCGGGGCGGCCGAGCCAAAAAAGGCCGAGGCCCTCTATGAACGGTTTCTCTCCCAGTGTGCCCTTCTGGGCTTTCCGGCCCAGCACGGCAGCTTTGGGGCCCATATGGCCGTGGCCTCCGTCAACGATGGCCCAGTGACCCTGATCGTGGACACGGCGGAGCTGTAACGATTAGAAGCATTACCATGGAAAGGAGTTCTTCCTATGAAAATTGAAGTCCACCAGGTCGGCGACCTGATGACCAACTGCTATATCGTCTGGGACGAGCAGACCAAAAACGCCGCTGTGGTTGACCCCGGCGATGATGGGACCTATCTTGGCGACTGTCTTAGAAAAAAGGGGCTGTCCCTTCGCTATATTCTCCTGACCCACGGCCATTTTGACCATATCGGCGGGGTCTACGAGCTGAAGGAGGTCTGCGGCGGCGAGCCGGTGATCTATATGTCCCACAAGGATCTTCACCTGGAGGCGGTGTTCCACGAGACCGTGTCTCTGGAGTCCCGGGATGTCCGGGACTGGAAGGAGGGGGACACCGTTTCCCTGGATTCCATCACCTTCCGGGTGCTGGAAACGCCGGGCCATACCCCAGGCTCCGTGTGTCTCATTGCAGGAGACGTGATTTTCTCCGGGGACACCCTGTTCCAGGGCTCCTGTGGCCGGACAGACTTCCCCGGGGGCAGCTGGCGGGATATGTGCGCCTCTCTGCGAAAGCTCAACGACCTTCCCGGGGACTACACCGTTCTCTCCGGCCACACCTGCTCCACCACTCTGGAGCAGGAGCGGAAAACCAATATGTTCCTCCAGAGTGCCCTGTCATGAAGCTCCGTCTTGTGGGCCACCAAAACCGCTACGCCATGGAGCAGCTTCAGCTGGTGTTGTTCCCGGAGGAGCGTCCGGAGCTGACCCAGGCCCCCTTTTCGGGGGACGGTGCTCTGTCCGTCCTGTCCGTAGGGCCGGTAGATACCACCGCTTCGGCGGCCATCACCCGGGGCGGCATCACTCACCGGGGTTTTGCCCGGTGCCGCACTGACAGGGCCACCGAGGCCCTCCGGCGGCAGCTGCTCCGGCAAAGCTACTACAAGGCCGCCCTGTCCTTTCTGCCGGAGGCCCCCTCCTGGGGGGCTCTGTCCGGGGTGCGTCCCTCTAAGCTGGTGTCCCGGCATCTCCTGGCCGGAGGCACCCGGCAAAGCGGGGATCGACTGCTCCGGGACGTGTATTATGTGACGGCACCCCGCAGGGCCCTGTGTCTGGATGCGGCGGAGGCCACGGTAGATGCCTTCCGGCGGCAGCAGCCCGGGGACATCTCCCTGTATGTGGGCATTCCCTTCTGCCCTACCCGATGCGTCTACTGCTCCTTTGTCTCTGCGGCCACGGAAAAGTCCCGGCATCTGATTGCCCCCTATCTCACCGCCCTGAAGCGGGAGCTTCGGGCCGCCGGGGAAAATCTTCGGGCCAATCCCCACCCCATTCGCACCGTCTACATCGGCGGCGGCACGCCCACCACCCTGTCGGCAGACCAGCTGGCCTGGCTTTTGGATGCGCTCTACCGGGAGCTGGATCTGTCCCAGTGTCTGGAGCTCACCGTGGAGGCGGGGCGGCCCGACACCCTGGATTCGGAAAAGCTCCGAGTGCTCCATGACCACGGGGCCACCCGAATCAGCATTAACCCTCAGACCATGGACGACCGGGTGCTCTCCCTTATGGGCCGCAGCCACAAAAGCGAGGACATTCTTCGGGCCTATCAGGAGGCCCTGGCCGCCGGACACCGGGACATCAACATGGACTTGATTGCCGGTCTGCCCGGAGACTCCCCGGAGGGCTTCCGGCGCACCCTGGAGGCGGTGCTTCGCCTTTCCCCCACCAGCATCACCGTCCATACCCTGGCCCTGAAAAAGGCGGCGGCACTGTACTATGAAAAGCGGGCCGTCCTGCCCGACGGGCTCCAGGTGGAGGAAATGCTCACCTACGGCAACGCCGCCCTTCGGGCCGCCGGGTATCATCCCTATTACCTCTACCGGCAGAAATATATGTCCGGCAGCTTTGAAAATGTGGGCTGGTGCAGGCATGGCTATGAGAATCTCTATAATATATATATGATGGAGGAGCTGCACTCCATCCTCTCCCTGGGGGCCGGCGGCATGACCAAGTGTATCTCCAACGGAAAGATCACCCGGCTCAGCAACCCCAAATACCCCCAGGAGTATCTCCGGGACATTGAAGCCATTGCCCGGAAAAAATGTGAGGTGATCCTATGACCTATGACCTTCAGGCTGTGACCCGGCAGTTGGCCCAGTCTCCCGCTGCCGCCGTGGCCCGGTGGGAGCAGGGCTACCGGGATCAGGTCACTGCCGCCGCCGAGCAGATCATCCTGCGCCGGAGCAGCAGTCCTGTGGTGCTGCTCTCCGGCCCCTCCGGCTCCGGCAAAACCACCACCGCCATCCGGCTCCGGGAGCGGCTTACCGCCATGGGCTATCATACCCACCTGATCTCTTTGGACAACTATTTTCGCTCCCAATCCGACCCAACGTTTCCCCGGCTCCCTGACGGCAGTGAGGATTTGGAAAACCCCTTTTGCATGGATATTCCCCTGCTGGAGGAGCATTTCTCCCGGCTGGAGCGGGGGGAGAGCATCTGTGTGCCCATCTACGACTTCCCCTCCCACCGGCGGCTCCCGGATCGGCACATCCGTCTGGATGCCGCCCCGGGGGATCTGTTCCTGTTCGAGGGCATCCACGCCCTGAACCACCGCTTTACCCAGGCCCACCCCCGGGCCTGCCGCATCTACATCTCCCCGGAGCGGGGCTTTGCCTGGGAGAACCTGGAGCTTTCTCCCTCCTCCCTGCGGCTCATGCGCCGAACCCTCCGGGACTATCTGTTCCGCGGGGCCACGGTGGGATATTCCCTGTCCCTGTGGGCCAACGTGGTAGAGGGAGAGCGGCAATATGTCGCCCCTTATCGGGGTACGGCCCACTGCCGTATTGACACCACCCTGGCCTATGAGCCCGCCGTACTGCTTCCCTATGGGGCCCGGCTGCTTCAGGGCCTGAGCAGCCCCGGCGGAAGGGATCTGGAGGCCCTGCTGGCCTTAATTCGGGCGGTTCCGCCCCTGGCCCCGTCCTATGTCCCCCGGGATTCCATTCTCCGGGAGTTTATCGGCTACAACACCTGACCACATCCGAGAGGAATGATTTTATGCGTTATACCTTTGCAGACTATCAGAAGGCCGCCCAGGCGGCCAAGGCATATCTGGGGGATTTCCGGCCGGAGATCGCCATGGTTCTGGGCTCCGGCCTGGGAGAACTGGCAGACCTGGCCCAGAACCCCATTGTGATTCCCTACAAGGCCCTTCCCGGCTTTTCTCTGTCCACCGCCCCGGGCCACAAGGGCCAGCTGGTGTGCGGCATTCTGGCGGGAAAACGGGTGGCCATGATGCAGGGCCGTCTCCACGCCTATGAGGGCTATACCTTTGAGGAGGTGTGCTTTCCCCTGCGGGTGCTGCGGCTGCTGGGCTGTGACAAGCTGGTGATTACCAATGCCTCCGGCGGGGTGAATACGTCCTTCCGGGTGGGGGACATCTGCCTGATCACCGACCATATAAAGTTCTTTATGGATTCTCCCCTCCGGGGCCAGAATCTCCCGGAGTTTGGGGTTCGGTTCCCGGATTCCACCTATCTCTACACTCCCCGGCTCCAGGCCCTGGCCCGGCAAACCGCCAAGGAGCAGAGTATCTCCCTGGTGGAGGGCGTGTATATGTACTTCCCCGGCCCCTCCTATGAGACCCCGGCGGAGATTCGGGCCATCCGCACCCTGGGGGCCGACCTGGTGGGCATGAGTACCGTGCCGGAGGTGATTGCCGCAGGCCACAGCGGCATGGAGGTGCTGGGCTTCTCCCTGGTCTCCAATGCTGCCGCCGGCATGGTGGAGGGTGCCACCCTGACGGAGCAGGAGGTGCTGGATGCCGCCGCTGTCGCCAAGGATCGGTTCTCCCGGCTGATACGGGGCTGCGTGGAGGCCATGTAGCCCTCCCTTTCCCAAGCACCAAATCCACCCACCGAAAGGAGTTTCAATGAATACACTATTTTCCAATATCACTGCCGTCACCATGTCGGACAAGCTCCCCCTGGTGCTGGGCGCCTATGTAGGCGTCACCGATGGCAAAATCAGCTATATCTCCCAAACCCCGCCCCAGGAGCCTGCCGCCCGAACCATTGACGGCCGGGGTATGGTGCTGATGCCGGGGCTGATCAACTGCCACACCCATCTGCCCATGACACCCCTTCGGGGCTATGGAGACGACCACGATCTCTCCGACTGGCTGAACAATTATATCTTCCCCAAGGAGGAGCTGTGGGACGACCGGGCCATCCGGGCCGCCACCCTGCTGGGTCTGGCGGAGTGTCTGCGCTTCGGCACCACCTCCCTGTCGGATATGTACTATTTCTCCGACACAATTTGCCAGTGCGTGGCCGAAACGGGCATCAAGGCCAACATCGCCCGAAGCGTCACCGCCTTCTCCCAGAACTTTGACTTTGAGACCTATCCCGCCTGCCGGGAACTGGTGGCCCTGACGGGGAAGTGGAACGGCTATGACCAGGGCCGCATTCTGGTGGAGGCCTCCATCCACGCCGAATACACCTCCTTTGACCGGGTGTGGCATTCCCTGGCGGAATACGCCATTAGCTCCGGCATCGGTATGCAGGTTCATGTTTCCGAGACAAAAAGCGAACATGACTCCTGTCTGGAGAAATACGGCCTCACCCCGGCCCAGCTGCTGGATGTGTACCACGTCTGGGACACCCGGGCCCTGGCGGCCCACTGTGTGTGGCTGACCGAGGAGGACATGGAGCTGTTTGCCCGCCGGGGTGTCACCGCAGTCCACTGCCCCAGCTCCAACCTAAAGCTGGCCTCCGGCATTGCCCCGGTTCGGAAAATGCTGGACAAGGGCATAAACGTGGCCCTGGGCACCGACGGTGTCTCCTCCAACAACAACGCCGATCTCTTTGAGGCGGTAAAGCTGGCGGCCCTTCTGTCCAACGGCTCCACCCTGAACCCCACCTCCCTGACCGCCCGGGAGGCCCTTCGGCTGGCCACCCTCCAGGGAGCCAAGGCCCAGGGCCGGGAGAATCAGTGCGGCATGATCGCCCCGGGGCTGGATGCCGATCTGATTATGCTGGACTTTACCCAGCCCCATCTGATTCCCTGTCACGACCCCATCAGCAACCTGGTCTATGCCGCCTCCGGCCAGGACGTGTGCCTGACCATGGTGCGGGGCCGGATCCTCTACGAAAACGGCACCTATCCCACCATTGACCTGCAGACGGTTCTCAGGGAGTTCCACGACTATGTGATTCCCCTGATGTTCGGCCCGGGAAAGGAGCAGGCAAATGGATAAAAACGGTTCTGGGAAGGCGAACAAGCAGGGCTTCCTACAGGGAGCTGCCATACTGACCATGGGAACCATTTTGGTCAAGCTCCTGGGAGCACTGTACAAGATTCCCATGAACCGGATCATCGGCACTGAGGGCTTCGGACACTTCAACGTGGCCTACAGCATTTTCAACGTGCTGCTCACCGTCTCCACGGCGGGGCTTCCCATTGCGGTGAGCCGGATGATCTCTCAGGCCAGCACCCTGGGAAACCGCCATCAGGTGCAAAAAACCTTCCGCACCAGCCTTTCCATTTTCCTGGTGCTGGGGGCTCTTTGCTCGGCGGCCATGGAGCTGTTTGCGCCCCAGCTGGCAGACTGGATGGGCGACCCGGACGCAGTCTGGGCCATTCGGGTGCTGGCTCCGGCGGTGCTGTTCCTGTGTATTATTTCCTCCTTCCGGGGCTATTTCCAGGGCCAGCAGTATATGACCCCCACGGCGGTAAGCCAGGTCATTGAGGCCGCCGCCAAGCTGGTGCTGGGTCTGGGGGCCGTCTATGTGGTGCTGGGCCTGGGTTACAGCAAGGCGGAGGCCGCCGGGGGAGCCATTTTCGGCGTCACCTCCGGCTCGGTACTGGCCCTTTTGTACCTGTTTGTCCAGTACTGCCGGAAGCATATACCCCCTCCGGCGGTTCCCACCGGCCCGGTGCTCTCCACCTGGGAAACAGCCCGACAGCTGCTCCGGCTGGCCATTCCCATCACCATCGGCTCCACGGGCCTGCAAATCTTCAACGCCCTGGACACCAAAATCATTCTGGAGCGGCTCCAGGATGCCCAGGGCCTTACCAGCAAGGCGGCCTCCTCCCTGTTTGGCACCTATTCCGCCGCCCAGACCTTTTATATGCTGCCCCCGGCACTGATCACCCCTCTGGCCATTTCCATTATCCCCTCCGTCACTGCAACTCTGACCCTCCATGACTACCGGGAGGCCCGGCGCACCGAGGAGTCCGCCATTCGGATGACCGCCCTGATTGCTCTGCCCTGCGCCGCCGGACTTTCCGTGCTGGCCGGTCCCATTCAGGCCTTCGCCTACGGTTATGACCAGGAGATGCTCCGTGTGGCAGGCCCTTTGCTGGCGATTCTGGGGGTGGCGGTGATCTTCAATTGTATGATCAGCGTCACCAACGCCATTCTCCAGGCCCACGGCAAGGTGACACTTCCCATCTATACCACCCTGATCGGGGGCCTGGTGAATATCGTCACCGACTATATCCTCATTGGCCTGCCTGGCGTGGGAATCTACGGGGCCGCCATTGCCACCATCGGCTACTGCGCCGTGATTATGTTCCTCAACCTGTTTGCCATGCACCGGGTCATGGATCTGCCGCCCCGGAGCCTGCAGCAGTTTGTAAAGCCTGTGGTGGCCACCGCCCTGATGGCCGTGGCCACCTACCTGACCTATGAGGGCCTCCATCACGCCCTCTCCTCCGGGACTTTGGCCCTGATGGGCTCGGTGCTGGTGGCCGTGGTGGTCTATGGGGCTCTGGTCTACACCATGAAAATCATCACCTGGTATGACTGCAAGCTCCTGCCCAAGGGGGAGCTGCTGGCCCGGCTGCTGCGGATTTCGCCCCAGGAGGGAAAGGAATAGGCAGGATATAGGCTTTAGCAGATGCCTGTAGAAAAAATTTTCACAAAAAACGCAGTCTACACTTGCGCAGAGGGAGAAAGTATGATAGATTTTTATAGCAAGCGGCCCTATGGGTTTTCGGACTTGGTGGAGCTGGTTCGGGTGTTGCGCGCCCCGGACGGCTGCCCCTGGGACAGGGTTCAGACCCACCGCAGCATCCGGCGCAATTTCCTGGAGGAGGTCTATGAGGCCTGTGAGGCCATTGACTTAGGCGATGCCCAGCTTCTCCGGGAGGAACTGGGAGACGTTCTGCTCCATGTGGTGTTTCACGCCGGCATTGAGGAGGACGCGGGCCGGTTCACCATAGGCGATGTGTGCGACACGGTGGTTCGGAAGATGATCTCCCGCCACCCTGCCCTGTTCGGCGGTGACGACAGCCTCTCTTGGGATGAGCTCAAGCGCCGGGAAAAGGGACAGGCCACCCTGTCTCAGGAGCTCGATGGGGTAGCCCGGAGCCTTCCGGCTCTTTGGCGGGCGGAAAAGCTCCAGCGCAAGGCCCGGGATGCCGGGTATTCCTCCCTATCTCCGGCAGAGGCCAAAAGCCCGGAGGAGGCCATTGGGGATATGCTGTTTTCCACGGTTCGACTGGCCCTGGCCCAGGGCATCGACCCGGAGACGGCCTTAAACAATCGCTGTGACACCTTTCTGGCAGAGGTTCGCAGTCAGGAACAATGCCAGGACACAGCGCAGTCAAAAGTACAGGCCGAGGCTTCGGCTCAATATGTGAAGGAGTAGTGTTAAACATGAACAAAACGGAACTGATCGCAACTGTAGCAGAAAAAACCGGCACCACCAGAAAGGATGCGGAGCTTATCCTCACCACCATGCTGGAGGTCATTGGCGATGAGCTGGCAGAGGGTGGCCGGGTGCAGCTGGTGGGCTTCGGTGCCTTTGAGACAAAGCATCGGGAGGCCCGGGTAGGCCGGAATCCCAAGACCCTTGAAACCGTGGAGATTGCCGCCTCCACCGTTCCCGTGTTCAAGGCCGGCAAGGCCCTGAAGGCAAAGGTCGATCAGTAATTTTTCTCCCCTTGGACGGCACCCGTTCCGGTGCCGTCCTTTTGGCGGCCTTCGGCCCCTTGGGACAGAAAAAGAGCTTCCGCTGCTGTTGCAGCGGAAGCTCCGTCTTTTGGGATTACTCCTTGACCATGCAGCCCATGTTCTCTGCGAAAATGAGCTTTGCGCCGGTCTTGGCCTGAACCTCCTCAGGGGTCACGCCAGGGGCCACCTCAAAGAGCTTCAAGCCCTCGGGGGTCACATGGAAGCAGCCCATCTCGGTGACAATATAGTCGATGCAGTGATAACCGGTCAGAGGCATATTGGTTTTCTGAACAATCTTGGGATTGCCGGCCTTGTCGGTCTGAGTGGTCATCACCACGGTAATCTTAGAGCCGGTCACCAGATCCATAGCACCGCCCATACCGGCAGCGGTCTTTCCGGGGATCATCCAGTTGGCCAGGTTGCCCTCGGCATCCACCTCATAGGCACCCAGTACGGTGCAGTCAATGTGACCGCCCCGGATAAAGCCGAAGGAGCGGAAGCTGTCGAAGCAGGAGCCGCCCACACGGAGCACGGAGGGCTTGCCGCCGGCATCTACCACGTTGGGGTCAACGTTCTCGCCCTCCTTGGGTGCGCCGGTCAGGCCCACAACGCCGTTCTCGGAGTCCACCCAGACATCCACGCCCTCGGGCAGGTAGTCCAGGCACTTGGTGGGCATACCAATGCCCAGGTTCACCACGTCCCCGTCCTGGAACAGACGGGCGGTTCTGTAAGCAATCAGGTCTTTACCTTTCAGTTCCATAGCATTCATCTCAGTGTACCTCCTTAAGCCTCGGTCAGGGTACGGCCCTGCACAACAGCGTCCACAACAAAGCCCGGGGTCATGATCTGATCGGGATCCAGCTCACCGATCTCCACGATCTCCTCCGCCTCCACGATCACATGGTCAGCGGCGGTAGCAAAGGCCTCGTTGAAGTTCCGGGAGGTGCGGCGATACACCACATTGCCCATCTTGTCTGCCTTCCAGGCATGGACGAAGCACACGTCCGCATGGATGGGGAGCTCCAGCACAAAACGCTTCTTGGCGGCATCGGGAACGATCTCTCCCTCCAGGAACACAAACTTGCCGGCCTCCTCGTCCCACTCCACAACCTGCTTGCCGTCCATCATGGGGGTATACAGGCCGGTGGGAGTCAGAATGCCGCCGATGCCGGCGCCGCCGGCACGAACCTTCTCGCACAGGGAGCCCTGGGGCACGAAGGTCAGGTCGATCTCGCCGTCCACCACCTTCTGCACGGTCACGGCGTTGTTGCCGATATGGGAGCAGGTGATCTTCTTGATGACGTCAGCGTCCACCAGCTTGCCGATGCCCCGATGGGGTACGGAGGTGTTGTTGGAGATAACGCTCAGATCCTTGATGCCGGCTGCAATCAGGCCCTCGATGAGGCACTCGGAAACGCCCACGTTCACGAAGCCGGGCAGCAGCACGGACATACCGTCGAAGCAATAGGTCTTAATGGCTTCTTCCACGGTTGTAACTTTAGACTTTGCCAATGGTATCATTCCTTTCAGTGTTTTCAGGGGCGTATGCCGCCCCAGTGTATCACAGATACTATGATACTTATATTTTTTCGGAATGTCAAGACACTTTCCCATTCCGGAAAAAACATAGGAACATTGCTCGCCGCTACACCAGAATAAACTGCTCCCTGGCGTACCGGCGCAGCTCCTCCCGGGCCTCCGGGTGGGCAATGCTGATCAGCTGTAGGGCCCGCTCCTTGACGCTCCGTCCCCGGAGGCTGGCGATGCCGTATTCCGTCACCACATAGTCCACATAGTTTCTGGGGATGGACACCGCCGCACCGGGCTTGAGCTGGGTGGCGATTTTAGAAATACCCTTTTTGGTGGCGGCCTGGAAGGCCAGAATGCCCCGCCCTCCCTTGGAGTGGAGGGCCCCAAAGGCGAAGCAGAAGGCCCCGCCGGTGCCGGAGAACTGGGTGGGCCCGATGGACTCGGAGCACACCTGGCCGGTAATGTCCATTTCGATAATGGTGTTAATGGACACCAGATTGTCGTTTTTGGAAATCTCCGCAGGATTCACCGCCACCCGGGTGGGGCACAGCCGCACGGCGGGATTGGTGGCCAGGGTATCATACAGGGCCAGATCTCCTCCGGCAAAGCAGCCGATGTGCAGCCCCTTGTTGTAGTTCTTCCGCTCTCCGGTAATGACCCCCTCGCGAATCATCTCCCCCATAATGGAGGTAAACATCTCCGTGTGCAGGCCCAGATCCTTCTTATCCATGAGGTGATGCCCCACGGCATTGGGCATGGAGCCGATGCCCAACTGAATGCAGTCGCCGTCGTGAACCAGCTCCGCCACGTTCTCCCCGATTTTCTCCTCAATGTCCGTGGTCTGGGCATCGGGAACCACCAGAGGGGGATAATCCGACTCCATCAGCACCGTCACGTCCCGGACGTGGATGCGCACGCCGCCTCTGACCCGGGGCATCTGGGGATTTACCTCCAAAATAATGGTGTCACAGGTTTTCAGGCAGTCGCTCTCCCACATATTGGACAGGCCCAGCTGGAAATATCCCCGGTCGTCCATGGGGCTTACCGAGGCCACAAATACGTTTCTGGGCCGATACTCCGCCAGGAAGGGGCCGTAGTCGCAGATGTCCACCGGGATAAAGGACACGTTCCGCTGCCGCTGGCCCTCCATGAGCACCCGGCCATAGAGAAAGGTGGTAAAGCTGATATGGCCGTGCATGGCCGGGTCGGTGACGCATTGGAAATTTCCCTCATGGCCCTTGATGCAGTGGACATTCTTCACATAGGGTGCGATCTCATGGAGATGCTCCAAAATGGTGTCAGGCTGGTTGCCGTCTCCGGCGAAGCAGACCCGGGCATCGGAGTGGATGGCCTTCAGGCAGTCCTCCAGGGTGCCCTTTTTCTGATTGTAGAGCTGCTGAAATTCCGTCATGATCTGTCCCTCCTCCCGTCAGATGTAAAACTGCTGCTTGGCATAATAGGTAAGCTCCTCCCGGACATCCGGGTGGGCAATGGCAATGAGCTGCCGAGTGCGCTCCAGCACGCTCCGGCCCTTCATCCGGGCCACCCCGTACTCGGTGACAATATAGTCCACATAGTTCCGGGGGATGGTCACATTGGCCCCGGGGGACAGCTGCTGGCGAATCTTGGACACGCCCTTCCGGGTCATGGAGGGGAAGCAGAGAATGCTCTTTCCCCCCTTGGAGTGAATGGCCCCCAGGGAGAAGCACAGGTTGCCGCTGGAGCCGGAAATCTGCCGGGTGCCGATGGATTCCGAGCAGATCTGCCCGGTCAAATCCATTTCCACCAGGGTGTTAATGGCGATCATATTGTCCATGCCGCTGATCACCGCCGGGTCGCAGACGTAGCTGGCCGGACGGATGGCAGTCTTGTCGTTGCCCGCCAGCACATTGTACAGCCGCTGCTCTCCCCAGGCGGCGGAGGCCACGGCCAGCCCATGGTCGATATTCTTGTGTTCCCCGGTGATGATGCCCTTTTCTATCAGGTCGCCCACCCCGGTGTTAAACCACTCCGTGTGAAGCCCCAGCTCCCGGTGGTCCATCAGCCGCTCGGCAATGGCGTTGGACAGGGTGCCGGTGCCCAGCTCCAGGCAGTCTCCGTCGGAAACAATGTCCGCAATATAGTCGGAGATGGTGGCCTCCACCTGGGTAGGCGGCTCCTCCCGGCACTCCGGCAGAGGATAGCTGGCGGTGTAAAAGGCCGTGACCTGGCTGATGTGAATGTCCAGGCCCCCCTGCATTCTGGGCAGGTTCTCGTTGACCTCCAAAATCACCTTCCGGCTGGTCTCCAGGCATTCCTTCTCCCACATCAGGTTCAGGCCCACCTGAAAGTTGCCGTTTTCGTCCATGGGGCTTACGGCGGCAATAAAGGTGTTCACCGGCTTATGCTGGGAGATAAACCGGGCGTAATCGTGCATATCGCAGACAATATGGCTGGTATTGCCGTGCTTCATGCCCTCAATAAAGGCCTCCCCGTACAGCGGGGAACCGGTGTTAATGTGGCCGTTCATGCCGGGGGCGGTGACAAATTCATAGTCCCCGGAGCGGGATTTAATGCACTCCACATTGTGAACCCTGGGGGCCACCGTGTGGAAGCTCCTCATAAAGGCCACAGGCTGGTTACAGCCCCCCGCAAAGCAGATATTGTCGCCGGATTCAATCAGCTCCAGGGCGTGCTGTAGGGTGGTTTTTTTCTGCTGATACAAGCTGTTCATCGTGGGCCTCCTTCTTCATGGCAGGGCACCGGCTCAGTAACGTCTAGCATCCTGGGCCTCGCCGATTTTCTCCAAAAGCCGCATCATGTCCCCCCGCTCCTCCGGGCTAAGGGGCTGCATAATCAGCTCATCGGACTCCAATATGGCCTGGTTCAGCTCCCGGGCGAAGCTGTCGCCCCGGGCTGTGGTGCGAAGCAAATAGCTTCTGGCATCCTTGGGATCCGGGTTTCGCTCCACATATCCCTCCCGCTCCAGAAAGGAAATAATTTTGGAGACACCGGGATTGGACAGGTAGAGATATTTCTCAATGGTGCGCTGATTTACAGATTCCGTTTTTCCGTACCAGGCGATATAGATCAGGCTCATGGCCTGGTACATATTGACCCCGTGCCGCCGGAGCACCTCTCCGTGGGCCCAAGTGACCCGCCACTCCATTTTTCGGAGGCGGCTGGTAAGACTGTCGGGGGCAACGGTAATGGGGTTGAGTTCTGTCATATTCACCACACTCCTTGCACAGGGGCAAAATATATAATCTGTTATACAATTGGATTATACCATGCTCTCCCACATCCGTCAAGCGGGCCGGTGCTAAATATGCCCCCCTCCCGTCGGAATTTTCCGTACAATTTGACGGAGAGGCCGCCCAGAGGCCCAAAGGGCCCCGGCTCCGCAGGTGGGAGCCGGGGCGTTTGTTATCGGGTCACAGCCTTGCCTTAGCCCCGCTCCATGTAGCGGTCATAGGCCGACTGCTTGGCATCAATGCAGTCCTGAATACCGGTATCCCGGAGCTTCTGCTGGAACTCGGGGATATTGGACAGAGGCTCATCGCCGGTGATAAACTTGGCGGTGTACTGCTTGACCAGAGTGACCAGGTCGCCTGCACGGCGGTTGTACTGGTCGCCCTCCTCAATGGTCATGGCGGCACCTACAGGATAGTCCTTCTGGTTGTCGATGTTGTCATTCCAGGTGGTCTCGCAGGACTTGGCGGCCTCGGAGCGGCCCGGGGTCTCCACGTTGGCATCCACCATGGCCAGGAAGGTGTAATCCATCATCACGGAGCTGAAGGTACGTCCCTCGGTGGAATACACCCACTCCTGGAACACCGGCTCCCCGTTTACCATGTCATAGGTCTTGCCCTCTACGCCGTAGTTGCTGGGCATCACCCAATCCTCGGTGTAGCAGTAGTTCATAAACTGCATGGCCAGCTCCACGTCCTCGCAGCCGGTGGTGATGACAGTGCCGGATTCGCCGGACACGGTGTCCACGCCACCGCCCACATGAAGGGTGTCGTCCTCATTGACCGTGGGGAAGTAGATGGGCATAACCTGCTCGCCGGAAATGCCGGAGAGCATATCCACCAGGCCGTCGCCCCGATGGAACACGGCAACCTGCTTGTTTGCCACCAGGCCGATCAGATCCTCATCCCGGTACTCGGTGGGGTGGGAGGCGGTGTCGGAATCAATCAGACCCTTTTCGTACCAGTCGTGGAGCAGGGTCACATACTCGGTGAAGCCCTCCTCCAGATAGCCGAACTTCACCTGACCGTCCTCCACAATCCAGGGCAGGTCGCCGGTGATGGCATCCACCTTTAGGGCCACCCCGTAGGTGTTGGCCAGGGTGTCCCCGTCCAGCATAAAGTCTCCGGGGAGATACAGGGGTGCGGCCATGCCGTACTTGTTCTTTGCGGCGGTCAGATACTCCTCGTACTGCTCCACCGTGCGGATGCTCTCCTTCTGGATGCCCAGCTCGTCCATCATAAACTGGAAGGTCATGGTGCCGTCCGCCACGGTAGGCTTGGCACCCACGGTGACAAAGGCACCGATGTGGCCCTCATCAGTCTGAACGGACTTCCAGAGCTTGTCGTCATCGGCAATCAGGTACTGATAGTAGTCCGGGGCATTTTCGGCGATCATATCCTTGAGATCCACCACCACCTCGTCATCCACGGCGGCATCCATGCCGGTGGAATAGGAGAACATACCGATCATGTCGGGGAAGTCCCCGGAGGCGATCATCAGGTTGGTGTTGGTCTGGCCGGCGGCCTGGGACTGGGCCAGCAGATTCAGCTGAATGCCGGTGGCCTCCGCCAGCTCCTTGAGGCAGATGTGCTCGCTGACATCGGAATACTCCGTGTCGGCAGACAGCTCCCAGATGATCCAGTAGTCCATGGTCACAGGGGTGTCAGTCAGGGGATAGCTGATGGGGGTATAGGTCCAGCCGCTTTCCTGCTCGGCCTCCATTGCGCTGTCGGCGGGCGTGGCCTCCTGGGCAGAATCCACCGGGGCGGCAGTCTCCGGGGCAGCCTCGGCGGTCTGGGCCGGTGTTTCCTGGGAATCGGCCCCAGAGGACGCAGTCTTGTCGGTGCCGCAGCCCGCCAGCATTCCCAGCACCATGGCGGCGGCCAGAAGTAGTGTAAACAATTTTTTCATGTGCCAGCTTCCTTTCTCTAAGTTGTTTTGCTGCTTAAGGCAATACCGCATAATTCGGCAAGGAGCTTTGGCGAGGAATTTTTCGCCACAAATTTGTTGGAAAAACGCCGGAATACTTTGTGTATTTCAAGTTTCCCCAGGGGATTTGTGAGGGAAAAGAATCGTCAAAGCCCTATGGCGCAATTGTGCGGTGTTACCTTGATTCTACCACATTCTATCCTTCCCTTCCAATACCGTTTGACTAAGGTTATTAACCGTAGGTTATAGAAAGGAAAGTTTCCCTTGCCTTTTTCCGGGATTTTATAGTATTATGGTAGTATCCCATTTTATTATGTCTCCGAGGTGCGCCTTTGTAAAGTGCCCCTTTGGACATGATAGCCATACCCCTTTGTAATACTGGAGGCCTTCCATGGAACTGAACTATCTGATTTATTTCCGCACCGTAGCCCAGACGGAGCATATCTCCCAGGCGGCTTCCCTGCTCCACATCACCCAGCCCGCCCTGAGCCGGGCCATCAGTCGGGTGGAGAGCACCGTAGGCACGCCTCTGTTTGAGCGAGGTGCCAACAGTATCCGGCTCAACCACGCAGGTCGGGTGTTCCTCCGACGGGTGGAGGAAATGCTCTCCATCTATGACGATGCCCTTCGGGAGGCCTCGGACAACGCCTCGGCGGAGGCAGGCAATGTAAAGCTGCTGGCCCCCACCCAGGAGCTGATTACGGGCTTTCTCCGGCAGTATGTGATTAAGCATCCCAAAATGCAAATCTTCCATCAGCTGGCCAACGCCGTGGAAATGGGCCGGGAGCTGGAAACCCACGGAGCGGATTTCGCCATCTGCCCCAAGCCGGAAAACGCCATTCACCTAAGCTGGCAGCCCCTGTTTCGAGAGGAATACCGGCTGGCGGTAAGCGTTCTGCACACCCTGGCCGCCCAGTCCTCGGTGGAGCTCTCCTCCCTGTCCCGGGAGCGGTTTATTTTCAACCACGGCTCCTCGGTGTTTGCCGCCATGATGAAGGGCTTCTGCAACGCCGCAGGCTTTGAGCCCCAGCTGTTTTTCATGGGGGACGAAACGGACTTCGCCCTGGAGCTGGTGGCGGAAAATCTGGGAATCATGTTCGTCCCCGCCTCCATGACCGATTTGCGCCAGCACCGGCTCCTCAAGGACTATCAGGGCCGGCTCCACTTTCTGGACGTTTCCGGCCCGGACTGCTCCCGGGTGATCGGCATTGCCCGGCTGAAAAACGGCTATCTCTCCCAGACGGCCCTGGCCACCATCCAGGCCGCCAAGGATTACTATGGTACCCTGGCGGACATCCATGGCTTCACCCTGCTCTCCTCATCGCCGGAGGCATAAGAATCTCGCCGCAGGATCCATCCTGCGGCGTTGCTGCACCTGCCCTCCCTATCTCTCGCTGGGGCCGGGGCGATCCTCTATGTCCGCCTGCTCCGAGTCGTTTTCCGGGTGCCGGCCCAGAATGGAAAACTCCACCCACTCGGCGATGTTGGTGGCATGGTCGCCGATGCGCTCCAGATACTTGGCGATCATCAAAAAGTCCAGTGCCTGCTGGCCGCAGCTGGGGTCCCTGGCAATGTACTCGATCAGGTCGGACTTAACCCGCTCAAACAGCTCGTCCACCTGGTCGTCCGCCCCAATGACCTCCTTGGCCAGCACCAGATCCCGCTTTACATAGGCGTCCACGCTCCGGGTGACCATGGAGCTGGCCGCCTTGGCCATTTCCCCAATGTCTGGCAGCTGAGGAATCTGATTTCCCTGGGAAATGTACAGCACGATCTCGGAGATGTCCGCCGCCTGGTCGCCGATCCGCTCCATATCCGTAATCATCTTCAGGGCCGAGGAGATCTGCCGCAGATCCCGGGCCACAGGCTGCTGCTGGAGCAGAAGCTTGAGACACAGCCGCTCAATGTCCCGCTCCGCCTGGTCAATGTTCAAATCTGCCTCAATGGCCTTTTGGGCCAGGGCCGTGTCGCTGTCCTTTAGGGACTGGACGGCCCAGGCTATGGCCGTCTCACACAGGGCCCCCATACGGGTCAGCTCCGCTCCCAGCTGCTCCAGCTGCTGATCAAATGTCTTTCTCATGGTATCCTCCCCTGTATCAGCCGAACCGGCCGGTGATGTAGTCCTCTGTGCGCTTATCCTTGGGCACGGAGAATATCTGCTCCGTGCTGCCGTACTCGATGACCTCTCCCAGCAGGAAAAACGCCGTCTCATCCGAAACCCGGACGGCCTGCTGCATATTGTGGGTCACCATCACAATGGTGTAGTCCCGTTTCAGCTCCACACACAGCTCCTCGATTTTCCCGGTGGAAATAGGATCCAGAGCGGAGGTGGATTCGTCCATCAGCAGCACCTCCGGCTCCACCGCCAGGGCCCGGGCAATGCACAGCCGCTGCTGCTGGCCACCGGACAGGGCCATGGCGCTTTTTTTCAGCTGATCCTTGACCTCGTTCCAGATGGCGGCTCCCCGGAGAGATTTCTCCACGATTTCTTCCAGCTTCTGCCGGTTGTGGATGCCGTGGGTACGGGGGCCGTAGGCCACGTTGTCAAAAATGCTCATAGGAAAGGGGTTGGCCTTCTGGAACACCATGCCCACCCGCTTTCTCAGGGTGTTCACGTCCATGCCCCCGTAAATCTCCTGGTCGCCCAGCCGGATGGAGCCGGTGATTCGGCAGCCCTCCACCAGGTCGTTCATCCGATTGATGGACTTCATCAGGGTGGACTTGCCGCAGCCGGAGGGGCCGATAAAGGCGGTGATCTTCTTTTCCGGGATGGCCAGATTGATATTCTTCAGGGCGTGAAACTCTCCGTAATAGAGATTTAGGTTTTCAATGCTTATCTTATCCATATTGCTTCTCCTCTTACTGCTTGGTGAGCTTTTTCGCTGCGAAGGAGGACAGTGCGTTCAGGCCGATCACCAGCACCATCAAAATCACCGCCGAGGCATGGGCCTGATCGGTGTACAGCCCCTCGCTCATCAGGGCGTACATATGCACCGACAGGGTTCGGGTGGACTGGAACAGGGGCGCAGTCAAGCTGAAGCCTCCGTTTTTCAGGAAGGAAAGGCTGCCGGTGCCGGCACCGGAGGTGTAGATCAGGGCGGCACTTTCCCCTACGATTCGCCCAATGGAGAGAATCACTCCCGCCAGTACCCCGGGCATGGCCGAGGGCAGTACGATCCGGAACACCGTCCGGAGCTTTCCCGCTCCCAGGCCGAAGCTGCCCTCCCGGAAGGCGTCTGGCACCGCCATCAGGGCCTCCTCGGTGGTTCGCAGAATCAGGGGCAGAATCATAATGGACAGGGTCAGTGCCCCGGAGAGCATGGAAAAGCCGCAGTGCAGGGCCACGTTAAAGAACACATAGCCGAAAATACCGTAGACAATGGAGGGAATCCCCTGGAGGGTCTCGGCGGTCAGCCGCACCAGATTCACCAGCTTATTCCCCTTTTGGGCGTACTCCACCATATAAATGGCGGCCCCCACGCCGATGGGAACGGCCAGCAGCAGGCTTAATAGGGTCATGACCAGGGTGTTGATAATGGCGGGCATCATGGACTGGTTCTCGGTGCTCCAGGTCCAGGCAAACAGATCCCTGTGAATATGGGGCACGCCGGTAATCAGCACATAGGCAATGAGAAACAACACCACCGCCCCGGTAAGGATTGCCGCCAGATGTACCAGCAGGAACTGCACCAGGGCCATAGGGTGGCGCAGATAGCTTGCCCATTTTTCCCGGAGGGTGATTCGATTGATTCTTTCTTCCATCAGCCATTCCTCCGTTTCAGCAGGGAGAAGCAGGTGTTAATCATCAAAATGAACACAAACAGCACCACGCCGGTGGCGATCAGGGCCTCCCGGTGCAGGCCGGAGGCATAGCCCATCTCCAGAACGATATTGGCGGTCATGGTGCGCAGACCCTTTAGCAGTCCCGAGGGCATAATGGCCTGGTTGCCTGCAATCATAATCACCGCCATGGTTTCCCCGATGGCCCGGCCAATCCCTAAAATCACCCCGGACAGCACACCGGATTTCGCCGCCGGAAGAATCACCGAAAACACGCTGCGCTCGTGGGTGGCCCCCAGGGCCAGGGAACCCTCATAATAGCCCTCCGGCACCGCATTCAGGGCGGATTCCGCCACGGAGATAATGGTGGGCAGAATCATAATCCCCAGAAGAATGGAGGCCGTAAGCAGGCTCTTGCCGCTGGTCCCCGTGAGCCGCTGGATCTCCGGCACAATGACCATCAGCCCAAAGAAGCCATAGACAATGGAGGGGATCCCAGCCATCAGCTCCACCGCAGGCTTTAGCACCCGGTAAATCCCCTTGGGGCAAAACCGGGAGAGATAAATGGCACACAGCAGCCCAATGGGCACGCCGATTACAATGGCTCCTGCGGTGACATATATGGAGCCTACAATCATAGGCAGAATGCCAAACAGATTTTTGCTGGGCTTCCAGACGGTACCAAAGAAGTTCCCCAGGCCGATGTGAAAGATGGTGGGGATTCCGTTTCCCAGCAGGTACACGCAGATCAGCACCACCGCCCCGATGGACACACAGGCGGTCAGCAAAAACGCCACCTGCCAAATTTGTTCCTTGTACTTTCTCATAGCATATTCCTCATGGTTCTCCTTGAAAGCTCCCCGCCGCAGTCCCTGCGGCGGGGAGGGTTCCGGCTTAGCCCAGGTCAGCCCAGTTGGTGATCTCCCCTACGAAGATCTGGCGAATCTGCTGGGAGGTGAGGTTCTGAATGCCGTTTTCCTGATTGACAATCACGGCAATGCCGTCCAGGGCGATTTGCTGCTCGGTGACCCCCTGGGACAGCTCCTCCTCCTTCAGAGCCCGACTGCTCATGCCGATTTCACAGGAGCCGTCCATGGTGGCGGTGATGCCTGCGCCGGAGCCGGTCTGCTGGATGTCGATGGTCACGTCCGGGTTCAGGGCCTTATAGGCCTCGGCCAGTTTCTCCATAAGAGGAGACACGGAGGTGGAACCGTTCAGGCTCAGGTTGCCGCTCAGACCGGAGCCGGTGTAGCTCTCCCCGCTCTCGTCCATGGCAATGTAGCCCTCCTGATCTACGATCTTCTGGCCCTCGGCACTCATAATGTAGGAGATAAAGTCCTTGCCCAGGTCGGTCAGGTTCTCCTCCTTGTAGCAAATCTCAAAGGGACGGGACACCGCATAGGCCCCTGCCTTGATGTTCTCCACGGTGGGCTCCACTCCGTCCACCTGCACCGCCTTTACGGTGTCGTTCAGGGAGCCAAGGGAGATGTAGCCAATGGCAGACTTGTTTCCGGCCACGGTCTGGGTCACAACGGAGGTGGAATTGCTGATTTCAGCGGTGTCCACAGTGTGGTCGCCGTCGTCATCCTCAATTTTCATCAGCTCCACAAAGGCGCCCCGGGTGCCGGAGCCCTCCTCCCGGGAGATGACGGTGATGTCCGTGTCCAGGCCGGTGGTCTGGACGGCAGCAGTCTCAGCGGCCTCTGTAGTAGCGGCAGCGGCGGTGGTAGTGCTGTCGCCGCATCCGGCCATGGCGCCTACAAGCATTGCAGAAACTGCAAGCATTGCAATCAGTTTTTTCATGATAATCGTAACTCCTTTTTTGTTTTGTTTGTTTTGATTTCTTTGTTACGGCTATCATCATAC
>CAVJIP010000165.1:22917-44166 GCA_963649625.1 Bacteroidaceae bacterium
TCATCATACAGGGGGAATGTAAAGTCTGAAATTCCCGAGCCGTAAAACCTTTGTAAAAATACCGCAACGGTGATTTTACCCGATTCGGAAGGAGAATGTCTCTGTTTGATATAATTTTAATAATTATATTTCATGATTTTCATATTGACTATTCGGAGTTTTCGCAGTATACTATGGCCGTAAGCAAAATACATTTTCCATAAGGAGGGATCATGATGAAGGAAAAATATGGCGAGCAGGGCCGCAATCCCTATGACGGCCTCCGGCCCTATTCCGCCCTGACCCACGGCGTGGGGATTATTCTGGCCCTGCTGGCTCTGGCGGTACTGCTCCACATCACCATATATCAAGGTGCCATACGAATCACCGCCGTCACCGTCTATGCGGTAAGTATGCTGTGCCTTTACACCGCCAGCACGGTTTACCACTCCCTGAATACCGGCGTTCAGGGCCGGCTGTTTCTCCGAAAGCTGGATCATCTGATGATCTACTTCCTGATTGCCGGAACCTACACCCCCATTTGCATGATCTCCCTGGGCGGGACCCTGTCCGGCCGGGTCATGCTCATTGCCATCTGGGCCATGGCCCTGCTGGGCGGCGGCTTCACCCTGTTCTGGATTGGGATGCCCCGATTCCTGACCTCTCTGATCTACCTGGTCATGGGCTGGATCGCCATTTTCGCCATTTACCCGCTCCACCGGGCCATGGGACCCCTGAGCTTCGCCATGCTCCTCATCGGCGGGGTGCTCTATTCCGTGGGCGGCATTCTCTATGCGCTGAAATGGCCGGGCCGGAACAACCCCTATTTCGGCTGCCACGAGATTTTCCATGTGTTCATTGTCCTGGGCAGCATCTGCCACTTTGTTATGATTTATCAGCTGGTGGTGTGACCCAAGGCGTTTCTATCAGCAGGCAAAAGGGGCTGTCTCAAAATAGAATTTTCTAAAAATCAGCCCAACAAAAAAGTCGTGAAAATCCGGTTTTTATCGGATTTTCACGACTTTATCTAACTTTTGATGGGGGCTATTTTCTTACAAGTCGCATTTTGAGACAGCCCCTTTTATACTTCTCTATAAATCAATTCCTCGCAGGTCATAGGCCTTGGCCGGCAGGGCATCCGCCAACTCCAGCAGGGTATGCTCCATGCCTCCGGCATAGTCCGGCACCTGGATGCTGCTGTGGACAGCCTGCAAGCCCCCTTTTCGGGTAGCGGGAAACGCCATATAGGCTTTGGTTCCCTGCCCCTCCTGGGACTCTATCAGCAGCCGTCCTCCATGGCTCTCCAAAATTCGCCGCACCAGAAACAGCCCCAGCCCCATGCCCCACCGGGGATCCGGGAATCGTCCCTTGTGCTGGCTCCAGTTGTAGATCAGCCCCATGCGATCTGCCGGAATGCCGCAGCCCTGATCCTGCACCGACAACACCATCTGTCCCGCTCTCCGCCGAAGCCGCATCTCGATCACCGACCCAGGCTCCGTAAATTTCAGGGCATTGGACACCAGGTTCAGCAGGGCCCGCTCCATGAGCCGGGCATCCATCTCCAGCTCCCAGCGGCCCGGAGGACGGCTCCACAGCAGTTTTTTCCCCGCCAGCTCCGCCAGCGGCTCCAGCTTCCGGGTCATCTCCTCCAGCCAGTCCCCCAGGTCTACCCACAAGGGATGCATTTCCGGCCCACCATTGGCAATGCTATAGTATAGCTCCAGATTACCGGTCATGCGCAGGGCGGCAAAAAGCCCCTGATTCAGCCGAGACGCAGCGCTGATGTTTTCCTGGCTCTCCTCCAGTAGGGGCAGCAACTGCCCCTTTGCCGCCGTCACCGCAGACAGGGCCTGCCGGAGGTTTACGGTAATGGCCCCCAGGGAATGTATCCCCACGGTCTCATTGGTGGGCAGCACCGTAACCAGCCGGAACTCATCCAGTGCCGTTACGGTGATCTCGCAGGAAATCCCCATCAGGCTCCCGGAAAACAGCAGGGTGCCCGTCCCGGAAAAGGCCCGGTATTCCTCCTCATAGTCCCCCACCAGCTCCTGAAGCCGGGCTCCCGGCTCTGCTCCGGGAAACAGCTTTCTGGCCGCCCCGGACAGGGCCTGCAGGGTCTCCCCGGAAAACAGAAGCTGTACCGTAGGGGACAGCTCCAGCATCTGGATCAGTGTTTGTAATTTTTCTTCCATGGTCGATTCCTCCCGGCGCAGTGCCTATGGGAATAGCATTCCTCGCTGGATGGGCCTCAATCAGGTAATTTTTATCCGAACCTGCGGGCGATTCTTGGCGGGTACGGGTATCATAACGGATTCCGGTGGGAAAAGCAACTGTCGAAATGTGTCGCTTTTTCTGGAATTTCCCGGATTTCTGTCCAAAATGCAGGATGGGGCTTTACCTTTGGCGGCAGATGGAGTATAATAGCAGCGATTGACCAAACTGCAACGCAGCTTGGCCAGACAACCTATCCCTGCACAACTGAATAAAAAGGAGATATCTGGCATGAGTGTAAAAGTGGGTATCAACGGCTTTGGCCGAATCGGACGACTGGCAGTCCGTGAGGCCGCATTCCGTGACGACATTGAAATTGTCGCCATTAACAACACCGTCACCCCGGACTACATGGTCTACAAGCTCAAGTATGACTCCGTTCATGGGGTCTTTCCGGGGGAGCTGAGCTTTGACGACAACGCAATCTATGTCTGCGGCAAGCGGATTGTTACCTTCCGGGAGAAAGAGCCTCAGGATGTGGACTGGGCCAGCGCCGGCGCAGAGTACATCATTGAATCCACGGGCAAGTTCACCTCTGCGGAAAAATGCGCCGGACACTTTGATAGTCCCTCGGTGAAAAGGGTCATTATTTCGGCCCCCGCCAAGGACGACAGCCCCATGTTTGTCATGGGGGTCAACAACCAGGAGTATGATCCCTCCATGAAGGTGATCTCCAACGCCTCCTGCACCACCAACTGCCTGGCCCCTCTGGCCAAGGTGCTCAACGACAGCTTTGGGATTCGGATGGGGCTTATGACCACCATCCACTCCACCACCGCCTCTCAAAAGACCGTGGACGGTACCTCCCGGAAGGACTGGCGGGGCGGACGCGCCGCCGAGGGCAACATCATCCCCTCCTCCACCGGTGCCGCCAAGGCTGTGGGACGGGTGATCCCCGCCCTCAACGGCAAGCTCACTGGCATGAGCTTCCGGGTTCCCACTCTGGACGTTTCTGTGGTAGACCTGACGATTGAGCTGGAAAAGCACACCAGCTATCAGGAGATCTGCAAAACCATCAAGGAGGCCTCCGAAACCTATATGAAGGGCATTCTGGGCTACACCGAGGACGATGTGGTTTCCACGGACTTTGTGGGCGATAAGCGCACCTGCATCTTCGATGCCAAGGCCGGCATTGAGCTGGCGGACAACTTCCTGAAGCTGGTGGCCTGGTACGACAATGAGGCCGGCTACACCAGCAAGACCCTGGATCTGGCGTCCTATGTTCATCAGCGGGATTTGGCCGCCGGTCTGTAAGCCTAATATATCCAGTAAGCCCCCGGCGAAAGCCGGGGGCTTACGTTCTGTCTTATGGTCTGCCGTCACTCCAGCATATGCTGTCCCGTGTATAGCTCGTAGTACCGGCCACCTTGGGCCAGCAGCTCCTGATGGCTGCCGCACTCCACGATCTGGCCCGCTTCAATGACGCATATTTTGTCGGAGTTCCGCACGGTGGAAAGCCGGTGGGCAATGACAAACACGGTTCTGCCCTGCATCAGGCCATCCATGCCCTTTTCGATCTCCTTCTCGGTCCGGGTGTCGATGGAGGAGGTGGCCTCGTCCATAATCAGCACCGGAGGCTTTGCCACCGCCGCCCGGGCAATGTTCAAAAGCTGCCTCTGACCCTGGGACAGGCTGCTGCCGTCGCCGGTGATATAGGTGTTGAAGCCGTCGGGCAGTTCGGAGATAAAGTTATAGGCGTTGGCGGTTTTGGCCGCCTGGATGCACTCCTCATCGGTGGCATTGAGCCGCCCGTAGCGGATGTTCTCCATAATGGTGCCGGAGAACAGATGGGTATCCTGGAGAATCACCACCAGGCTCCGCCGCAGGTCGTCCTTTTTAATTTGCTTCACATCAATGCCGTCATAAAGGATTCGTCCCTCCTGGACATCGTAGAACCGATTGATCAGGTTGGTGATGGTGGTCTTGCCTGCCCCGGTGGAGCCTACAAAGGCCACCTTCTGGCCCGGCAGTGCCTCCACGGACAGGTGCTTCAGCACTGGTTTCCCCTCCACATAGTGGAAGGAAATATCCTGAATCTCCACATGGCCCTTCAGGGGCACCAGCTGGCCCTGGGGCGTTTTCCAGGCCTCCCCGGTACAGGTGCGCCAGTCGCCAACCTCCTGGCCCTGGTCGTTGACGGGCACCATGATAATGTCGCCCTCGTCCACCTCCGGCTCTGCGTCCATCACCGCAAAGATGCGCTCTGCGCCGGCCACGGCACTGAGCAAGGTGACGATCTGCTGGGAAACCTGGTTAATGGGCATGGCCACCTGCTTGGTATAGTTCAGGTAAACGCCCAGGGAGCCAATGGTAAACACCACGCCGCCCAGAGCTGTCCCGTTGATGACAAACAGTCCACCCACCACGGCAGTCACCGCATAGCAGATGCCCATGACCTGGTTCAGCACCGGCATAATAATCATGCCCACATAGGTGGCATCCATGGCGGCATCCCGGTAGGCGATGTTCTTTTCGGTGAACTCCGCCTTGATTTCCTCCTCATAGTTAAAGGCCTTGACCACCTTGATGCCCTCTACCATTTCCTCCACATAGGCGTTGACCAGACCCAGGTTCTTCTGCTGCTTACGGTAGAGCTTCTTGGACTTTTTGCTGATTTTCCGCACGATTACATAGTCCGCCGCCAGAACGATCACGGTGATAATAAACAGAATATAGTTGAGGTAGATCATCATGGCCACGGTTCCCACAAAGGTGAGCACCGAGGAGATCAGCATGGTAACGGTCTGCTCCATGGCCATCTGGACGTTGTCTGCGTCGTTGGTAAAGCGGCTCATGATCTCTCCGTTGCCGTGGGCGTCATAGTAGGAGATGGGCATGGCCTGGAGCTTGTCGAACAAATCCCTCCGAAGCCGGTTAATGGCCCGCTGAGACAGGAAGCTCATCAAAAGTCCCTGACCGTAGGAGGCCGCCGATCCCAGAAGGTAGATGCCCAGGAGCTTCATCAGCTCTCCGGCCAGTGCCATCCAGCAATGGGAGTTCCAGCTTTCGCCTATATAGGGAACGATATAATCGTCAATCAGCGGCTTGAGGAAATAGCCTGCCGCCAGGTTGGCCAGGGTGGAAATCAGCATCATCACCAGCACCGCAATCAGCAGGGCCTTGTTTGCCACCACATAGTTCAGCAGCCGGAGCATGGTGCCCTTGGTGTCCTTGGGCTTTCGGAAGTCCTTTGCGCCGCCGGGGCCCCGCTGTCCCCGCATGGAGCCGGTATAGCTCCCCTCCTCATCGTCCTCCTCCTCATCGGCGGACTTCTTCTTGGTGTCTACTGCCGGTGCGGTTTCCTTCTTCTTACTCACTAAGGCCACCCCCTTCCTGCTGAGAGGCATAGATTTCCTGATACACCCGGCAGCGGGCCATCAGCTCGTCGTGGGTGCCCATGTCGTTGACGGTGCCGTCCTCCAGGACGATGATCTGGTCGGCATACTGCACCGAGGAGATACGCTGGGCCACCAGCAGCACCGTGGTGTTCTTATACTTATTATAGAAGGCCTCACGAATCTTGGCCTCCGTGCCGGAGTCCACCGCAGAGGTGGAGTCGTCCAAAATCAGGATGGAGGGCTTTTTCAGCATGGCCCTGGCGATACACAGCCGCTGCTTCTGACCGCCGGAGACGTTGACACCGCCCTGGTCGATTGCCGTGTCCAGGCCCTCCGGGAACCGTGAGATAAACTCATAGGCCTGGGAGTCCTTTGTGGCATCCAGCAGAGTCTCGTCATCGGCTCCCGGTGCGCCCCACTGGAGATTGGAACGGATGGTGCCGGTAAAGAGCAGGTTGCTCTGGAGCACCATGCCGATGTTCTCCCGAAGATGCCGGAGGCTATAGTCCTTGACGTTTTTGCCGTCTACATACACATTGCCCTCGGCGGTGTCGTAGAACCGGGGAATCAGGCTGACCAGACTGGTTTTCCCCTCGCCGGTGGAACCCACAATGGCCACAAAGGAGCCTGCGGGCACATGGAAATTCAGATCCCGCAGGATCATGCCCTGCCGGTCAGTCTGGGGATAGCGGAAGGAGACGTGCTCAAAGACAATGTCTCCCTGAATGGGCTTGCCCTCGTCCTCATCGGACTGGCTGTCCTGAATGTCCGGCTCATGGTTGAGTACCTCGCAGACCCGGTGGCCGCAGGCCCGGGCCCGGGTCATGCCCATGAGCACCATGGAGAACATCATAACGCTCATCAAAATATTGTTGATGTAGGTGACAAAGCTCAGAAGCTGGCCGGACTGGAGCTGGCCGGTGCCTACCATTTTTCCGCCGAACCAGTAGATGGCCAGAGTGGTTCCATAGAGCACCATTCTGGTGGCAGGCTCCATCACGCTCAGGCGAATGGTGGCGGAAATGGAGGTTTTCATCAGGTCGTCATTGGCCTTTTTGAACTTGAGCTTCTCATAGCTCATGCGTACAAAGCTCTTGACCACCCGGATGGCGATCAGGTTCTCCTGGACGGAGGCGTTCAGGTCGTCAATCTTGGTCTGCATGACCTCAAAGAGATAGACGGTAAACTTCATCACCAGCAGCACCACACCCAGCAGGGTGGGAATGGCCACCAGAAAGGTAATGCTGAGCTTCCAGTTCATCCGAATACAAATCACCATGGAGATAATCAGCAGAGACGGTGCCCGAATCAACACCCGGGTCATTTCCATGGCGGTCTGCTGGAGTTGCTTTACGTCGGTGGTACATCGCGTCACCAGGGAGGCGGTGGAGAATTTATCCACATCTGCAAAGGAGAAGCTCTGCACCTTCTTAAAAATAGCCTGGCGAAGGTTGTAGCCAAAGCCCTGGGAGGCCTTTGCGGAGAATTTCGCCGCAAAAATGCCGTCCACAATGCCCAGGGCCGCCACCAGCACCATAATGCCCCCGATCAGGAGCATATAGGAAACGTCCCGGTTTGCCACACCCTCGTCTACAATCCGGCCCATCAGATAGGGCAGGAGCAGCTCGGCCAGGGCCTCGCCCACCACCAGCAGGGGAGACAGGATGAAGTACTTCCGATATTGCTGAATGTACCCCATCAGTTGTTTGAGCATAGATGGTTTCCTCCTAACTTTGCGGAACCTCGGCACAAGTGTGATCCAGATTTTCAATCATCCGCCGGTAAAGGCCGGCGATGCTGTCCAGATCCTCCGGGGAAAAGCCCCGGTACATACCGTGATCCAGCGTTTCAAATACTTCGTCAATGAGCCGGGCCGCCTGCCTGCCCTTCTCGGTGATGGTGATGGGCTTGCATCTGAGATCCTCGGCGTTGGAGAGCTTTTTTACATAGCCGTCCCGCTCCATGGACTTCAGAGAGACCGTCACCGTGGCCGGAGAAACCCGCAGCCGTCGGGCCAGCTCCTTCTGGGATTCGATGGTGCCGTCTTTTTGCTGTGCCAAAATACAGAGGATCATGGGCTGCCCGATATTGCCGATTCCCTTCCTGTCCAGCAGCACATCCACGGCAATGTGGTGCTTTCTGTCCAGGGCGTGGAACAGCTGCTCCGGGCTCCCATCCTGAAAACGAACACCCAAACGGGTTGCCTCCTTCCATAAAAAATATCGTTCCGTATGATTAGCATACAAACGATTTGCATAGGAGATAATACGCCCTTCTCCTGAAATTGTCAAGAGGTTTCCTGTAAAATTCTCAAAAATTTAATTCTCTAACTATTTGTATGCGAAATAATTGCCGATTATTTCAAATATTTGTTATGTTGTAGACCAGTTTGCTGCACAACAAGGTTGACATTCCCCAGCAATCTGCTATAATTTGCTCCACAAGGAGGCGGTTCTATGACCACCGCAAAATCACATCTTTCCACCTATGAGCTTTGCGCTGCGGCCCTGGGGGCGGCCCTGATGGCCATTTGCGCCTGGATCTCCGTTCCCGCCGCCGTACCCTTCACCCTCCAAACCTTTGCGGTATTTCTGGTGACGGGGCTGCTGGGCCTGAAATGCGGCACCCTCAGCGTGGTGGTCTATCTGCTGCTGGGGGCCCTGGGCCTGCCGGTATTCGCCGGGTTTCAGGGCGGTCTGGGGAGTCTGCTAGGCGTTACCGGCGGCTACCTGATCGGCTTTGTGTTTACGGCTCTTGCGGTGGGCCTGACCCTCCGGCTGCTGGGCCGGAGCCTACCTGCCCTGCTGCTGGCCATGGTGCTGGGGCTGATGCTGTGCTACGGCTTCGGCTCCGCCTGGTTCCTGATTCTCTACACCAAAACCAAGGGGGCCATCGCCCTGGGCACCGTCCTTGCCACCTGCGTGTTGCCCTTCCTGGTTCCGGACGGAATCAAAATTCTCCTGGCAGCCCTGCTCACCAAAAGGCTCCAGGAGAAACTGCCGGTTCATTGACCGGGGCGCACAACACCGAAGGGACTGTCTCAAAATAGATTTTCCTAAAAATCAGTCCAACAAAAAAGTCGCGAAAATCCGGTTTTTATCGGATTTTCACGACTTTTTCCAACTTTTGATAGGGATATTTTCTTACAATTCGCATTGTGAGACAGTCCCTTTCCCTATCAGTCCACCAGCTTGCTCCGAATGGTCACCAGCACCTGCTCCGGCACCTGGATGCTCCGCAGATACTCCACCACCCCTCCATACTCCTTCTGAAAATGATCCAGCAGGGTAAGCATGGCGGAGGCCGGTGTCTCAAAGAAGCTCTGAGGCAGACCCATGGGGGGCTGCCGTCCCTCCGTTCCCTCCGGGGGAGGCCCCAGCTTTACGCTGCCGGAGCGCATCCGTCCATACAAAGGCTCCAGAAACACCTGGCTGACGCAGTAGTCCGCCGCAATATCCGCCCGTTCCACTCCCGCAATGCTCAGAAGATAGCAGGTCATCAGGCCGGTGCGGTCCTTGCCGGTGGTGCAGTGATACAGCAGTACCCCGGGGTTCTCCGCCGCAATGGTCAGCACCTCTCTGGCCCAGGCCCTGGCCCCCTCCGCCATGGAGATATAGTGCTCTCCCCAGCTGATTTCCCCTCTGGGCGGGCGGGTGGTGCCGGAACCGGCCATGGCCGCCTCGTCAAACACCGGGCAGTGATAATAGGGCAGCAGGGCCTTTAGGTCGCTGGGCCGGGCCTCCGCCTCCTTGTCTCCCCGGAAATCTATGCTGGCCGTCACCCCATAGGCCTTCAAATAGTCAAGGTCTCCCTGGGGCAGCTCCACCGGGGCCTCGCTGCGGACAAACACCCCGAATTTTGTGGCGCAGCCGTCCCGGGTGGGAAAGCCTCCCAGATCTCTGGCGTTGTACAGTCCTTTTGTCATCAATCGTCTTGTCTGCATAAAATCTCCTCTTTCTTGTTATTTTTCCTTTTTTACTTTTTTGTTACTCTACAGATTTCAAGGATTCCACCATGTCGATTTTCTTCATGCGGAAATACATCATCACGTTCACCAGCACCGCAAACCCCAGGCTCATCACAATGGAGAGTATGTAGTTCTGGGGCAGGGCCTGCCGGCCAAACATCACAATGTCCATTTCCACGGTGCGGATAAGATAGGTGCAAAGATATTTCCCCAAAAGCTGTCCCAGGGCAATGCCCAATACCGTCAGCACCAGGTTCTCCCGGTAGACGTACATGGCCACCTCTACATCGTAGAAGCCCAGCACCTTAATGGTGGCCAGCTCCCGCATTCGCTCGGTAATATTGATATTGGTCAGGTTGTACAGCACCACCAGGGCCAGGGCCGCCGCAGAAATGATAATAATCATCACTGCCGCATCCACCACCTCCATGGTGCTGCGGAAGGAGCGAGCGGTGGCCCCCATATTCACTGCGCCGCTGACCCCCTCCTGGGCCATCAGCTCCTGGCACACCTGGCTTACCCCTTCATCGGAGGAATCCACCGTGGAAAGCAAATACTCGTTGGCCTGGTAGTCCTCCCCGGACAGGGCCTCATATTCCCCGGCGGTCATGTAGGCGTAGTGGTAGACATAATGCTCGTTGATTCCCGCCACCCTTACGGTGATTCTGGTGCCGCAGTCAACGGTCAGGCTGTCGCCCACCTGCAGGCCCAGCATCTCCGCCAGCTTTTCGTCGATAATGACCCCATCCTCCGGAATGTCCAGATGCTCCCCGGTGTCCATGCTGTGAAGGTCGATTTGCCGGTACAGGGCCGCCGGATCCTCCGTCACCGTCAGGTAGCCGTCCACGGCGGCATTTTCCCCCTGGAAGGTCACGGAGCGGGTGTTGGCCGGGGCCATAGAGCTGACCCCCTCCATTTGGGAGAGCAGCTGTCCGATCTTTTCCTGCACCCCCTCCACCGAGGTGTCCAGGGTGATTTGGGCGGAGTATTTGTAAATGCTGCCATATTGCAGGTCAATAATATTGAAAATACTGCTTCGCAGACCAAGCCCCGCAATCAGCAGCGCCGTACAGCCCGCCACGCCAATCACCGTCATCCAGAACCGCTTTTTATAGCGGAGCAGGTTCCTGGCGGAAACCTTCATGGAAAAGGTAAAATGCTTCCACAAAAAGGGAATATGCTCCAGCAGAATGCGCTTTCCCGCCTTGGGGGCCTTGGGCCGCATCAGGGAGGCAGGGCTGGAGCTGGCCGTGGACAGCATGGCCCACAGGGTGGCTCCCACGGTGCAGACAAGTCCCGCCCCCATGGCCCCAAAGCACAGGCCCCAGTGGACGGAAAGCTCCAGCCTGGGCAGGGTATACATAATCCCATAGGAGGTGAAAATCACCCAGGGAATCAGGGTGGTTCCAATCACCGCTCCGATGACAGCTCCCAGCACCGCCGCCATGGCCCCGTAGAGCAGGAACTTGGCCGCTATCGCCCCGGTGTCGTAGCCCATGGCCTTAACGGTGCCAATCTGGGTGCGCTCCTCCTCCACCATCCGGGTCATGGTGGTCAGGCATACCAGCGCCGCCACCACAAAGAAAATTAAGGGAAACATCCGGGCCAGGTTTTCCATCCGGGAGGCGTTCTGGTCATAGCTCACGAAGCCGTAGTTGCTCTCCCGATCCAGCACATAGACCTCCGGGACTGGAATTTCCCCGATTTTCTCCTGGGCCTCCTGAATCTGAGTCTGCCCCTGGGAGAGCTTTTCCTCCGTCTCCGTCTGAGCCTGCTCCAGCTCCTCCAGCCCCTGAGCGTACTCTGTCTCCCCGTCCTGAAGCTCTGCCTCCCCGTCGGCGATCTGCTGGGCGGCCTCCGCCACCTGCCGGTCATACTGGGCCTGGGCCTCCTGATAGTCCGTCTCACCGGACTCCAGCTGAGCCTGTCCGGCGTAATACTGGCTCCAGCCGCTGTCGATCTGGCTCTGCACCTCAGACAGCTGCTCCTCCGCCTGGGCGGCCTGGGTGTAATATTCCGCCCATCCTGCGTCCAGCTGCTGCCGTCCGGCCTCCAGCTGGGCCTGAGCATCTGCCAGCTGGCTTTGGCTGTCCGCCAGCTGGGCCTTCATGGTGTCCAAGGTCTCCTGTTTGAAGATGAGTGTCTCCAGGTCAATGGGAATCCCCGTATCCTGGGCCTCCTCCACCCGCTGCTGCTGGGCCTCCAGGGCCTTTTCGTAGGCTGCAACCGCCTCCTCCAGGGCACTCACCTGGGCCTGGGCACTGTCTGCCTGGGCCTTGCCCTGATTCCAGGTTTCCTCCTGGGCCTCCAGCTCCGCCCTGGCGGCGGACAGCTGGATCTCCGCCGAGGCCCGCTGACTGTCCAGCTCCCCTTGGGCACTGTTTAACGTCTCCTTGGACTGACACAGCTCCTGCCAGCCCTGATCCAGCTGTTCCCTGGCCCCCTCCAGCTGGCTCTGGCCGGAGGCAACCCCCTCCCCATAGCTCTCCTTGGACTCCGCCAGCTGCTGCCAGCCCTCGTCCAGCTGGGTTCGGGCCTCCGACAGCTCCTGCCGCCCCTCCCGGAGCTGCTCCTCCGCCTGGGCCTCAGCAGCGTCCAGCTCCTGCTGGGCTCCATCCACCTGGCGCTGAGCATCAGACACCAGTTCTTCATACCGCAGCTCCGCCCGCTCCTGAGCCGTCCTTTCCAGCCGCTCCGTTAATTCCCCAATCAGGCTTTCATAGTCCGCTCCATAGGCATCCAGCTCCCTGGCTCCCGCCGCCTGAAGGTTTACCAGGGTGTAATACTCCAGCTGAAAGCTCTCCTCCGGCAGCAGCACGAAGGCCACCACCCGGCCGTCTCCCAGGGTGCTGGTGCCCCGATCCAGGGAGATATACAGTGGGCTTTCCACCACGCCGGTGATGGTATAGGTGCCATCTGTCAGGGCATCCGCCATGCTCTCCCCGGGGGTCAGGGTAATGGTGTCCCCCAGGGACACCTCCATGGCCTCCAGGAGCTTTGCATCCACGGCGCATTCGTTTTTCTCCTGGGGCAGCCGCCCCTCTGTCACCGTGGGAGTGTGAAAGCCCGCCTGGGACAGGCTGATGGCCTTGACCACCTTCTGGGTATCGCCCATGGTCAGGGTGGCGTCAAGGGACCAGCCGCCCTCGGCCTTTTCCACCCCCTCCACTTGAGAAAAGGCCTCCACATCCTCCTGGGTCAGGCCCAGGGTCGAAAGGATCTGCACGTCATACAGGCCCTTTTCATCGAAAAATCGATCCGAGGTGGCACGCATATCCGGAGCCGCAGACCGCAGGCCCACCAGAAACAGCACCCCCAGGGCCACCATGACCAGAATGGAGAGGAACCGGGTGCGGGAGCCTCTGATCTCCCGTATCAGCTCTTTTCGAAGGGTTCTGCTCACTACCACTCGATCCTTTCTATGGGGGTGGGGTCGGGGTTCTGATACATCTTGCTCACCGTTCCGCTGCGAATCTGAATGACCCGATCTCCCATGGGCATCAGGGCGGAGTTGTGGGTGATGATGATGACGGTCATGCCGTCCCTTCGGCAGGTGTCCTGGAGAAGCCGAAGCACCTCCTTGCCGGTGTTATAGTCCAGGGCCCCGGTAGGCTCATCGCAGAGCAGGAGCTTTGGCCGCTTGGCCAGGGCCCGGGCAATGGCCACCCTCTGCTGCTCTCCTCCGGAGAGCTGGGCCGGGAAATTGTTCATCCGTTCTCCCAAACCCACCCGCTCCAGGGCCTCCGAGGCATCCATGGGGTTGGGGCAGATCTCACTGGCCAGCTCTACGTTTTCCTTGGCGGTGAGATTTCCCACCAAATTGTAAAACTGAAACACAAAGCCAATGTCATACCGGCGGTACTGGGTGAGCCTCCGCCCCCGGAGCCCGCTGATCTCCTGATTGTCCACCAGAATAGAGCCGGACGTGGGGGTATCCATGCCCCCCAGCAGGTTCAGCACCGTGGTTTTCCCTGCACCGCTGGGGCCGACGATAATGCACAGCTCCCCCTTTTCCACCTGTAGGCTTACCCCCTTGAGGGCCTGAACCGCACCGCCGCCGGAGGAATAGACCCGCCGGACATCCTGTAGGGTAATAAATGCCATAGCGACACGCTCCTATACTTCGTTGGACATAATTATAGTATAGCAGGGCCGGGAAAGTAATGAACATCCTGTAAATTTTCCGAAAGCTCAGGGAATACACCGGATGCTCCCTGGGGCCGATTCCGGCTCACCTTCCCCTCAGCCCCCACAGGGCCAGCTCCAGGGCCCTGTCCACCGCCTGGGCCTGTACCTGGCTTCGGTTTCCCTGAAACACATAGCTTCGGCAGAAGCTCTCTCCCCCAAGCCACAGCCCCAGGTACACGGTTCCCACCGGGCTTTTTCTGTCTCCCTCCGGGCCGGCCAGCCCTGTAGCGGACACCGCCAAATCGGCCTCCATCACCCTGGCCGCCCCCTGGGCCATGGCCCGGGCCACCGGCTCCGACACTGCGCCGCAGTGCTCCAACAGCTCCCCGGGGACACCCAGCACCTGATGCTTAATTCGGTCACAGTAGCTGATGATTCCTCCGGGAAACACCTGGGAGCTGCCGGGCATCGCCGTAATGGCCGAGGCGATTTGTCCCCCGGTCAGGGACTCCGCCGTGGTGACGGACAGCCCCAGCTCCCTGAGCAGGGCCACCAGCTCCCTTGCCTTATCCTCCATAGCGGATATGCACCGGCTCGGTGCCCTCCACTGCGGCGGCCACCAGGTCGTCTACATTGAGATTTGTTTCGATTGCCTCAATCTCCCGGAGAGAGGGACGGGTCCTGGGATGCTTGGGGGTAAACACGGTGCAGCAGTCCTCATAGGGCAGGATGGAGGTTTCCATGGTGCCGATTTTTCGGGCGACGGTGATAATCTCCTCCTTGTCCATGCCGATCACCGGGCGGAACACCGGAAGCGTACACACTGCGTTTGTGACCATCATGGCCTGCATGGTCTGGGAGGCCACCTGACCCAGGCTCTCCCCGGTGGTCAGGGACATACAGCCCAGCTTCTCCGCCAGAGCCTGGGCAATGCGCATCATCATCCGCCGCATGATCAGGGTGAAAAACTCCTCCGGGCACTTGTCCCGAATCTCCTCCTGGATTTTGGTGAAGGGCACCACATGGACGGTCATTCTGCCGCAGTACCGGGTCATGATTCGGGCCAGCTCCAGCACCTTCTCCTTGGCCCGCTCGGAGGTATAGGGATAGCTGAAAAAGTGGACGCACTCCAGCTCGACCCCCCGCTTGCCAATCATATAGCCCGCCACCGGGCTGTCAATGCCCCCGGAGAGAAGCAGGGCCGTCTTGCCTCCCACCCCCGTGGGCAGGCCCCCGGCGCCCATCCGAGAGGGCCCGTGGACATAGGCGTGATCCTCCCGCACCTCCACATATACGGTGTACTCCGGGCGATGCACGTCTACCCGGGTATTGGGGTATTCCTCCGCCAGACGGCCACCGATCTCCTGGGAGATTTGAATGGAGGTCAGAGGGAATTTCTTGTCCGCCCGCTTGGACTCCACCTTAAAACTCCGGGCCGCCTCTACCTCCTCTCCCAGGTAGTCCCGGCAGGCCTCAAATATGGCATCCATGGTCTTTTCACAGCCCCGGCAGCGGCACATGGTTGCCACCCCGAACACCCGGCCACAGGCCTCCCAGACCCCGTCCAGGTCGCAGTCCTCATCCTCCGGCTCCACATATACGGTGGATTGCAGCAGCCGAATCTTAAACTTCCCATAGGGCCGCAGCCGCCGGGTCAGATTGGAGTGGAGCCGCCCCTCGAAGGAGGAACGGTTCAGTCCCTTCAGGACGATCTCGCCCATTTTCAGGAGAAACATTTCATTCATATTGGGTTTCCTCAGTTCCATTGATATTGTGTGGGGACATTATACACCAAAGCCGCCGCCCTTGCAACCGCCCAGGGAATCTGTGGGGTAACAGAACCGCCAAAAACCTATGGCGCAATTGTGCGGTGCTGCCCTAGCTCAGGCGGTAGGTGCGATACTGGATGGCCTCCGCCAGATGCTCCGGCCCAATGTCCTCGCTGCCGGCTAAGTCCGCAACGGTGCGGGCCACCCGGAGAATCCGGTCATAGCTTCGGGCGGTCAGGTTCATGCGGCGAAAGGCCTGCCGCATCAGCTCCGTACAGGCACTGTCCAGCTGGCACACCCTTTGGAGCACCGCCGGAGTCATCTCTCCATTGCAGCGGACCTCCGTTTCCCGGAACCGCCGGGTCTGCACGGCTCGGGCCTTGTCCACCCGGGCCTTAATGTCCTGGGAGGGCTCTCCCTGGGCCCTGGAGGACATGGACTCAAAGTCCACCGCCGGCACCTCCACGATCATGTCGATTCGATCCAGCAGGGGGCCGGACAGCCGGGACAGATACTGCTTTACCGAGGATTGGGAGCAGGTACACCGGCCGGAGGCATGGCCGTACCAGCCGCATTTGCAGGGATTCATGGCGCACACCAGCATAAATTTGCTGGGATAGGTGGCCGACCCGCCCACCCGGGAGATGGTCACTCTGCCGTCCTCCAGAGGCTGACGCATGATCTCCAGGGCATCCTTGGAAAACTCCGGCAGCTCATCCAAAAACAGCACCCCATTGTGGGCCAGAGAGATCTCTCCCGGCTTGGGATTGGTGCCTCCTCCGGCCAGTCCTGCGGCGGACACCGTGTGGTGGGGGGAGCGGAAGGGCCGCTCCGTAACCAGAGGCCGCTCCTTGGTCAGCAGTCCCTGGACGGAATAAATTTGGCTCACCTCCAGCTCCTCCTCCCGGGTCATATCCGGCAGAATGGAGGGAAGCCGCTTGGCCAGCATACTTTTTCCCGCCCCCGGCGGCCCCACCATGAGAATATTGTGGGAGCCTGCCGCCGCAATCTCCAGGGCCCGCTTTACGTTCTCCTGGCCCTTCACATCCCGGAAATCCAGCTTAGGGGTATTCTCCGGCTCCGGCTCCCAGGGCTGCACCGGCTCCATAGGGCGATAGCCGGTGAGATGATCCCGGAGCTGCTCCACCGTCTCCGGCGCATAGACCGTAAGTCCTCCCGCCAAGGTGGCCTCCGGGCCGTTGGCCGCCGGAACCACCAGGGTGTCCACGCCCATGGCCTCCGCCGCCAGGGCCATGGGCAGAATCCCGCTTAGAGGCCGGAGAGCCCCGCTCATGCTGACCTCTCCCAGAAACGCCCAGTTGTCCCCCGGCAGCCGCAGCTGCCCGGAGGAGGCCAGTATTCCCATGAGAATGGGCAGGTCGTAAACCGTGCCGCTTTTCCGGGTTCCCGCCGGAGCCAGATTGATGGTGATGCGCCCGGTGGGAAACCGCATTCCGCTGCTGAGGATGGCCGTACGAACCCGCTCCCGGGACTCCTTCACCGCCGCATCCGGCAGCCCCACAATGTCAAAGCTGGGCAGGCCCTGGGTGATGCTGCACTCCACCGTGACCCCATAGCCCTGAATGCCTCCCAGCCCCATGGACCAGAGATGATAGACCATAAAATGCTCCTTTCCGTCCCCGTGCATCGGAAATCTTGATCCTTGTCCGCTGCAATTCCTGCCGTAGGGACTTGCGATAGGTCTGGAATGTACTATCCTGCGAAACGTATGATACGTCTCGCACAAAGCTTGAGAATCCCTTGTTTTTACCTTTATTTTACCGCAAGAATTGTGAAATTTCAAACAAATCTTTTATGCAACATCACATGAGTTCTTCTTTTCCGTGGCTCCGGCCTTGTTGGAATGTGCAAAGTTTTGAAAAATACCATGCAGAAGATTTACATTTCTTCTGATTTTGTGATACAATAGAGGTGCTACGACGGTCGGCATCGTGACACAGTGCCGGCCCGGCGGGCGCAAGAGTCGCTGTACCCCTACAGCGTCGCCCCAAACGATTCAAGGAGGAATTATTTTGGCTAGAAAACTAAAGACCATGGACGGCAACAACGCAGCGGCGCATGTGGCGTACGCCTTTACTGACGTTGCGGCCATTTACCCCATCACCCCATCGTCCGTGATGGCCGAGCACATTGACGAGTGGTCCGCCAAAGGCCGCAAGAATCTTTTCGGTCAGACGGTTCGGGTGGCCGAGATGCAGGCGGAGGGCGGCGCAGCAGGTGCCGTTCACGGAAGCCTGATGGCCGGTGCCCTTACCACCACCTTCACCGCCTCCCAGGGTCTGCTTCTGATGATCCCCAATATGTATAAGATTGCGGCGGAAAAGCTCCCCTGCGTGATGCACGTTTCCGCCCGGGCCCTGGCCACCCACGCCCTGTCCATTTTCGGCGACCACAGCGATGTCATGGCTTGCCGGGGCACCGGCTTTGCCATGCTGGCCTCCTCCAATCCCCAGGAGGTCATGGATCTGTCCGCCGTGGCTCATCTGTCTGCCATTGAGGCCTCTGCCGCCTTCCTGCACTTCTTTGACGGCTTCCGCACCTCCCATGAGATTCAGAAAATCGGCGTGTGGGATTATGCCGACCTGGAGGAGCTGATGGACAAGGATGCCGTGGCAGGTTTCCGGGCCCGTGCTCTGAATCCCAACCATCCGGTCATCAAGGGCTCCGCCCAGAACCCGGATATTTTCTTCCAGGTTCGTGAGGCCTGCAACACCCATTATGATGAGCTGCCCGCCGTGGTGGTCAAGTACATGGACAAGGTCAATGAGAAGCTGGGGACCAACTATAAGCCCTTTAACTACTACGGTGCGCCGGATGCCGAATATGTGGTCATTTCCATGGGCTCCTCCTGTGATGCCCTGATGGAGGTCTGCGATTACCTGAACTCCACCGGCAAGAAGGTGGGTATGGTGAATGTCCACCTGTACCGTCCCTTCTCCGCCAAGTATCTGCTGGAGGCCCTGCCTGAGACCGTCAAGGCCATTGCGGTGCTGGATCGCTGCAAGGAGCCCGGTGCCCTGGGTGAGCCTCTGTATCTGGACGTGGTCACTGCCCTGGCTGGAACAAAGCTGGGCTCCGTTCCCGTGATCGGTGGCCGCTATGGTCTTGGCTCCAAGGATGTGGGCACCGGCTGCCTGATTTCCGCTTATCTGAATCTAATGTCCGAAAGGCCCCAGGCTCCCTTTACCCTGGGCATTCAGGACGATGTCACCGGCCTGTCTCTGCCCATCACCGATAACACCGACTGTCAGGCCAAGGGCAACAAGGCCTGTAAGTTCTGGGGCCTTGGCTCCGACGGCACCGTGGGTGCCAATAAGAACTCCATTAAAATCATCGGCGACAACACCGATCTGAACGCCCAGGCCTACTTCCAGTACGACTCGAAAAAGTCCGGCGGCGTGACTATTTCTCACCTGCGCTTCGGCCCGGAGCCTATCCGCTCCTCCTACTATGTGACCATGAGCGACTTTGTGGCCTGCCACAACGCCTCCTACCTGGAAAAGTACCCCATGGTTCAGGACTGTAAGCCCGGCGGAACCTTCCTCATCAACTGCGGCTACACCGTAGAGGAGCTTTCCCGCATTCTCCCGGTGGAGGCCAAGCAGTACATTGCCAAAAATCAGATAAACGTCTATACCATTGATGCGGTAAAGCTGGGCAAGGAGCTGGGCCTGGGCACCAAGTACAACATGGTACTGATGTCCGCCTTCTTTAAGCTGGCCAACATCATCCCCATTGAGGATGCCGTGAAATATATGAAGCAGGCCTGCGAAGCCTCCTACGGCAAGTTTGGGGAGGAGACTGTACAGAAGAACAAAAACGCCGTGGATGCGGGCCTTACCGGCCTGGTAAAGCTGGAGATTCCCGCAGACTGGGCCACCACCACCCAGGGCGGCCTGGAGGCCGCTCCGGCGGAGTCTCCCCGTCCTGAGCTGAACACCTTTATCAAGGACGTGCTGGTGCCTGCCAACGCCATGCGGGGTGACGAGATTCCCGTATCCAAGCTGATGCCTCTGGCCGACGGCACCCTGCCCTCCGGCTCCGCCGCCTACGAAAAGCGGGGCATCGCCGTGGATGTGCCGGTATGGCTGCCGGAAAACTGCATCCAGTGCAACCGCTGCGCCTATGTCTGCCCCCATGCGGTGATCCGCCCGGTGGTCATGGACGATCAGGAGCTGAAAAATGCCCCCGCCGCCGTAAAATCCGCCAAGCTCTCCGGCAAGGGCACCGAGGGCCTCCACTTCTCCATGGTGATTTCTCCCATGGACTGCACCGGCTGCGGCTCCTGCGTCAACGTCTGCCCCGCCAAAAACAAGGCCCTGGAGCTTCGGCCTCTGGCCGAGTCCATGGAGCAGGAGGCGGTGTTCACCTACGGCATGGATTCCGTCACCGAAAAGCCCCTTCCCTTTAAGCCCAGCACCGTCAAGGGCTCTCAGTTTAAGACTCCTCTGTTTGAGTTCTCCGGGGCCTGTGCCGGCTGCGGCGAAACCCCCTATGTGAAGCTCATCACCCAGCTCTTTGGGGATCGGATGCTCATTGCCAACGCCACCGGCTGCTCCTCCATCTGGGGTGCCAGTGCGCCCTCCACTCCCTACACCGTCAACAAAGCGGGCAAGGGCCCCGCTTGGGCCAACTCCCTGTTTGAGGACAATGCCGAGTTTGGCTATGGTATGCTTCTGGCCACGGAGCAGCGCCGGGCCAAGGTCGCTACACTCGCCCAGGCCCTGGCAGACCGGGCCGATGTTCCCGCCGATTTGAAGGAGGCCGCCCAGGGCTGGCTGTCCGCCCGGAACCAGGGAGAAGGCTCCAAGGCTCCCTCCGCCGCTCTGACCCAGGCCCTGTTCAAGCTGATTTCCCAGGGTAGCTCCGACACCCTGGTGCAGGAGCTTTATGAGATGCGGGATATGTTCGTCAAGCCCTCTCAGTGGATCTTCGGCGGAGACGGCTGGGCCTATGACATTGGCTACGGCGGCCTGGATCATGTGCTGGCCCAGAACCGGAATGTGAATGTGTTTGTTCTGGATACCGAGGTCTATTCCAACACCGGCGGTCAGGCCTCCAAGGCCACCCCCATCGGTGCTGTGGCGGAGTTTGCCGCCGCCGGAAAGGCCGTCAAGAAGAAGGATCTGGCCCAGATTGCCATGACCTACGGCTATGTCTATGTGGCCCAGGTGGCCATGGGTGCGGATTATCAGCAGACCCTGAACGCCATTCTGGAGGCGGAGGCCTACGACGGCCCCTCCCTGATCATTGCCTATGCCCCCTGCATCAACCATCACGCCAAGGTCGGCATGGGCAAGGCCATGAACACCATGGAGCGTGCGGTAAAGGCCGGATACTGGCATCTGTTCCGGTACAACCCGGAGAAGGAAAAGCCCTTTACCCTGGACTCCAAGGCCCCCACGGACAAGTACGACGACTATATCATGTCCGAGAGCCGCTACTCCTCCTTGGCCAAGAGCTTCCCCGACCGGGCAAAGGTTCTTTTTGCCGAAGCGGAGGAGTTCGCCGCCGAAAAATATACGGAGCTGGCCAAGCGGGCAGACAATCAGTAATCTCTGTGCGTTTGAGAGCGGGTGCTTCGGCACCCGCTCTCCTTGCCAAAGCCCCCTTTTCCCACCGCCGTTGCCCCTCCTTCCCCAGACTTCCGTAAAAATCCTGTAAAAATTCAATTCTCCCCTTGACAGACCGCCGGGATTGTACTAAAATAGCCTCGTCAAACGTATGATACGTTTGATAACAAATGGAACCATCGGCTGTGTCACCCGGCGGCTCC
>CAVJIP010000166.1:0-6901 GCA_963649625.1 Bacteroidaceae bacterium
CCAGATTGTGCCGCTGGCCCACCTCAAAGTCGTTGGGGTCATGGGCGGGAGTCATTTTCACGCAGCCTGTGCCAAACTCCATTTCCACATAGTCGTCGGCCACAATGGGAATTTCCCGATTCATGATGGGAAGAATACAGGTCTTGCCCACCAAATCCCGGTAGCGGTCGTCATTGGGATTCACGGCCACGCCGGTGTCTCCCATCATGGTCTCCGGCCGGGTGGTGGCTACCACCAGATAGCGGCCCGCCTCCCCCTTAATGGGATAGCGCAAATGCCAGAGCTTTCCGGGCTTTTCCGCATACTCCACCTCTGCATCGGACAGAGCCGTCCGGCAATGGGGACACCAGTTGATGATACGGCTGCCCTTGTAGATATAGCCCTTGTCATAGAGCCGCACAAAGACCTCCCGCACCGCCTTGGAGCAGCCCTCGTCCATGGTAAACCGATGCCGCTCCCAGTCGCAGGAAGATCCCAGCGTCCGCTGCTGCTGGACAATCCGATCTCCATACTTGTGTTTCCAGTCCCACACCCGTTCCAGGAACTTTTCCCGGCCCAGGTCGTAGCGAGTCAGGCCCTCCTTGCGAAGCTCCTCCTCCACCTTGATCTGGGTGGCAATGCCCGCATGGTCGCAGCCGGGCACCCACAAAGCGGCGTAGCCCTGCATCCGCTTAAAGCGAATCAGAATGTCCTGAAGGGTGCAGTCCATGGCATGGCCCATGTGCAGCTGTCCCGTCACATTGGGGGGCGGCATAACAATGGTAAAGGGCTTTTTCTCCGGATCCCGCTGGGTGTGAAAATAGCCTCCCTGCTCCCATCTGGTGTAGATGCTGGATTCCACCTGTTTGGGGTCATAGATTTTTGGCAGTTCTTTCATCATGTCATCTCCTTTAACATACGTAAACGCCCTGAACAGAAAATCTCTGTCCAGGGCGAAAATTCCGCGGTACCACCTGTATTCGGCCCGAAGGCCGCACTCTTGCCTCTATAACGGGAGGGCCCGGCATTTCTTACTCTGTTCCGAAATGCGGCTCAAAAGCGACCTTCAACCGCCGTTCCCGCAGGACTTCCACCAGCCGCCTGCTCTCTTGTGGGTGGGACGATCTACTCCTCTTTTTCTCAGCCTGTTCCATATGGGTATTATTTTAGCCTGTTCCGGGGCGCTTGTCAATCCCCCAGTTACACAACGCCCAGCCGCTCCATGGTCTGGGTCACCTCCTCCGTCATGGCCATCAGCAGTCGCTCCGCCTCAGGCTCCCTGTCCGCCACGGCGAAATAGTAGACCTTGAGCTTGGGCTCCGTGCCGGAGGGCCGGAAAATCACCTGGCTGCCCCCGGCCAGGCGGAAGGAAAGCACATTGGATTTAGGAAAATCCAGCACGGTTCGATTTCCGGTTTTGCAGTCTGTGGATACCCGCTCCCGATAGTCGTCGATACCAACTGTCTCCATATCGGCCACGGCCCCGAGGGGCTTCTCCCGCAGGGTGTCAATAAAGTCGGCGCAGCGCCGCTTTCCGGCCTCCCCGTCCAGCTCCACCGACACCACCCGGGTCTTATAATAGCCGTAGCTCCCATAGAGCCGCTCCATTTTTTCCTTCAGGCTGATGCCCTCCAGCTTGCAGGCCGCCGCCAGCTCCACCGCCAGCATACAGGCCACCTGGGCATCCTTGTCCCGCACATAGGTTCCCTTGAGGAATCCGCAGCTCTCCTCAAAGGCAAACACCTCCTGTGCCGCCTTCCCCTGCCGCTCCAGCTCCAGAATGGTGCTGCCGATATACTTAAAGCCGGTGAGCACGTCAATGGTCTGGCAGCCGTAGCGGTCGGCAATGTTCCGCACCATCGGAGTGGTCACAATGCTCTTAATGCACTTGGCCTCCGCCGGAAGGTCATTCCGCCGCAGCCGATTGTTCAGAATATATTCCAGCAGCAGGCAGCCAAACTCGTTGCCGGCAAACCGATGCAGCCGGATATTGCCGGCTTCGTCCCGCTCCGGCACCGCCGCCGCCATTCGGTCGGAATCCGGGTCGGTGGCCAGAACCAGGTCATACTCCGGCGCATCGGGAGCGGAGAGCTGCTTTATTGCCTCGTCAAAGGCCGCCGCCGTCTCCGGGTTGGGATAGGGGCAGGTGGGAAAGTCTCCGTTGGGATCCGCCTGGGCCGCCACTACGTCATAATTTACCCGGAGCCGATCCAGCAGGGCCGTCACCGGGGTCAGCCCCGTCCCATGAAGGGGCGTATACAGCACCCGCAGCCCGGACACCGGGATCAGCGGCGCACAAAGGCCCTCTCCCAATACTGCGGCGTAGTAGCTCTCATAAATGCTCTCGTCCAGCAGTTCAATACTGCCCCGCTCCAAAAGCCTCTCAAATTTCTCCGTCCCCAGGGACAGCATGGGAACCTCCAGCATCCGCCGGAACACCTCCGCCGCAGGCTCGTCCGTCTGCTGGCAGCCGTCACTGCCATAGCACTTCATGCCGTTATAGGCCGCCGGATTGTGGCTGGCCGTCATGACCACGCCGCCGCCGGTTTTCAACTGCCGCACCGCAAAGGACAGCATGGGCGTAGGGGCCGGCTGGGGGTAGAAATAGACATGAATCCCCTCCTCCGCCAAAGCCACGGCGCACACCTCCGCAAACTCCCGGGAGTGATTGCGGGTGTCATAGGCAACGGCGCAGGTGTCCGGCAGGGCTGCCGACTTGATATATTGTCCATAGGCCAATGCGGCCCGGCGCACGGTGTACACGTTCATTCGATCCGTACCGGCTCCCATGATTCCCCGAAGGCCCGCAGTACCGAAGGTCAAGTCGCCGCCGAAGCGGGACTGAATCTCCCCGGTATTTCCCCGAAGTGCGGAAAGCTCCCGGCCAATATCCGTATTCTGGGGCACCTCCGCCAGCCAGAGTGCGAATTTCTGTTCAGCAGTCAAGTATATCAGCTCCTTTGTGCCTTTATTATACCGATTCCCGCCCGGGCTTGCAAGCAGAAAATCAGAAACGGATAAGGCTGCCGCTTGGGTGAGACAGCCCCATCCCCTTTTACACTTCCAGGGCTCCAGCCCGCTCCAGAGTCACCAGCATTCGGATGGCATCCTCCCCCAGGTCTAAAACCAAATTCTCCCCGCTGCCCTCCCGGCCCCGCAGAACGTCCCTTGCAATCAGCCGGTTTAACGTCTCCCGGTACATTGGCTCCTTCACGTCTCCCAGAAGATGATACCTGGTCTCCTGGGGATACTCCACCCAGTAGCCCTTATCATCAAACAAATAGGATTTCCCGTCAATTTGCTCCCAGCCTCCGACAGGATAGCTCCCGTCCGGCAGTACATACCACCAGCCGGTGGCATTTTTCTGCCAACCGGTTTTTTTCTGGGTCTGGAGCAGGGACGTGCTTTTCAGCTCGTTCATATCAAACCTCCCGCTTAGCCCCGAAAGCTCCCCGGAGCTGGAATACTGCCAAATGTCATAGGCCGAAATGCTGGGGCTGGAGGCAAACTGGGCATACCAAACTGCATAGCCGGAAAGCTGTGCGGTGTCCACCATGGTGCGGTAGTAGTCCAGATTGTAGTAAATTCCAGGACGGTAGCCGCCCGCCTGTATCTCCTCCAGGAACGCCCTGGCGAATCGGTTAAAGTCCCGGCTGGTGACGGTCACGCCCTGCTCCCGGGCATATCGCAGGGAATCATACTCGAAGTCATAGAACACCGGCAGCTGCAGCGGGGTGCCTCCAAGGGTCTCCAGGCACTTTTTCGCCTCCTGCCGGGCCGTGTCCTGGCTGACCGCATAGGAAAACCAATACACGCCTATGGGAATATTCTGGCTGATTGCCCCCTTGAGATTGGCTCGGAACTGACCGTCTACCTGGTATCTTCCATAGCCGCCCCGCAGAATGGCAAATTCGATTCCGGCGGCCTTGACCTTTCTCCAGTCCAGGATACCGTTGTGCTCGCTGACATCAATGCCCTTCATGGGTCACTTCCCTTCTTGATCTGCTTGCAGGCCTGATGCACCCCGGTGGCCGCCAGACCGGACACCACGCCCATGGCCGCCGCCGTGATGGGATCCTCCGCCGGAAAGCCCGCCATGGTATAAAGGCCCAAAATCCCCAAAAGCCCACCGAATACGCCGCAGATCAGCGGAATCCAGCATCGATTCAGGGGGCTGAGCTTGATGCCCTGGCCCAGAAGCCAGCTCAGCGCCGTAATGGCCGCCACGCCGGTGATTCCAAAGTCCATATCCTTCCTCCTATCCTCGGTATTTTGTCCCCGTGGGGACAATACAGTCTATGTGCCGCCTTGGCCGACCGTGCCTCGGACAGGAAAATCCTGCGGCATGGGTGTCCATACCGCAGGAAATCAGCCTTATTCCACAGTGACTGCCAGGTCGCCGTTCTTCACGTCCACTCCCAGGACACCGCCTGCTGGCACATCGCCCACCAAAATCTTCTTGGCGATAAGGGTTTCCACGGTATGCTGCACATACCGGCGCAGAGGCCGTGCTCCATAGAGCGGATCATAGGCGGCATCCATAATAAATTGCTTGGCCTCCGGCGTAACCTCACAGCGAAGCTGCTGCTCCTCCAGTCTGCGGTTCAGGGCCTCCAGCTGCAGGTCGATAATGCCGGTAAGATTCTCCCGGGTCAGAGGCTTATAGAATACGATCTCATCCAGGCGATTCAGGAACTCCGGGCGGAAACTCTTTTTCAGCAGTACATTGACCTGATCTTTAGCCTCCTGGGTAATGGAGCCGTCCGGCCCGATGCCCTCCAGCAGATACTGGGAGCCCAGGTTAGAGGTCAGGATAATGATGGTGTTCTTAAAGTCCACTGTCCGGCCCTGGGAGTCGGTGATTCGGCCGTCATCGAGCACCTGCAGGAGAATATTGAACACATCGGGGTGGGCCTTTTCCACCTCGTCAAACAGCACCACGGAATAGGGCCTGCGGCGGACTGCCTCGGTGAGTTGGCCGCCCTCCTCATAGCCCACATATCCGGGAGGTGCGCCGATCAGTCTGGAGACGCTGTATTTCTCCATATACTCTGACATATCGATCCGCACCAGATTCTTTTCATCGTCAAACAGGCACTCCGCCAGAGCCTTTGCCAGCTCGGTTTTTCCTACGCCGGTGGGCCCCAGGAACATAAAGCTGCCGATGGGCCGGTTGGGGTCCTGAATGCCTGCCCTAGAGCGCATAATGGCCTCGGCCACGCTGCGCACCGCTTCCTCCTGGCCGATTACCCGCTGATGGAGGGTGTCCTCCAGATGCAGGAGCTTTTCCTTCTCCCCTTCCACCAGCTTGGACACGGGAATCCCCGTCCAGCGTTCGATGATTCGGGCGATTTCGTCCTCTGTGACCTTATCCCGGAGGAGCTGATGGGGCTTATCCTCCTGAGCCTCCCGCTCTGCCTCCTCCAGGGCCTTCTTGGCCTCCGGCAGCTTGCCGTATTTCAGCTCCGCTGCGTGCTCCAGGTCGTAATTCTGCTCCGCCTCCTCGATTTGGCGGCCCAGCTTTTCAATCTCCTCCCGGAGCTTCTGCACCCGGCCAATGTCGTTTTTCTCGTTTTCCCACTGGGCCTGCATGGTCTTGAAGGAATCCCGCTCCTCGGCCAGCTCCTTTTGCAGCTCCTTGAGGCGGCCCTCGGAGAGAGTGTCGCTTTCCTTTTTCAGAGCGGCCTCCTCGATTTCCATCTGAATGATTCTTCTGCGGACACGATCCAGCTCCGTGGGCATGGAGTCCATCTCCGTGCGAATCATAGCGCAGGCCTCGTCAATCAGGTCTATGGCCTTATCCGGCAGGAACCGGTCTGTGATATACCGGTTGGACAGGGTGACAGCCGCCACAATGGCCGGGTCTGTGATCTTCACCCCGTGGAACACCTCGTAGCGCTCCTTCAGGCCCCGGAGAATGGCCACGGTGTCCTCCACCGTCGGCTCCGCCACCAGCACGGTCTGGAATCGGCGCTCCAGAGCGGCATCCTTTTCGATATACTGCCGGTATTCGTCCAGGGTCGTGGCACCAATGCAGTGCAGCTCACCCCGGGCCAGCATAGGCTTTAGGAGGTTTCCTGCATCCATGCTGCCCTCGGTTTTTCCTGCGCCTACAATGGTGTGCAGCTCATCAATGAACAGCAGAATCCGTCCCTCGCTGGCCTTTACCTCGTTCAGGACGGCCTTGAGCCGCTCCTCAAATTCGCCCCGGTACTTGGCCCCGGCCACCAGAGCACCCATATCCAGGGAGAATATGGTCTTATCCTGAAGGTTTTTCGGCACGTCTCCCCGGACGATTCGCTGGGCCAGGCCCTCTACAATGGCCGTCTTGCCCACGCCGGGCTCACCGATCAGCACCGGGTTATTTTTGCTTTTTCGGCAGAGGATTCGGATTACGTTCCGAATCTCCTCGTCCCGGCCAATGACCGGGTCCATTTTCTTGTCCTTGGCCTGCTTGACCAGGTCGGTGCCATACTTGTTCAGGGCATCGTAGGTTCCCTCCGGGTTGTCCGTGGTAACACGGGCACTGCCCCGGATGGACTGGAGGGTTTTCAGGCAGCCCTCGCTGGTAATACCATAGGTCTCAAAGAGCTTTTTCATCCGGCTGTTGGCCTTGGCAATCAGGCCCAAAAGAATATGCTCCACGGACACATAGTCGTCCTTCATGCTGTCGGCGACCTTTTCCGCCTCATTCAGGGCCCCGTCCACATCCCGGTTGATATAGACCTTATCCAGCTCCCGGCCAGAGCCTGTGACCGCCGGAAGCTGGGCCACCAGCTCCTTGGCGGCGGCTGTGACAGAGGCCACAGTAACGCCCATCTTCGTTAGAAGCTGGGGTACCAGGCCGTCCTCCTGCATCAAAAGGGCCAGGAGAATGTGGCACTGCTCGATCTGCTGATTGTCGTGCTCTGAGGCGATATTC
>CAVJIP010000167.1:0-10973 GCA_963649625.1 Bacteroidaceae bacterium
GGGGAAGGTTATGAAACCGCCGCACCAAGACCTTCCCCCAATTTGGGGCCCCGGCAGAGCCCAGCGAAGCGGGTCTGCTGGGGAGAGGAGGAGCAAGGGAGCGGAGGGAGGGCGACCAGGGGGAGCCCGAACAGAAGCGGACTTTGCGACGACGAGAAGGTGGATTGCCCGGAGGGCAAGAGGTCAGAGGGAGAACGGCGGATGAGAAAAGAAAAAACCCGCCCCCAGGCCAGGCCCGGGGGCGAAACACTCAATCGGTCACATAGGGCAGCAGCGCAATCTGACGGGCCCGCTTAATGGCGGTGGTCAGCTGGCGCTGATGCTTGGCGCAGGTGCCGGTGGTTCTCCGGGGCAGGATCTTCCCCCGCTCGGAGAGGTAACGGCGGAGCTTTGCGGTGTCCTTGTAGTCGATGTGCTCGATTTTGTCCACACAGAAGCTGCAAACCTTGCGGCGCTTGCGGCCTCTGACTCTATCGTTAGCCATGGATATTCCTCCTTATCAAGTACTCATCTGGGCATCAGAAGGGCAGGTCACTGTCGCTGCTGTCCAGCATGGAAAATTCATCCGGGGTGGGCTGAATGTTGGGAACGGGACTGCTCTGGGCCGGGGCCGCAAAGCCGCCCTGGGGAGCCGCAAAGCCCTGGGAGAAGCCGCTGTAGTCCCCGTCCTTTTTGCTGTCGGCGAAATACACGTTGTCGGCCACGACCTCTGCGCTGCGGCGCTTGCCGCCCTCCTTGTCCGTCCAGTTGCGGATCTGCAGCCGGCCAGTGACGACCGCCATGCGGCCCTTGGTAAAGTACTTGGAGACGTACTCCGCCGTATTCCGCCAGGCCACAATATCGATAAAGTCCGTTTCCTTTTCCCCGTTTTGGTTCTTAAAGTCCCGATCCACCGCCAGGGAGAAGGAGGCCACCGCAGTACCGCTGCCGGTACGGCGCAGCTCCGGGTCCCGGGTCAGCCGACCCATGAGAACAATGTGGTTGAGCATGAAACTTCCTCCTTACTCCTCCACCGCAGTGATGAGGCAGCGCATAATGCCGTCGGTGATTTTCATCACACGATCCAGCTCTGCGGGGAACTCGGGCTTCGCCTCAAAGCTCATGAGCACATAGTACCCCTCTGCCAGATCCTCAATGGGATAGGCCAGACGGCGCTTGCCCCACTCATCCAGAGCGGAAAGGGTACCCTCTGCCTCCACCATCGCCTTGAACTTTTCCACCAGGGCCTTTGTATCCTCCTCCGTGAGCTGGGGGTTGATAATGTAAAGGGCCTCGTACTTTTCGGTGATCTTAGCCATGTTGTTTGCACCTCCTTTTGGACGTATGGCCGCCGGTCCCGCCGGCGGCAAGGATTGATTGCTGATTTACAGCCTTACTATTATAGCAGTTTTTTCAGAAATGTCAATCATTTTTTGGAAATTTCTTTCCCGTTTCCACTCCATCACTTCTCCCTGGGGTTCCTCATCCCTCTTGCCCTAAACTATACCCCGTAGAATGGACAATGGTTTTGGTAAGGCAACAGCGACATCCCCATTTGATGGACAGCCCTCAAAGGGCACCGTACCCGAACAGTGGACAGAGCAGGTTTTCGGCACACCCCATTCTGTGGACATTCCCACGTCGGTATGTTTAATAGTGCTCAGAATCAGTCAAAGAAGCCGCAGGACGCAGAAATTATCCAGTCTATGTCCGCAGAGGCAACTGCTGGGATAATGCCCCACAAGAGAGCTTCTTCGGCCATATGAAGGCCGAAATCGCCGACCTGATTGATGCTAAAGAAAGAGCGACGCTTCTGTGCCGCCCTCCCGTGGCTCGGCGCTCTAGTTGCTCCTCAGCGTTGCCGTATCCTCCGTCCGAGCTGGGAGAGTATATCACAGATTGTCCGGATTTAACCCTCACTAAATCAAAATTGTTCTTGACAAAGGGAGCACTCTAGAAAACAGCACCTTCCCTCACCCGTTTTCCCCCACCCACTGGGCCGTAAACTCCGCAAACCGTCCTGCGGCGGGGCCGGGTGTCTCCCCCGGAATGGCCAGGGCAATGGTTCGGCTGGCGGGCGGGTCAAGGGGGCGGATGGCAATGGCCTGGTTGCTGCCCCGCAGCAGGAGAGAGGGCATAATGCTCACCCCCAGGCCCTGGCGCACCATGGCAATGGCCGCATAGTCGTCTTTGGTTTCAAAGCGGATGTTGGGCTTCATGTCCACGGCACGCAAAGCCCGGAGGGCATCGTGGTTGGAGGATTCCAGCAGGGAGATGAAGGGCTCCCGGGCAATGTCCTCCACCCGGCAGACCGGCCCGGCGGCCAGGGGATGCTCCGGCGGGAGAATGGCCATCAGGGCGTCCTGATAGAGGGGGATGCACCGGCATTTGTGCCGGGTGGGCAGGGCGATAAAGGCAATGTCCACGGTGCCGTCGCTGATCCAGGTGTCCACATCGTGGTAGTCCCCGTTAAACAGCTGAAAATCCACCTGGGGATACCGCTCCTGAAAGCCCATCATCAGGGCCGGGAGCCAGTGGGTGGCTACGCTGGTAAAGGTGCCGATCCGCACCCGTCCGCTGACCTGGGTGTGAAGCTGGGCGGCGGTCTGGCGGAGCAGCTCCTCCTGCCGGAGGATTTCCCGAAGATAGGGCATCAGCCTTTCCCCCTCCGGAGTCAGTCGGGCCCCGGTGCGGCTGCGCTTGAGCAGGGGTAGGCCCAGCTCCTCCTCCAGGCCGGCGATAATATGGCTCACGGCGGATTGGGTCAGCCCCAGCTCCTGGGCCGCCCGGGTCAGAGAGGCCAATTCCACGGTTTTTACGAAAACCTGGTATTTTTTTGTGTCCATAGGCTGTTTCCTCTTGATTTTTTCGGCCAGCCGTGCTATGATTCCGCTGACACTTAAATTTTCTTGATGGAATACATTATAATTTTTCATGTGTGACTTGTCAAGAGGATTCTGTTTTTGTGGAAGGACGAACAAGGAGGAACAGCAATGACATCAGCAAATCTTCAGCACCTGCTGGCTATGGTGATCTACATGGCGGCAGTCATTGGCATCGGGATATACTTTGCCCGGCGGGCCAATCAGGACGCAGAGTCCTATTTTCTGGGGGGGCGCAGCCTTGGCCCCTGGGTCACGGCCTTTAGCGCAGAGGCCTCCGATATGTCCGGCTATCTGCTGATGGGCATTCCGGGTCTGGCCTACTGGACAGGCCTGGCAGACGCAGGCTGGACCTGTATCGGCCTGGCCCTGGGCACCTACATCAATTTCCTGGTGGTCTCCAAGCGGCTGCGCCGGTACAGCGTGGCGGTGGACGCCTTTACCCTGCCGGATTTCTTTTCCAATCGGTTTCATGAAAAGAAAAAGATTCTCATGAGCATCTGCGCTCTGGTGATCATCGTCTTTTTCTCCGTCTATGCGGCCCAGTGCCTGAGCTCCTGCGGCAAGCTCTTTGCCAATCTTTTCGGCCTGTCCTATCAGAGCATGATGATCGTGGCGGCCATTTTCGTGCTGGTCTACACCTTCCTGGGGGGCTTTTTGGCGGAAAGTGCCTCGGACTTTATGCAGGCGGTGGTGATGGTCACGGTGCTGGTGCTGATTATGGTGCTGCTGATTGCCTCCGCCGGAGGCCTGTCCCAGGTGCTGGCCAACGCCAAAAGCTATGAGGGCTTCTTCTCCCTGACCAGCAGCGCCTCCCCCTCCGCCACGGAGGTCAATGTGTTCGGGGCCAAAAACATCTACAGCCCCCTGAAAATCGTCTCCTACCTGGCCTGGGGCCTGGGCTACTTTGGTATGCCCCAGGTGCTGCTCCGGTTTATGGGCATCCGCTCGGAGGGGGAGCTGAGCCGCTCCCGCCGGGTGGCCATTATCTGGGTGGTCGTCTCCATGATCGCCGCCGTGTTTATCGGCATCGCCGCCCGGAGCGTGACCGGCCTGGACTACCTGTCCAACAGCGACGCAGAAAACGTGTTTATTGATTCCGCCACCAAGTTCTTCCCGCCGGTTCTGGCCGGCTTCGCCTGTGCCGGTGTGCTGGCCGCCGCCATTTCCTCCTCGGATTCCTATTTGCTCATCTCCGCCAGTGCGGTGAGCCAGAATCTGTACCGGGGCATCTTCAAAAAGGACGCCACCGAGGGCCAGGTCATGTGGTGTAGCCGCATCACCCTGGTGGTCATTACCCTGGTGGCCATGGCCATTGCCTGGAACTCCAATTCCACCATTTTCGGCATCACCTCCTTTGCCTGGGCAGGACTGGGGGCCGCTTTCGGGCCCCTGATGCTCCTGTGCCTGTTCTGGAAGCGCACCACCTACCAGGGTGCCATTGCGGGAATGCTCGCCGGCGGGGTGATGGTGTTTGTGTGGAACGGCCTGATCAAGCCCCTGGGCGGTGTATTCGGCATCTACGAGCTGCTGCCCGCCTTTGTGTTCAGCCTGCTGGTAATCGTGGTGGTGTCCCTGTGTACCCCCCAGCCCACCCGGCAGATTCAGGAGGAGTTCGCCCGGGTCAAGGCCGGGAAGTAAATTCCGACCGATTTGAAAAAAATCCGTATAGCCCTCCCCGCCGCTGCATACACTGCTTTTGGATCGACCCAAGGAGCTTGCCGGTGCTCAAAAGGCCACTGAGCATCCAGTGCTTGTCGTTTTCCATTGCGATGAGGCTTGGTGCGGGGTCTGGAGAACAGGATAACCTGTGTGATCTCAAAGGGCGGCTGCAAGGGCGGTCAAGCGTGTCTCAAAGGCAGCCGGAGGGAAGATGCGAAGGGAGCGGGGCGGCGACGGCTGCTTCGCTCTCTCCGGCTCTGCTTCCATAGAAAAAATCTTCCTTCGCCGCCTTGACAAGGGCGGAAGAACTTGCTACAATAGCCAGTGCACAGGCAATGAAGGAACCAGTACCGGCCTGCCGGATTTCAGAGAAGGGCGCATTTTGCTGCAAGCGTCTTATGACGGCATTTCGGGAACACCAGTCCGGAGCCGCTGCGGGGACACACCGAAACGCAGCCGCCCCTCCCCGTTAAGGAGTCAATGAGTGAAACCATAAGGTGGAACCGTGCAATGCACCCTTATGAGCCGCAGCGGCTTATAGGGGTTTTATTTTTTGGGAATCAAAAAGGAGTGTCGATTGATGAAGGTTGTGTACAACGACGGTCATGTGGGAGAGATCGAGCAGGAGCAGGAGCTTCATGTGCTGCGCCACAGTGCCGCCCACATTATGGCCCAGGCCATCCGGCGGCTGCATCCCCAGGCCCGCTTTGCCTACGGCCCCGCCACGGAGCGTGGCTTCTACTACGATGTGGATTTGGGGGAGGAAAAGCTCACCGATGAGGATCTCCAGGCCATTGAGCAGGAAATGCGGAAAATCTGTAAGGAAAACCTCCCCTTCAAGGCCTATGCTCTGCCCCGGGAGGAGGCCATTGCCCTGATGGAGGGGCGGGGAGAGAGCTACAAGGTGGAGCATATCGGAGACCTGCCCCAGGACGCCACCATCACCTTCTACCAGCAGGGGGAATACATTGATATGTGCGTCGGCCCCCATATCACCTATACCAAGGCCCTCAAGGCCTTTAAGGTCACGCAGCAGTCCGGGGCCTATTGGAAAAACGACAAAAACAACAAGATGCTCACCCGAATTAACGGCATTGCCTTCCGCACCCAGGCGGAGCTGGAGGAGCATTTGAAGCTGATGGAGGAGGCGGAGAAGCGGGATCACCGCCGTCTGGGCCGGGAAATGGGTCTGTTTATGTTCTGTGACGAGGGCCCCGGCTTCCCCTTCTTCCTGCCCAAGGGCATGGCCATTAAAAACGCCCTGATCGACTACTGGCGGCAGCTCCACACCCGGGAGGGCTATGTGGAGGTTTCCACCCCCTTGATTATGAACCGGCATCTGTGGGAGACCTCCGGCCACTGGGATCACTACAAGGACAATATGTACGCCACCGTCATTGACGACGAGCCCTATTGCATCAAGCCCATGAACTGCCCCGGCGGGGTGATGGTCTATCGGGCCCAGCCCCACAGCTATCGGGAGCTGCCTCTGCGGGTAGGAGAGCTGGGCCTGGTACACCGGCATGAGCTGCGGGGGGCCCTGCACGGCCTGTTCCGTGTCCGCTGCTTTACCCAGGACGATGCCCACATCTTTATGCGGCCCGACCAGATCGCCGATGAGATTCGGGGGGTGGTGCATCTCATTCACGAGGTCTACACCAAGTTCGGCTTTGACTACTTTATGGAGCTTTCCACCCGTCCGGAGGACTCCATGGGCTCTGACGAGGACTGGGAGGCGGCCACCAACGGCCTGCGGGACGCATTGGAGAGCCTGGGCCTTGACTATATCGTCAACGAGGGAGACGGTGCCTTCTACGGCCCCAAGATCGACTTCCATCTTCGGGACAGCCTGGGCCGAACCTGGCAGTGCGGCACCATTCAGCTGGACTTCCAGATGCCCCTGAACTTCCAGCTGGAATATGTGGACGAAAACGGAGAAAAGCAGCGGCCCATTATGATTCACCGGGTCTGCTTCGGCTCCATTGAGCGGTTTATCGGCATTCTCACCGAGCACTACGCCGGCAAGTTTCCCCTGTGGCTGGCACCCACTCAGGTCAAGGTGCTGCCTGTGTCCGACAAAAGCATGGACTACGCCAAGCAGGTCTATGCGACCATCCGAGCCACCGGCATCCGCACGGAGCTGGACGAGCGCAGCGAAAAAATCGGCTATAAGATTCGGGAGGCTCAGCAGGTGGAGCGGGTTCCCTATATGCTGGTGATTGGGGCCAAGGAGGTAGAGGCCGGAAACATCACCTATCGGAAGCGGGACACCGGCGAAAGCACCACCCTGTCCCTGGAGGAATTCCTGGCCAAGGTGCAAAAGGAAAACAAGGACCGGGTATAAACGTCGGCCCCCTCAGGCTTTTCCTGTGGGGGCTGGGTTTTGTTGGGGGTCAGGAATCCTGAACGGGCCGCAGCCCCTGGGTCAGATCTTTGATGATCTCCCCGGCCAGAATCAGTCCGGCCACCGAGGGCACAAAGGCCATGCTGCCGGGAATGTCCCGCCGGGTGGTGCATTTTCGCTCCGTGCCCGGAGGACAGACGCAGTGGGCCCGGCAGCTGATGGACATATCCTCCAGGGGCCGAAGGGGCGGCTCCTCCGAATAGACCACCTTCAGGCCGGGCACTCCCCGCTTCCGAAGCTCCCGCCGCATGATTCGGGCCAGCGGGCAGACCCGGGTGTCGTAGATGTCCGCCACCCGAAAGGAGGTCGGGTCCAGCTTGTTTCCCGCCCCCATGGAGCTGATGATGGGCACCCCCAGCCGCTGGCATTGCAGCACCAGCTCGATTTTGGCGGAAACCGTGTCCACTGCGTCCACCACATAGTCATAGTCGGGAAAAGGAAAGTCCCCGGCGTTTTCCGGCAGGAAAAAGCACTTTCTGGTAACCACCCGGGCCTGGGGGTTGATGTCATGGATGCGCTCCTCCATCACCTCCGCCTTGTACCGGCCCAGGGTTTTCCGGGTGGCAATGATCTGCCGGTTCAGGTTCGTAAGGCACACCCGGTCGTCGTCGATCAGCTCGAAGGCCCCGATGCCGCTGCGGGCCAAAGCCTCGCAGGCATAGCCTCCTACGCCGCCGATGCCAAACACCGCCACCCTGGCCCTCTGGAGCCGCTCCATGGCGGTCTCCCCCAGAAGCAGCTGCGTTCTGGAAAATTGATTGAGCATACTGTTTCCTCGGTTCGTTGATTGATTTCCTGGTAATAATCATATTACAGCCGGGGAAACCCGGTCAACTGTGAATATCCACAAGAATCCTCCGCAAAGCCGTGTCCGGCCTGTCTATTTTTTTCGCTTTATCCCTCTTTACATTCCAGCGGGAAGTGCGTATAATCATGCTGAACATTCTTCTGCAACAGGAGTGACAGAGCATGACAAAATGGATTGCCAAGATCAATGAAAACGACGATGCCTTTGGCGAGGAAATCCTGATGGGAATCGCCGGAGGAGAGACCGGCTTTGAGGTGATTCTCAGCAATGAGGACGATTCCGGGGTAATGCCCGGCTATACGGAGCAGGAGGCCCGGGAAAACCTGGAGGATTACTACGGCTATTACGACACCTTCTCCTGGCTGACGGAGGAGGGATAAGCCCCTCTTTTCTCCCAACGTTGTACGCAAAAGCGGCAGGCTTCAGCCTGCCGCTTTCCTATCTTTTCTTACTTCTTTTTCGCCATTTCCCGCAGGGCATCTCGCCGGGACAGGTTGACCCGGCCTCTTTCATCGATGTCCGTGACCTTGACCCAGGTCATGTCCCCCACGTTCAGCACGTCCTCTACCTTTTCCACCCGGTGATTTTCCAGCTTGGAAATGTGAATCATGCCGTCCTTTCCGGGGGCCAGCTCCACAAAAGCGCCGATGGGAATGATCCGCACCACCTTGCCGTAGTACAGCTTGCCCACCTCCGGGACAAAGCAGATGTTGTCAATGGCGGTTTTGGCGGCCCGGCAGGCGGCACCGTCCACGGCGGAGATAAAGATAGAGCCGTCGTCGTCAATGTCGATTTTTGCGCCGGTCTCTGCGGTGATCTTCTGAATGGTCTTTCCGCCGGAGCCGATGACCTCCCGAATCTTGTCCACGGGAATCTTCATGGAGATCATCTTGGGGGCGTACTCGCTGACCTCCTTCCGAGGCTCGGGAATGCAGGGCAGCATGACCTGCTCCAGAATCTCCAGGCGGGCCTGGCGGCAGCTCTCCAAAGCGTTTTCAATGATCTCCATGGTCAGGCCGTCGTTTTTCAGATCCATCTGAATGGCGGTGACGCCCTGGGTGGTACCGGCCACCTTAAAGTCCATCTCTCCGTGGAAGTCCTCCACGCCCTGGATGTCGATAAAGGTACGGAAGGTGTCTCCCTCGGAAATCAGGCCGCAGGAGATGCCGGCCACAGGCCGCTTAATGGGCACGCCTGCGTCCATCAGGGCCAGGGTCGTGCCGCAGATAGAGCCCTGAGAGGTGGAGCCGTTGGAGGAGAGCACATCGGAAACCACCCGGATGGCATAGGGGAACTCCTCCACAGAGGGCAGAACAGGAGCCAAGGCCTTTTCTACCAGGGCCCCGTGGCCGTACTCCCGGCGGGAGGTGGAGCGGCTGGAGCGGGCCTCACCGGTGGAGAAGGCGGGCATATTGTAGTGATGCATCCAGCGCTTGCCCTCCTCGGGGAAGATGGTATCCAGCTTCTGCATCATGCTCAGGCTGCCCAGGGTGCAGACGGACAGCACCTGGGTCTGGCCGCGGGTGAACAGGCCGGAGCCATGCACTCTGGGCAGGACCCCCACCTCGGCGGCCAGAGGCCGAATCTCATCGGTGCGGCGGCCATCCACTCGCTTTCCGGCCAGCAGCCATTTCTTTACGACCTTCTTCTGCATCTTGTACAAGCAGACCTCAATGTGCTGGTCGTAGTCCTCGTACTTCTCCGCAAATTTCTCCGCAAAGTCCAGCCGGATGGCCGCCAGACGCTCCTCTCGGACGTTTTTGTCGGGGGTGTCCAGGGCGTACTCGATTTGATCCAGGCCGTACTCCATCAGGTCATTGAGCATATCATAGTTGACAGCGGCCTTTTCAAAGGTGAACTTGGGCTTGCCGATGGCGGCCACGATCTCGTTGATAAAGGCCACGATTTTCTGGTTTGTCTCATGGGCCAGCCGAATGCCTCCCAGGAGAATGTCCTCGGGAATCTCGTTGGCCTCGGTTTCGATCATGACCACCTTCTCTGCGGTGGAGGCGATGGTCACGAACATATCGGCCTTCTGGTGCTGCTCATAGCTGGGGTTTACCACATACTCCCCGTCCACATAGGCCACCTGGGTGGTGGCCATAGGGCCGTTCCAGGGCACATCGGAATAGGCGGTGGCGATAAATGCGCCCAGGGAGGCCACCACCTCAATGGAGTTGTCGTAATCGTTGGACAGGGCGGTGCAGGTGATGACCACGTCGTTGCGCAGGTCATCGTCAAAGAAGGGACGCATGGGCCGGTCAATCAAACGGCTTACCAGCACGCCCTTTTCGGAGGGACGGCCCTCCCGGCGGAGATAGGCCCCGGGAATGCGGCCCACGGAATACATCCGCTCCTCAAAGTCGATGGTCAAGGGGAAGTAGTCAATGCCGGACTTGGGGGCGGAGGACGCCACCACCGTGGTCAGCACCACCGTGTCGCCGTAGCGGCAGATGCACTCCCCGTTGCACAGCTCCGCCACCTTGCCGGTGATGACCGTAAAGGGGCGGCCGCCGATCTCGGTTTGAAAAACGTGCTGGTCGGGAAATTCTTTTTTTGTTACCATAGAGTTACCTCCTGTTTTGCTTCCGGCACAGGACGTTTAGCACTTGAAACAGGGCCTGAGCGTCAGAACCTCTTTCAACTGCTAAAACGGAGCTGTGCCCTTTTGTGGATAAACGGACAAAAAAGGCGGCTCAGAGAGCCGCCCCTTTTTACAGATTTCCGCAGCTGCCGGGCGGCAATGGGGATTTACTTCCGCAGTCCCAGCCGCTTAATCAGCTCACGATAGCGGTTGATGTCCTTCTTGGCCAGATAGTCCAGAAGGTTGCGCCGCTTACCGACCATCTTTAGCAGGCCCCGACGGCTGTGGTCATCGTGGATGTGGGTGCGCAGATGCTCGGTGAGCTCATTGATGCGGTAGGTGAGCACGGCCACCTGAACCTCGGGGGAACCGGTGTCGCCCTCATGGGTCGCATACTGCTTGATGATCTCTTCCTTGACTTCCTTGCGAATCATAGTGTTTTCCACCTTTCCAATATTGTTACCCGAATGCTAAGTGGCGGGCGGGTGAAGCCCGGAGTCCCGGCGTTGTCCCGCAACTGAGCCATTGGGCATACCGATAAGATTATATCACTTTTTTTCTTTTTGTAAAGGAAAACCTGCGAAAAATTCCGGAACTTTTCTGTGATGTAAATAGATATGACCCAATCAAGGTGAAACAATCTCAATGTGGTAC